>JBCCMF010000116.1:0-12012 GCA_039026435.1 Bacteroidota bacterium
CAGCCTCGCAAGTCTCCATGATTTGCGGGGCTGCCGCGTTTTTGGCCGGGTCGTCCGCACCTGGCAGTGTGTGCACGCCCATCCATATCGCTCCACGTCATGTAGACCAGTTGCCTGCCATCGGGGCTGAACGCGGGCGCATATTCGAAGCGGTCGTCGTCCGGTGTGAGCCGCTGCACCGTGCTGCTGCCCATTTCGGTTGTCCACAGCTTACCCACCGCGTGGACAACGGTTTGCGTGCCGCTGGGCGAGGGGGCAGCATCGGTGAGCATCTTGGCATCGAATCGGTTCTCATGGACTGAAAAAGGGAATCGGACGACTTCTGTGATGGTCAGATCCACATCTACAGTGAACGGAATATTCGTTAGCTCGCGGTTATCCACACCGATTGTCCACAATTGGCCTTGCGCCCAGAAAACGAGGGTTTCGCCGTCGGGCGTGTAGCTGAAGTTGGGGTAGACACCGAAGATGGCCTATGCCTCTTGCTGGTCGTGGTCGAGGCCGTCACAGAGCGCCCGGGCGATGCCGGAATGGAACAGGACGAGAGTGGGAAGAAAGCAGGAAGGGCCGAAGCTACAGCGCAGGGCCGAGAGAGCCAAAACCCACCGCTGTTCTTGCACGTGACGCAGGCATTGTGTAGGGTGGTGCATCCACTCACCCAACAGCTACCGTCATGTACATCCCCGTCAGTGCTATCCGCATCGCCCAGAAACGCCTCGGCTTTCAAGGGCGCGATGTGGACGGCGACCTCGGCCCCCTCACCGAGGCGGCCCTCGACCGCGAGCTGCCGCTCCGGATCGCCGCGTTGGCGCCCCGCGCCGTCTCCGACGGCATCCTCACGGGCAGCCGCAAGCGCAAGCTGATCGCCTTCATCCAGATGCTGGCTACCGAGCTTGGCGTAAACGCGGGGCCCATCGACGGCTACTGGGGACCGCAGACCGATCACGCCTTCGATGTGCTGGAATACCACGACACCTACGGCACGCTGCCCGCCCCCTGGCGCGACGTCACGCCCGATCCGCGCAACCCGAACCAGTGGCCGCTGGAGAACGAAGCTGCCCTGCGCGATGTCTACGGCGCACCGGGCGATGAGTCAAACCTGGTGCGCATCGACCTGCCGTACCCGCACCGCCTCGCGTGGGACTTGCGGCAGACCGTGCGCACCACGCGCTGCCACGCCAAGGTGGCCGAATCGGTGCAGCGGGTGCTCACGGCGGTGGTGCAGCACTACGGCCTCGACGCCATCAAAGACCTGCGGCTGGACCACTACGGCGGCTGCTACAACAAGCGGCGCAAGCGTGGCGGCACGCAGTGGTCTACGCACGCCTGGGGCATCGCGCTCGACTACGACCCGCTGCGCAACAAGCTGCCCTGGGGCCGTGACCGCGCCCGCTTCGCCCGCCCCGAGTACGACGCCTGGTGGGCGGCCTGGGAGGCCGAGGGGTGGGTCAGCCTAGGGCGCGTGGCCAACTTCGACTGGATGCACGTGCAGGCCGCCCGGCGCTTGCCACGCTGAGGCCGCGTTCGCAAGAAGCGCTACCATAACTCGCGGCCAGCACGTACCTTGCCGCGCACCCGATCCGACCATCAACCGACGACGCACGCGATGAACGTAGCCTTGACGATCCGCCTGAGCGTGATGATGCTCCTGCAATACTTCATCTGGGGCGCCTGGGCGCCTACGCTGGGCAACTACATGACGCAGATCGACATGGGCGACCAGATCAACTGGGCGTACTCGCTCGGCCCCATCTGCGCCATCATCGCGCCGTTCTTCCTCGGGATGGTGGCGGATCGGTTCTTCGACTCGGAGAAGGTGCTCGGGGTGCTCTGCGTGATCGCGGGCGCCGCCATGATGGCGATGCCGAGCTTCGCCGGAACGCCGCTCTTCCTCACGCTGCTGTTCATCCACGCGCTGTGCTACTTTCCCACGCTGGGGCTCACGGCCTCGCTGGCGTTCTCGCACATGACCAACCCAGGCAAGGAGTTTCCCATCGTTCGTGTGTTTGGCACTATCGGTTGGATCATAGCTGGTTTACTGATTGGCTGGGGTTTGCAAGCCGATTCGACCCCGACACCACTTTACGTAGGAGGCGCCGCTGCAGTCTTGCTTGGTGTCTACAGCTTCACGCTGCCTAAAACACCTCCTCCGTCACGTGGCCAGAAGACTTCCTGGCAGCAACTTCTTGGTGTCGATGCCCTCAAAGCGCTCAACTCACGCTCGCTCATCACCTTTATGGTAGCAGCGACGCTGATTTTCATCGCCTTTGGTACTTACTTCCCCTACGCACCCGTCTTCTTCAAGACGCTAAATACAGAACTGGGACTATCGTGGTTTGAGAATCCAAGTGTTGAGATGTCCTTTGGGCAGATCTCAGAGCTGTTTTTCATGCTGCTTATTCCCTTGCTCTTTGCCCGCCTGGGCGTGAAGTGGATGCTGATTTTGGGGATGCTGGCATGGGTTGCTCGTTTTACCCTTTTCGCAGGTGCCTCCATCAGTGGGACCGTCTGGATGCTACTCCTCGGTATCCTGATTCACGGCATTTGCTACGACTTCTTCTTCGTCACGGGCCAGATCTACATTGATCAAAAAACAGCGCCTGCGCTGCGCGGCCAAATGCAAGGTTTGCTCGTGCTCCTCACCCAGGGCGTCGGGTTCTTCCTGGGCACCCAGCTCTCCGGCGCGTTCGTCAACACCTATGGCACCAACGGCGTGCTGGCCCTGCCGGACTGGCAGTTGTTCTGGGGCCTCTTCGCCGGGGCGACGGCCGTGTTCACCATCCTGTTCTTCGTGGCCTTCACCGACAAGGTGGAGGATAGAGAAGCGGTGAAGGTGTAGGGCAAAATACCATCCCTCTTCGTCAGCGCTGCACAGGGGTGGGTACAGCGGCTGTCCTCCTCAACACACACGCTATACTATCGTGAACGCTCTATCTTTTCGCCCCTGGATGGGCGGCCTCGCGGCTGTCCTCCTCGTCACCCTTGCAGGCTGCGACCTGTTCGATTCGCCCGCCAGCCGACCGCCCGCTCAGGACCGCGTCATCATCGTCGATGCCTTTGCCTCTGATACGCCGATGGACGCCGTCGATGTCGATTCCGCCTGGGTCGCCAACGACTCGCTCTACCTGGAGGTGGGCTACAGCGGTGGCTGCGCCGATCATGACTTCCGCCTCTACGGCATGAGCACACTCTCGCCCCTCACCATCTTTCCACCGGAGGGCGCCGTCCTGCTCTCGCACGATGCCAACGGCGACGAGTGCGAAGCCTACCTGACCGAGCAATTCAGCTTCGGCATCACGGCGCTGCTGGATGCCTGGGGGCAAGACGCCACGGGTCCCGTCAACGCCATGATCCAAACGGATGTAAACCAAGCCGCCGTGCGCATAGTCGAGGTGACGGTGCCATGAGCGGTAAGCGCGATGCGGCCTGAAATGCTCATCGTGGCTGGTCCCAACGGCGCGGGCAAATCGACCCTGGCCTACGAGTACGTCGAGGAATACGACTGGCCCTATGTCAGTGCGGACCTGATCGCGGCAGGGCTTCGCCCTGATGACCCTGCCGCCGCTCGCATCCAAGCGGGGCGTCTGTTCTTCAAGCAGTTGCACGAGCTGGCCGAGGCGCGACAATCGTTCATCGTAGAGACAACGCTTTCAGGGAAGGGTTTTCTCCGTGTGATCCGCCGCCTCCGCGACCAGGAATACCGCGTATCCATCGCCTTCGTGTTTGTTGGCCACCCTGATCTATGCATCCAGCGTGTAGCTGTCCGCGTCCAACGAGGCGGTCACGATGTTCCACAGCCTGACATCATCCGTCGGTTTTACAGGAGCAAAGCGAATTTTTGGACGCATTATCGGAACGAGGTCGATGAGTGGTACGTCTACCGCAACAGCTCGGAAGCGGGCATGAAAATGATCGCTTTGGGCAAACGTGAAGCTGTCCAAATACTGGATGACGCAGGTTTCGCTTCTTTCATGCGTGATATCTGATGCACACCGATCCGAAAACATCCGTTGACAGGCGCTCTGCTGCGGACGGCGATCTCTACCGTCGCGCTCTGAACTTGCAGCGTATTGGCACATCGGGTGCGCTGAAAGCACAGGAGGAGAACCGACGCCTGGGTATCCCGAATGCGTACATGCACAACGGGCAACTCTATTACGAACTGCCCAGCGGCGAGCTGACGACCGAGAATCCCTTCGAGCCGCTGAAGCGCAGCAACAGTGGTGGAGATGGGCGCTAGGTGACGTAGTGCACCCGACGCATCGCGTCCGAAGACCCAAAGCGTACGGCCCCGACGACTGCAGTAGGTGAAAACCCGCGCTGCACGCGTCTTCAATCCACGCTATCTTGCGACGGCTCCCCCACTCCGTGCACGCACCGCATGCCAATTCAGCCTCCGTACCTCCTCTTCCTCGGCGACATCACCGACCCCACCGCGGCCAAAACAGCTAGAGGCATCGCCGAGTGGCGGCCCGACTGGGCACAGGCGCAGTGCCGCCTCCCCGGTTGCGCCGCCGACCTCGACTTGCCCGACCTCACACCTGCCGAAGCTGCGGCAGCGGGCGTCAAAACGCTGGTCGTGGGCGTGGCCAACTCGGGTGGCATCTTGCCGGACCATTGGCTGGACACCCTCGAAGACGCGCTCGACCACGGCCTCGATTTGGCGAGCGGGCTGCACCGTCGGCTGCGCGACATCCCGCGGCTGCGCGACAAGGCCGAGGCGCTCGGCCGCACGCTCACCGACGTCCGCTACCCGGATGTGGCGTACCCGATAGGCGATGGGCGGAAGCGGTCCGGGAAGCGGGCGCTGATGGTGGGCACGGATTGCTCGGTGGGCAAGATGTTCACCGCCCTCGCCATCACGCAGGCGATGCAGGACCAGGGCCACGCCGCCACGTTCCGCGCGACAGGGCAAACCGGCATCTTCATCGCGGGCAACGGCGTGCCCGTCGATGCCGTGGTCTCCGACTTTATCTCGGGCGCCGTAGAGACGCTGGCACCGGACAACGACCCCGACCACTGGGACGTCATCGAAGGCCAGGGTTCGCTGTTCCACCCGTCGTTCGCTGCCGTCACGCTCGGCCTCGTCCACGGCGCGCAGGCCGATGCGCTGGTGCTGTGCGCCGCGCCGCGCCCGCACATGCGCCACCTGCCGGATTACCCGGTGCCGTCGTTCGATGCCTGCATCGACCTCTACGAGGCGACAGCGCGCCTCACGAATCCCAGCGCCACCGTCGTGGGCTTCTCCATCAACACCTCGTCGATGGCAGAAGACGCGGCGCGGCAGTACCTTGACGCCCTGAGCGTACAGTACCAGCTGCCCGCCACCGACCCGTACCGGTTTGGCGCAGAGCCGCTGGTCGAGGCGCTCATCCAGCAGTAAACCCAGATCGCGATGAAGCTCACAGTACGGACCGAAGTGTGGCCTTTGGCCGAGGCGTTCGCCATCTCGCGCGACACGCGTACGGTGGCCGACGTCGTGGTCGTCGAGCTAGAAGCCGACGGTGCGAAAGGCTGGGGGGAGTCGGTGCCGTACGACCGGTATGGCGAGAGCCTGGCAGGCGTCGTGGCCGAGATCGAAGCGATGGCTGGGCCGCTGGCCAACGGGCTGGATCGCGCTGCGCTGCAACAGCAGATACCCCCGGGAGCCGCTCGCAACGCACTCGACTGTGCGCTGTGGGATCTCGAATGCAAGCAATCCGGTCAGCGCATCGCCGAGCGGGCGGGGTTGCCGCCGCTCAAACCTGTGGTGACGGCCTACACGTTGAGCCTAGATACGCCGGAGAAGATGGCCGCCAAGGCGCGGAAGTACGCGCACCGCAAGCTGCTCAAGTGTAAGCTGGCCGGGGAGGGTGACCTGGAGCGCATCGCTGCTATCCGCGAGGCCGCGCCCCACGCGAAGCTCATCGTGGACGCCAACGAAGGCTGGCGCGCCGATCAGGTGGAGCCGTTCGCCCAAGCCCTCGCCGACCTCGGCGTGGCGATGATCGAGCAGCCCATGCCCGCCGACCAAGACGCCATCCTTGCCGACCTGGCGCACCCCGTCCCGTTCTGCGCCGACGAGTCGTGCCACACCGCCGCCGATCTGCCGCGCTTGATTGGGCGGTACGAGATGGTGAACATCAAAGTGGACAAGACGGGCGGGCTCACCGAGGCGCTCAAGCTCAAAGCCGCCGCCGAGGCTGCTGGCCTGCGCATCATGGTCGGGTGCATGATCGGCACCTCGTTGGCGATGGCGCCCGCGCTGTGCGTGGCCCAAGGTGCCGAGGTCGTAGACCTGGACGGGCCGCTGCTGATGGCTGGTGACCGCACCCCAGGGCTGGTGTACGACCCGGAGCAGAGCCTCGTGGCACCGCCCGAGCCCGAACTGTGGGGATAAAAAACGTGAGTAGGACCCGATGAAGCATATGCTCATGGTCGGCATCCTGAGCCTGCTGCTGTGGGCAGGCTGCCAGCCCGAGCCCGAGACACCGCCTGCTCCGGCCGAGGTCGTGCCCGTCCGCACGCCGCGTGCCACCATCCCGCCCACGCCGCCCGACGTCGTGGTGCCCGAGGGCATGGTATACGTTCCTGGCGGCCTCACGCACATCGGCACCACCGACGGCCTGCCCGAGGAGGCGCCCGTACATCCCGTAGAGGTAGAGTCGTTCTTCATGCAGCAGCACCTCGTCACCGTGGCCGACTTCGCGGCGTTCGTCGAGGCCACAGGCTACACCACCGAGGCGGAGCGCTTCGGCAACAGTGGCATCTTCGACACGAGCGTGCAGCAGTGGACGATGGTGGATGGCGCCACGTGGCAACAGCCGTTCGGCCCCAATGGCGATCCGGCACCGCCCGACCATCCGGTGACGCAGGTCTCGTGGAATGACGCCGTGGCGTATGCCGAGTGGCGCGGCCACCGCTTGCCCACCGAGGCCGAGTGGGAGCACGCCGCCCGCAACGCGCGCAACGACGCCGAGCCGTACGCGTGGGGCGCGAGCCAGCAAGCCGAAGGCCAACACCAAGCCAACACGTGGCAGGGCCAGTTTCCCTACACCAACACGCTGGACGACGGCTTCGCGACGACCTCGCCCGTGGGCCACTTTGGCGAGACGCCGCTTGGCTTGACCGACATGGGCGGCAACGTGTGGGAGTGGACGGCGGACTGGTACCAGCACTACGCCGCGCGTGTGCAGGGCCTAGCGTATCAGCCCCAAGGCGAGCCCATGCGCACCATCCGTGGCGGCTCCTTCCTGTGCGACCCCAGCTGGTGCCACGGTTTCCGCGTGTCGTCGCGGCAGGGCACCTCGCCCGAGACCGGGCTGGTGCACATCGGCTTCCGCACGGTGCAAGACGTTCCGTGATCACAGCATGTCATCTCGCGCAGGGATGCACGAGTTCTCCTGCGGTGCCGTTGTGAGCTCCGCTGTGATGCGTCCTTACAGGTGAGTGCGCTGGCATGAAGGAAAACGGCTACCCCACAACCCGCTCGATCCAGTCCACCGCTGTCGCAAACGTCTCGCCGATGTTGTTGTGGCCGACACCGGAGAAGAGGACGTAGTGGTACGCGTGGCCAGCCTGCCGAAGGGGTTCGAGATGCTCGATGGAGAGATCGACGGGGACGCTGCCGTCGTTGGCGCCGAAGATCCACAGGCCGGGGATGTCGAGCTGGGCCAAGCTGGTGACCGGATCAGTGTCGGTGCCGAGGAAGTCGGGCCAGATGTAGGGCGTCTCTCTGGCGTCGAGGGCTTCCCGGTAGCTGGGCACGCGCTGCCCATCGAGGTCGCGGGTGTACTTGCTGTAGATGTCCTCCTCGCTGACCGCACAGACAGGCCCACTCCACAGCAAGATGAAATCCACAGCGTCCGTCTTCTCGGCGGCGCGCGGTACGATCCATCCCGCCTGACTGATGCCAGTAAGGCCGAGCGGCACATCGCCGAGTCGAGGATGGGCGGCCAGCGTCTCCAGGGCCGCAGCGGCATCGTCGGCGAGCAGGTCGATGTTCATGCCGCTCACGGACTGCTGGCTTTCGTAGTCGCCGCCCGAGGCGCCCACGCCGCGCTTGTCGTACACCAACGCCGCGATGCCGTGCGCCGCGAAGCGTTGGGCGAGGGCAAGGTTGCGCTCTTGCGGCCCCGAGCCGTGCACAAACACCACAGCCGCCGTGGGCGGCAGGTCGGCAGGCCGGACGATGGAGCCCGCCAGCGCGACGCCTTGGCTCTGAAAGGTGACCTCCTCGACCGCGTAGCCGGGCGCGGTGGCGGCGGCAGGCGCCAGCAGAAGAGAAGATGCAAGGCGCACAAACAGCAAGAACAGCATAGGACAGGCGACGACAGGTGGCACGGCAGCGAGACGCCTATTCGGCCAACCCTCGCAAGGGTTGCACCCCGTGCGGGCAAAAGCAGTCGCCCATGGGAGACGCCTCGTTGCATCGCGGGCAGTGCTGAGGCGCGTGCCGATTACCCGGATTCGGGGATATGGCTGAGCCTGCTTGGCTGTTAGGTTGCGTCGCGTTCCCATCTAACCCTTGCATCAACCGCTGCATTCGTTATGCGATTCTCAACCCTTGCCGCGCTCGTCGTCATCACTCTGCTGGGCACCCCTGCGCACGCGCAGGTGCTCTGGCAAACCGAGGTCCTCGGCGCCTCGTCTGTCAAGATGCTCACCGATGCCGACGGCAATCTCTACACGGTGGGCGCGCGGGATAACTTCGTCACCGTGCCGCGCACCTACAGTGACATCCTGCTCACCAAAACCTCGCCCGACGGCGTGAGCCTGTGGCAGCAGTTCATCACCGCCGATCCTGGTCCTGGCCAGACGAGCAACGACGCCACCCAAGACTTCGGCACGGACCTCGCCCTCGATAGTCAAGGCAATATCTACATCACTGGCTTTGTGAGCGAGCGCGGCAGCAGGTTCGAACGCGATGCGGTGATAGCCAAATATGCACCCGATGGCACCCAGCTCTGGGAAAACATCTACAACGGCACCAATAACCACGAGGACTTCGCGTTCAAGGTACTGCTCGACGCTGCGGACAATGCCTACGTGGCAGGGATCTCCGCCCAAACGGTGAACGGTGGCACCGACAGTCACCTCGCGCTCTTCAAGTACGCCCCCGACGGTGCGCTGCTCTGGGAGCGGCACTACAACGGTTCGGAGGGCGGCTATGACGACTTTGGTGGCGTCAGCTTCACGCCAGAGGGCAACATCGCGCTCTTGGGCGTCTCGTTCGTAGATCGGTTCTCGGTGTTCGACTTTGACCAGCCGCTGATGCTGATCTACAGCCCAGAAGGCGACCTGGTGCTGGAGCAGCCGCTGCTGGATGCCTTTGCCACGCAGCACACATTCCGCATCTACGACGTGCAGCCCTACGACGGCGGCTTGCTGGCCGACCTGGAGGTGAGTGCCCTACCGTTCGTGCAAAACTCGCCGATCGTGGGTCGCCAACTCGTGAAGTTCGAGACCGATGGCACCATCAGTGAGCGTACCCGCCTCTTCCCCGATAGCACATGGGCCGTCTACCAAAACGAAGGCCTGGTCGTCCAAGCAGCGCAGGGCGAGGTGTGGGCTGCCTACCAGGTGTCGCGCTCCTTCAGCGAAGACAGCAGGCTGCTTATGCGCTACGCGGACGGCGCGTTCACGCTAGCTAACCGTGCCGATGGGGAACCTGGGCGTACGTTTGACACCAGCGTGTTGGCGATGACGATCGATGCGGCGGGCAACGTCTATGTGGCTTC
The DNA here is from genome assembly GCA_039026435.1 of Bacteroidota bacterium. Lineage (GTDB taxonomy): Bacteria > Bacteroidota > Rhodothermia > Rhodothermales > JBCCMF01 > JBCCMF01. The sequence goes on from JBCCMF010000116.1 coordinate 9,720, forward strand.
GGGCGACCGGCTGAACAACGAGTTATGGATCCGGCGCTACGACCAAGACGGCATGCTCGTGGGGAGCATCACGCTGGAGGGGTACGCGTTTACCATGTCCCAAATATGGGTGAGCAATCAGTACAGCGTTTCGCTGCTTGCAGCAGATGAGGGGCGGATCTATGTCTCCTACCACGTCAACCGCAATGAAGGGGGCGCCACGGTCAAATACCAGCGCACGGCGCTCGTGCAGATCAACGCGTCATCGGTATCGGTGGCAGACGAGGAGCAGCCCGGCCAAATTCGCCTGGAGGCCAACTATCCCAACCCGTTCAATCCGTCCACGGTACTGCGTTTTACGTTGCCCACCGCTCAACAGGTACGCCTGGCCGTGTATGACGCCCTGGGTCGTGAAGTCGCTGTAGTGCGGGATGGTGTACTCGCGGCGGGGACGCATGAGGCCACGTTCGAGGCCGCGGGCTTACCCTCAGGCCTGTACCTGTATCGGCTGCAGGCTGATCAGCAGCAGCAGACCCGGCTGATGCACCTGATGAAGTAGGGCTGCTATGCCGCTGCGCGGAGGTGCGTGCGCTGACGGTCGATGGCGAACTTGAACGCAGGACCGGCTTCTACGCGGAGGCTGAGCACCTCGTCATCGGCGTGTTGGATGGCGAAGTTGACAGCCTCGCCGTTCCACGTGCGGACCTCTCGGATGGCATGCAGCGGAATGACCTGGGCACGCTCCGTGCCCGAAAGGACGATGCGGTCGGTGTAGAGGCGGAGGGTGCGGTGCGCTGCGTCCTCCTCGGGGTGCGTGGCCGCGGTCTCGCGCAGTACGCCCGTGGCCGACGGCTGGAGCGGGCGCGGATAGAGCGTGTGGATGGTGTAGGGCGCCGGTGTGGGCATGGCAAGGCGTGGGGTAATGAACGTGGATACCCGTAGTATCGCCCGAAAACGCGAAGGTGTAAAGGCGGATACAGCAAAGGGTGGCTCAGCCGTCGGGCGGAGTGATCTCCGCAGGTGGAGCGTCCGGCACCTTCGGCACCATCGGACCCTTCAGCAGCCACTCCTGCACGCGGGGTCGGTCTAGCAACGCGGCTTTACTCGGCCGCCGCTCAGGCACCCACCGGAAGCCGCCTAACTGGAACGGCTGCGGAATCTGATCGCTCGGGTACAAGGTGCCTTGGATGCCGCGCTCGCCGAGGATGCGTTCCAGCACCTCGCCACGCACCCAGAACGTCAGCACATCCGCCGACATCTGCACGGCATCGCCGGGGCCGCCTTCTTCGGCTTCGAGGTAGCGGATGGCCTCGGCCTGCGGCCCCACGACAAACTGCCGCGTGGAGTCGCTGCGGAAGACGCCGACCAAGTGCTCGCCCTTGAGCTGTTGCAACCGATCCAGCGTCGTGTCTTCTTGGACGATGAAGGTGTTGTGGCGGGCGTAGAGCGAATCCGGGTGGTCCGTGCCTTGGACGAACCGCAGCGTGTCGCCGCTGACCTGCGAGGCGTCGGCCCAAGCTAGCGGATTGCCGAAGAGCGCAAGGCGGTCCTGCGTCAGCGTCGAGTCCACGTCGATGCGGTCTACAGTGAGCGAGTCGCCGACGGCCGTCAGCGTCTCTTGCCACACCTCCACGTTGCCTACGGCGTCCAGATGCTGCGTGCTGTCGCTCTGCACCGACGTGAGGCGCTGCGCCTGCACGATGAGCGTGTCGGTGACGCCGAGGGAATCCGTGCGGAACTGAAGCAGCAACGGATCGCCGAAGAACTCGCTGCGCCCGGCGGTCTCGTCGCTGAAGGCGTGGTCGCCGAAGAGCCAGGTAATGGTGGTGGAGTCATCGGCGGCCACGTCGCCGCCTCCGCCGCGCCGCGCCGCAAACACGTTGCCGAAGGCCTCAGAGATGCGGGTCTCGCGGAAGTAGGTGATGGAGTCGGATTCGAGGTAGCTGCGCGCCTCATAGAGCTGCACGTTCTCGAAGAACTCGGCGCGCTTCGCCTCGGTGAAGTACTCGCCGCGCAGGCTGGTGAGGATGCTCAAGCTGTCGACGAGCGTCACGCCGTCATCGAACGTGATGCGCTTCTCTTCGGTGTAGTAGTAGACGCCCGTGGGCGCACGCACCACCACCTCGCCATCGCGCAGTTCCACGTCCTCTTCGGCCCGGCCGATCTTGGTGAACTCGTTGTAGAAGACGCGTGCGGCGGTGAGGGTGTCGCCTTCGTCGGTGAAGCGCACGTTGCCGCGGAAGATGACGTCGCCCCGCTCGGTGTAGTACGTGACGCGGTCGGCCTCCATGAACGTCGTCTCCTGGCGGAAGCG
>JBCCMF010000117.1:0-11990 GCA_039026435.1 Bacteroidota bacterium
GGGCCCGAGGTGGGCGGCGAAGGCGGGACGCTGAACTTCGTTCACGGCGGCGCGAACAATTCCTACCGTGCGTTGATGGCGGGGTACACCAACCTGCGAGGTGGCCTGGTGATCTTCACAAACGGTACCCGAGGCAATGGGCTGATCGGGGAGATCCGTCGCGCCGTCGAAGCAGCGGGATGGCCCAGCCACTAGTGCAGCACTGGCCGATGAATTCAAGTGAGCCTCTCTGATATGAAGAAGACAACCCTGATGGCACGAGTCGCGATGCTGGTGGGCGTGGCACTGGTGTTTTTGCTGGCGGCTTGCCAGCCCGAGCCGCCAACGCCTCTGACGGTTGCGGATCCCGCCGCGCTAGACGCGATGATTGACACCTACGTGGCCGACGGCAGCTTTCCCGTGCTGTATGCCCGACTGGAAGACAAGAGCGGGCGCGTGATCTATGAGCACGGCGCCATCAACGAGGAACTGATTCCCGGCATGCCCATCGACGGGCAGACGTGGTTCCGCATCTGGTCCATGAGTAAGATCATCACGATTTCGGTGACCTTGGATCTGGTGGAGGAGGGCCTCCTGTCTCTCGATGACCCGGTGACGCAACACATCCCGGAGTTCGAAGGCCTTGAGGTGGCCGTGTCGGCTGACGGAGAAGACCTGGCTACCGTCGAGGACAAAGAGGCGGCGTGCCCGCTGCAGATGGCGCTGGTCACCGAAGTGATGACCGTGCGGCACCTGATCAACCATCAGGCGGGGTTCTACTACGCCACCACGGGCATCCCGTGCCTGGATGAACCACTGGCGGCCAGCAACGTGGTCCAGGCAGAGAACAGCCAGGCGTTTGTGGATGCGTTGGCGCGGCTGCCGCTGGTGCAGCAACCGGGCAACCCGTACTTCTATGGCACCAACACGACCGTCTTGGGCATCGTGGCGGAGCGTGCCACGGGCAAGAGCCTCAAGCAACTGGTACGAGAACGGGTGACCGATCCGCTCCAGATCGACGCCCTGCAGTATGGCCTCCCGACAGGTGTCGAACTGTTGCCGCGGATATCGGGGCAGGGGGGCACGCTCAGAACGGCGAATCCTGGCGAACTGGACATCTTCGGGCCGGATGTGCCGGATTACGACCCCGCCCATGAATTGTACCTGGGCGGAGAAGGGATGCTCGCCACCACGGATGGCTACGCCGATTTCCTGCGCATGCTGCTGAACCGAGGCGAGCTGAACGGCCACCGCTTCCTGGAGGAGACGACCATCGAGGAGATCACGTCGCCCCATACCCTGCTGGACAACGACTACGGCTACAATGGCTACAACCTATGGGTCAACAGCGGTACGCTGGGCGATGGCAGCCAGGGCGTGGGTGGCCTGTGGATTGGCGGCGGCTACGAAGGCACCCACTTCTGGATCGACCCGGAACGCGAGTTCGTGGGCCTGATCATGTCGCAGATCTTCTCGGCGCCAGCAAGTGGCTGGGGGAGAGACGACAAACTCCGAGAAGCGATCTACGCGCAGCTCTCCGGAGACTGAGGCGAACAGAGGCGCATCGGCTCATGGAGCTATGCCGAATCGTCGCACACCGCTGACCAGCGTCGTCTAGCCCGATTGACTGTCGATAATGACCGCTGAGGGACTCGCCTTTCGATGATGGGTTGTACCAGACCGGACGCCTGACGAGTGCTCCGTGTATTTCGCCAGAGGGGATGCGAAAATGCCTATCAGCCAGCCTCTGAAGATCCCCGCCAACGCCCGCGATTGCATGAGAAAAGAGAGGCCTAACATAGACACGTTCCGTCGTCGATCAGGTACACGTCTGGTTCTGAGGTATCTGCACGTGCTGGCCGTAATACCCATGCTCTCGGGGTGTGTGGCGCTTGAACCCTCATACCCGACGTCGCCATACCCCGCAGGGAGCTATGCACCCGGGCCTCCAGCCACATTATGGATGAACATTCCCATCGCGGTATTCCGCGTGTGCGATCCACCCGTGGAGCCCTTAGATCCCATAGCTATGGCGCAAGAGGCAGGCATCCGCACGTTCGAGTATCAGGTCATGGAGTACCGTCCCACGGGAGCGTGCCGGGCCTGTGGCTGCTACATGGGTGAGCTTACGGCCTATGTGCAGGTAGCCGCTGAGGACGAGAAGCGCGCCGTTCATAACGGCTTTGCGTTGTCCGGGCCGCCGCCGCCCGAGGAGTAGGCTATGACGCCTGCCATTCCACGTCGGCGACGCCCGTGGCGTGGTTGACCCAGCGGGACATGGTGAAGAGCAGGTCGGAGAGGCGGTTGAGGTAGACGATGGTGTCTTCGTTGATGGGCTCCAGCGCGGCTAGATCAACCGTCAGGCGCTCGGCGCGGCGGCAGGCGGTGCGTGCCATGTGCAGTACCGAGGCGGCCACATGCCCGCCGGGCAGGATGAAGGCTCGCAGAGGGGGCAGGTCGCTATCGAAGCGGTCGATGTCGCTCTCCAATTCGCTCACTAAGTCGCTGTTGATGCGTGGGACGAACGGCTTGGCGTTGAGCGGCGTGGCGAGGTCGGCGCCGGCCACAAACAGCTCGTTCTGGACGCGGGTCAGCACCGCGTCGGCAGCGGCGCAGGCGGGTTCGTTGGCGAGGTGAGAGCGGACGAGGCCCAGGATGGAGTTGGTTTCGTCAACGGTGCCGTAGGCTTCGATGCGAGGGTGGCTTTTTACCACACGGCCTCCGCCGAAGAGGGCCGTGGTGCCTTGGTCGCCGGTGCGAGTGTATATCTTCATGGTGAGAGCGTCATGTTAAGCAGCAGAGGAGTGAAGACCGAGCCATGCATGGCTCTGTAGCTCGGCCGTTTCGGTATAGGGAAGGAAAACCGCGCTGCACTCGTAGAAGTGGCCTCGAACGGGCTGCCCGGCCCATCACATCCGTCAGAAGAACGACCTATGCGTAATCGATTGCTTTGCGTAGCCTTGAGCGGTGCACTCGTGCTCGGTCTCACAGCGTGCGACACGCAAGACCAACAGGAAGAGTTCATCCGCAGTGCCGACCAGGTCGCGTCCGGCTTCACCCAGACGAACGAAAACGGCGAGATCGTCAACGAAGACGCCGACGACTGGCGCACCGCTCCGGTGTACATCGGCAGTATACGCATCGACCCCGCCTTCCCCAACCCGACCGCTGGCGAGTTTGTGACGATCCCGGTAACGGTGACGCTGCCGGGCTCCATCCGGGGCGGCCTGCGCGTCAGCGGGGTGGACCGCAACAGACGGCTGGTGGTGCTGGATGAGTTGATCGAGGCCAGCGATCCCGGAGCCTACGTCTTCCAGTTCTCGGCGCTCAACCTGGATGTAGGCCTGCGCCGCGTGTTCATCTTTGACGGGTTTGGCGAGCTGATCTCCTACGGCGATCTGATGATCGAGTAGGGCTACTTGATGAGCGTGAACTGCCGCGTGAACGAGAAGCCATCGCCCGAGGCGCGGTAGAGGTAGAGGCCGCTGGGCAGGTTCTCTGGCTTGAAGGTCAGGCGCTTCGTCTCGCCTGCGTCGATGAGGCCGTCGTGGAGCACCTCCACGGATTGCCCGAGGAAGTTGAACACCTCCACTTTCACGTGTTGGGCCTCACGGGCGGTGACGTTGAACGTCGTCTTTTGCTGAAACGGATTCGGGAACGCCGCCGAGAGTACGACCCGATCGGGCGTCTCGTCGGTGTCGTCCCAGGCTGGTGCGGCAACGGCGGCATGTGTTAGGAAAACCAGCGCCAGGGCCAGCGAGGAAAAGTGTTGTAGCGTTCGTCTCATCATGCGCTCTCCAGGTTATGCCTGTTGCATCAGCAAAAATTAAGCCGTGGTCCTTACACGGCACGGAGCGGAGAAAGTTAGGATAATCAGATGCCCACCCGAACGTCAGCCTTGCTTCGTGAGCTTGGTCACGCGGCCGTCTGAGATCCACTCCACGATGTAGATATTCTCCTCTTGATCTACCCACATGCCGTGCGGAGCGATGAATTTGCCCGGTGTGCGCTTTTCGGGTGCCAGATTCGGATAGCCCTCCATCTCGGGGTAGGTGTCGCCAAAGTCGTCCCATCCATCCAGCACCTGTCCATTTACGTAGTCACCCAGGTCGATGACTTTGTCGTAGTTGGCATCGAAGATCGAGATGCGCGAGAAGAGGTCGGGGATGTAGAGCAGGTCGCCACGGTGGACGGTGGTGCAGGGGAAGCGCAGGGCGTCAGGCGCGATGACCTCGCCGATGAATGTGCCGTCCAGGTCGTAATTGACGATCCGGATGTTGTTGCGGTCGGCGATTTGCACGACGGGTTCGCTGCCGCGTGTGTCAAGGGTGATGCCGTGAGGGCCGTTGAGGCTGCCGTCGGCGTCGCCCAGGCCACCGAAGGTCTGCACGTACTCACCTGCGGTGGTGTAGACGTGGACGAAGGATTGGCCGTACCCATCGGCCACATATACATGCCCGTTGGGGCCTACGGTGGTCTCGGTGGGGCTGTACTTCTGGCCCTCGCGGTAGCCCGGCAGGTCGGATGTGCCGCGCCGCCATACCTCGGTGCCATCCAGCCGCGTCTTGACCACCTCGGCCAGGTCGGTGTTGGCCAGGTAGAGGAATTCTTCGCCACCTTCCTCAGAGATGGTCAGCCCGTGCGCGCCCGCTTTGTATGCCGCGCCCCAACTGGTCACAAACGCACCGTCGGGCTCAAACACCATGATGGCGTCGTCGCTCTGGTTGGCGATGTACAGGCGCCCGGCTTGATCCTCCACGATGCCGTGTGTGTAGCCGAACGCCTTGCCCGTAGGCACCTGCGCCCAGCCGTGGTTGACAGCGTAGGTGTGTTCGCCAGCGCCGATGGTCAGCATAGGAGCCTCGGGGGATTGAGGGGACGTGCAGCCCCATGTGGTGCCGCCCAACGCGACCACCGAAAGCGTCGTCAGTCCTGACTTCTTGATGAAGGTCCGTCGCGAGTACGAGGTAGCCATGAGCGGGCATGATTTTGGTTGGGTAACACGATCAGAATACACTGCGTGCTGCAACATCGCAACCCTCTTGTGACGCAGCACGGCGTCGCAAACTCGGTTCGTGGCCGTCGCGCTAAATCGATTTAATTCAAAACGATGTTAAGATTGGTCTAACCCATCATCAAAAAGCGCGGTGCTTCCGATGAAATCATAAAACCTCCCGACAAATGCTCCGCTAACGCCTTTTATTACCTCCCTGTCATCCAGGGTGCCCCCGCGCCAACACGACCTGTTCATCCACCATGTCTGCTTCCACCTTCGCGCCGACGTTGCTTCCACCGACTCTACAAGCGGTGCGGCGAAAGCGGGCGTGCGTACGTGTGGGCCAGGGTAGCCGCGTAGGTGTGGTGCTGCTCAACCTGGGTGGTCCTACCTGCCTTGAGCAGACCGATGCGTTTGTGGAACGCGTCTTCGCGGACTTGCACGATGTTCGGGCCACCAACAGTTTCATCTGGGGCCGCTGGACATCGGGCCGCCAACGTGCCGAGGTGGCGGCGTACCTCAAAGCCGCGTACGAAGCCATCGGCGGGCGCTCGCCGCTCAACCGCGACATGCGCGCGATGGCACGGGCACTGCAACGGGCGTTGCGCCGCACGGAATGGGTTGACCTCGGCGTCAGCTTCAGGGTGTACGAGGCGCTCCGCTACGGCACGCCGAGCATCGAGGACACCATCCGCCAGATGCAGCTCGACGAGATCGACGAGGTCGTACTGCTGCCGCTCTGCCCGCGCATGGACAACCGCAGCGACAGCGTGGGCCTGCGGCACTGGCTCGCGCTGAGCCACCAGCAGCTAGCAGGGCCGTGGCAGCCCGTCTTGGCCGATGATTACGCCAACCATCCCGCTTACACCGAGGCCGTCAACGACCGCATCGACGAGGCGCTGGGGCGCTTCCCTCGGCACGTCCGCGACGAGGTGATGCTCGTCTTTGCCGCGCATGCGCACACCAAGGCCTCCGTGGCACATGTGGAGGCGCTGCATCAGCGCATCATGCACGAGCGCGGCGACAACCGCGCCACCACGCTCTCCATCCAAAAGAAGCGCCGCCCCACGTCATGGGTCACCGACGGCACGGCGAAGGCGCTCAAGAAGTGCGCGAAAGCTGGCGAGACGGCCGTCCTCCTCGTTCCGCTGACCTTCGTGACGGATCATATCGAGACTCTGCATGGTCTCGACGTGCAGGTGCGCAGCCAGGCGCACGCATGGGGCATTGAGCATGTTGAGGTGACCGCCGGGCTCAACAACCACGCGACGTTCATCCGCGCGCTGGAGGCGTCGGTGCTCACGCACATTGAGATGGCCGAGGCCGAGCGCGACCGCCTCAAGCAAGGCCAGTACGCTCACGCAGGCTGATACGTGGCGGGCGCCTTGGGCTCTTCAACCATCAGGTCATCCTGGAAGAACTGCTCCAACTCGCGGTACGACATCTCCGTGGCGTGGATGTCCTTCACGATGCGGCCGCTCTTCATGATCGTGATGCGGTTGCAGATGTCGGTGACGTGCAAGAGGTCGTGGCTGGAGACGATGAGCGTGGAGCCGTCGGTGTTGAGGTCGCCCAGGAGCTGCTTGAGCTGGATCTGCGAGCGCGGGTCGAGGTTGGCGAACGGCTCGTCGAGGATGAGCAGCTTCGGCCGGATGAACATCGCGGCGATGAGGCCGACCTTCTTCATGTTGCCCTTCGACAGCTCGCGCAAGTACTTGGTCGTCTGGCCCAGCGGCTCGTCGGTGTAGAACGAACGGAACGGGTCGAGCGCGGCGTGCAGCTGCGCACGCTCGTAGCCGTAGACCTGCCCCACGAAGGCGAGGTACTCGTCGGGCGTCAGGTAGTCGATCAGGAACGACTCGTCGAGGTAGGAGCCGGTGAACGCTTTCCACGTGATGCTGTCGGCCACGTTGCGGCCGTTGATAAGCACGTAGCCGCGGTTGGCCTTGGCCAAGTCGAGCACGAGGCGTAGGAAGGTGGACTTGCCCGCGCCGTTGTTGCCCACCAGCCCGATGGCGTCGCCTTCGAGGACGTGGTACTCGCCGATCTCCATGTCGAAGGCCGGGCCGTAGCGCTTGATCAGTTGGTGGACGTCGATGTTCATGAGGCGCGTTTGAATCCTTGAGCCATCTCGTAGCGGCTCTGCATGAGCTTGGTGGCGAAGAGGTGCTCCCACAACCGGAAGGCGAGCACGCCAATGATGCCCAGCGTAGCGATGCTGAGCAGCCCGAGGTCGGAGCGACTCTCGAACAGGTAGAGAATAATCACGGGCGGCAGCGCCGTGGGGATAAACCACAACCAGTGCGCCGACGAGAACCCCTCGTAGTTGAAAAAGCCGCCGCTCTTCGTGATGTCCACCCGCTGCTTGTTGTTCACCGACAGCAGCAGCATCAGAATGGACGTGACGCCCGCGTTGTAGAACAGGAAGGCGAAGTGGAGGTCGAGCAGGTCGGGACGGATAAGCAGGAACAGCGGCAGGCTGAGGATGAACAACAGCACGCACGAGCCTTGCAGCAGGATCAGCTTGGCCTTTACGATGGTGCGCAGGTTGAACGGCCGCGTGATGATGCCGTCGAAGTAGCTGCTTTCCCAGCTGAACAGCAGCTGCCCATAGTTGAGCGCGAAGCCACCCGAGGCGAAGAGCCCGATGATGGCGCCGAACAGGTAGCCCGCGTACTCTTGCGCGCTGAGGAGCAAGAAGATGAGGTAGCCCGTTGAGAAGAAGATCGAGATGAGCATGTAGTGCTTCGGGCGGCGGTTGCGCAGCATCAGCACGATCTCCAGCCAGACCAGCCGCGCCGTCGGCGCACGGCGGAACGTCTCGGGGATGAGGAGCGCGCTGCGGGGCTGCCGCACGTTCGGCCCCGCCCAGCCTTGGCCCACCTGCTTCTTCAACAGCGTGGTCGTCAGCAGGTACAGGTCGACCGCGGCGATGATGAACAGCAAGAACACCCAGTTGCCCTCCAAAATCGCGTCGAAGAGCATCGACGACATCCGGTTGACGATGAGCGTGTTGAGCACCTGATCCAGGATCAGCCAGAAGAAGAACAGGCTGAAGCCCACCAGGAACCGCCAGTCGTTGCGCGAGAGCGAGAGCCGGATGAGCGTGTTGGCGTAGTTGGAGGCGACGATGAGCATCAGCACACTCACCATCCACGCGAGGCTGCCGCCCAGCCCGTAGTACGGCCACACGTGCCACATGAAAAAGGGCACGAAGAACAGCAGCGGGAGCAGGTTGTGCAAGCTCAGCAGCGACGACACCTGGAAGTACCGCACTAGCTGGTCGCGCGGGACCGGTAGATGGAGGTAGGGCTGTAAGCCGACCTGGGGCGAGCGCTGGAAGAGGAACCGCAGCCCAAACAGGCTGCCGAAGACGCCCAGCAGGTACTCGTTCAGGATCAGCGCCGACTGCTTCTGGAGGTCGAGCTGTGCCACCAGGTCGGCGAAGAGGATGCCGCCGCCGACGAGCGCAAAGACCGTGTAGAGCGAGATGAGCCCAAACACCACCCACACCACAATATTGCGGCGGGCGGCCTTCGTGCGGAAGAAGGCTTGCCGTTGGTGCCTAAAGAGGGCACGGTACATCATGCAGCGCTGGCGCGAATGGTGGACGAGCAAGTGAAGGCAGCACACTCCGCCTCTCCATATCGGCAGAGGCCGGGCGGGCTTAAAAGTATACGGCGCCTTAGCGGTGTATGCCGCATGCAGCACGGGGCATTCGGTAAAGCGGCCGTGTGTCTCGGCGAACGCCCGGCTACGCCGTCAAGCGCGGCTCAGTCGCCGACGAAGTAGAAGTCGATGGTGCGCGCTTCGGTATCGCTTTTGACCACGACGATGCGCACCCGCTGCCCGGCCTTGAGCGTGCGGCCTGTGTGGGTGCCGCGCAGGACAAAGCGGCGCTCGTCGTATTCGTAATAGTCGTCGTCCATGTCGCGCACGTGCACGAGGCCTTCCACGTGCGTGTGGTCGAGCTGCACATAGACGCCGTGCTTGGCCACGCCGGAGATCATGCCGTCGAACTCCTCGCCCAAGAACTGGCGCATGTACTCCACCTGCTTCAGCTTCTTGGAGTCGCGCTCGGCTTCCTGGGCCGCCTGCTCGCGTTCGGAGCAGTGCTTGCAGTGCAGCAGCAGCGGCGCCTCGTCGAGGTACGGCGTCTGCTGCTGGATCGCCTTGAGTTGGCGATGCACCAGGAGGTCGGGGTAGCGGCGGATGGGGCTGGTGAAGTGGGCGTAGTTATCGACGGCAAGACCAAAGTGCCCGGCGTTGCGGGTGTCGTAGCGCGCCTTGCTCATGGCCCGCAGGACGGCGATCTGCACCACGCTCTCCTCCGGCGAGCCCTCCAGTGCCGCCAGGACGGCCATCAGCGCCTGCGGAGCCACCTCGCCGTTGCGGTGCTCCAGCCGATGCCCGAGCGGCTTGAGGTAGTCGGCCAGCTTGACGATCTGGGCGTGGGCGGGCGGCTCGTGGATGCGGTACGCGAAGGGGAGCGTGGGTGCGTGCGCGTCGCGCCAGTGGCACACCTGTTGGTTGGCCAGCAGCATGAACTCCTCGATCAGCTTGTGCGCATCCAGGCGCTCCTTGGGTTGGATGGACGTAGGCGTGCCGTCCTCGTCGAGCGCGATCTGCAGCTCGGGGATCTCGAACGCCAGCGCCCCTTGCGCCTCGCGTCTGCGCCGCAGGTGCTTGGCGATCTGGTTGGCGGTAGTCAGCGCGTCCTTGAGCGGGTGGGTGCTGGCCGCGTCGTCCAGGATGGCCTGCGCGTCTTCGTAGGCCAAGCGATGCTGCGAGTGGATGACGGTTTCTGCAAGCTCGGCGCCCTCGACCGTACCATCTCGCTGCAGCGTGAAGAGGACCGAGTAGGCCAGCTTGTCCTCGCGGGGGCGGAGCGAGCACGCCTCGTTGGAGAGCACGTGGGGCAGCATCGGGATGACGCGGTCCACGAGGTAGACGCTGGTGCCGCGCCGCAGCCCCTCGGCGTCGATAGCCGTCGCCGGCCGCACGTAGTGGCTCACGTCGGCGATGTGGACGCCGAGTTCGACGCGTCCGTCGTCGAGCAGGCGCACGTGCAGCGCGTCGTCGAAGTCGTTGGCGTCGGCCGGGTCGATGGTGAAGACGGGCAGATGGCGCAGGTCGTGGCGGCGCGCGATCTCGGCCTCGTCGATGGTGAGCGAGAGGTGTTGCGCTTCGGCCTCGACCGCGTCGGGGAAGCCCGAGAACACGTCGTGCTGTGCGGCGATGGCTTCGATCTCGACGCCCGGCTCGCCCACCTGGCCAAACACCGTCAGGATGCGCCCTTCTGGCATCGACCCGGCGTTGAGGAAGCGGTCGATGGAGACGAGCACCTTGTCTTTTGGCTTGGCGGTACCCCAGTCGTTGGCGTCTACGTAGATGTCGTGGTGCAGCTTGGCGTCGTCGGGGCGGACGTAGCCGTGCGGGCCTTCGCGCCGAAACACGCCTACCGCCTGCGCCCGGGCGCGCTGCGTCACTTCGGTAACGACGGCTTCCTCTTTGAAGGGCGGGTGCGGGCTCCGCTCAATGCGCACGCGCACCTCGTCGCCATCCAATGCCGTGCCCAGCCGCTTGCGGTGCGCGTACACATCAGAACGGCCATCAAGGCTGATAAACCCGTACCCATTGGGGGTCATCCTTAATCTGCCCGTGTGGTGTACCAGCGGACTCTTGCGGTGTGTATATTGGCCGCGCTTCACTAACGTCACCAAGCCGTCTTCCACCAGCTCGTTGAGGGTAGACCTGAACAGCTGGTAAGTACGCCGCTCGATGATGTTTAACTGATTCGCTATCTCCTTGGCACGGAACGACCGGTGGCCGTGGTTCCGGAGAAACGATAGGATGTGCTGCTCGATGGTCTTGACCGTCATCCCGGTACGTCCTTGCTTCTTCAGACCCGTCCAGATCGAGACGCTTATTCGGTAGAACCTAACGCCGCGGTAGGGATCGGTACACCCGGCAGCCTCGGGATGAGTTCCTACGCTCGTCCCTGCGCCACGACCGTAACACGCGTACGTGCACATACTCTACGTTGAAGACAACCCCGCCGACGTTCGTGTCGTTGAGGAACTGCTCCAGTTCGATGCGGAGCCGCACACGCTGGGTGCGGTGCCTACGTTAGCGGAGGGCGTGGTGTATCTGCGTGAGCATACGCCCAACGTGGCCCTGGTGGACCTGAGCCTGCCCGATGCGCATGGCTACGCCATCGTGAACGCCCTGCAGAATGCCTCCCCGAAGACGCCGCTGATCGTGCTCACAGGGCGCGATGACGAGGCGCTGGGCATCGAGCTGGTGCGCTACGGCGCGCAAGACTATCTGGAGAAAGCGCACCTTAACGAGCACATCCTGCTCCGCGCCATCCGCTATGCCTACGAGCGCAAGCAGATTGAGCTGGCGCTGATGGACTCGAACGAGCAGCTCTTGCGCGCCAAGCTGGTGGCCGCCGAGATGGAGCAGCTCAAGTCGGCCTTTCTCGCCAACATGAACCACGAGATCCGAACCCCACTGACGGCCATCCTGGGCTTCTCGCGTATTCTGGAGGAGGAGCTTGAGGACGACCAGCGCGACATGGCGCAGCACATCAGCCGGGGTGGCGAGCGGCTCATGGCTACGCTGGAGTCGCTGCTGACGCTCTCGCAGCTGGAGGCCGGGACGCTCAAGAACGAGCGGGTGCTGGTGCCCGTCTACCAAACGATCGAGGAGGCGGTGGAGCCGTTTGTGGATCGGCTGCACGAGAAAGAGGTCTCGCTCTACGTGCAATGCCCGCGCAACCTGATGGTCAACGTCCATCCGCTGCTGTTCTCGCAGTGCCTGCATCACCTCGTCAGCAATGCGACCAAGTTCACGGCCGAGGGGGAGATCGTAGTCAAGGCCTTTCTCAATGAAGGCTTCTTCCACTTGGTGGTCTCGGATACGGGCATCGGTATCCCGTCAGACCGGCTGGCCACCATCTTCCAACCGTTCGAGCAGGTGAGCCTGGGGCTCAACCGGCTGTATGAAGGGA
>JBCCMF010000118.1:0-11947 GCA_039026435.1 Bacteroidota bacterium
CCACATTGGCTTCCACCTTGAACTCGCGCTTGAGGCGGTCCACGATGATCTCCAAGTGCAGCTCGCCCATGCCAGCAATCAGCGTCTGACCCGTCTCGTGGTCGGTTGAGACCTTGAACGTCGGATCTTCTTCGGCCAGCTTCTGGAGGCCTACGCCCAGCTTGTCGCTATCGGCCTTGGACTTCGGCTCGATGGCGATCCGAATCACCGGCTCGGGGAAGTCCATGTTCTCCAGGATGATCGGCTGGCTGGGATCACAGATTGTGTCACCCGTCTTCACTTCCTTGAGACCGACGGCCGCAGCGATGTCGCCCGCACGCACCGTCTCCACATCTTCGCGGGAGTTGGCGTGCATGAACAGGATGCGGCCCACGCGCTCCTTGCGCTCGGTCGTCGCGTTCATGATCGACGTGCCCTTGTTCAGGGTCCCGCTGTAGACGCGGAAGAATGTGAGCTTACCGACGTAGGGGTCGGTCATAATCTTGAACGCCAGGGCGCTGAACGGCGCATCCGGCGTCGGCTCGCGCGTCTCTTCGTCGTCGGTACGCGGCACCATGCCCGTCACCGACTCCACATCGACCGGACTGGGGAGGTAGTCGAGCACGCCGTCGAGCAGGCGCTGTACGCCTTTGTTCTTGAAGGCCGAGCCGCAGAAAACGGGCGTGATGTCGATGTTCAGCGTAGCCTCGCGAACGACCTCTTTGATCTCGTCGGCTGTGATGTCATCGCCTTCGAGATACTTCATCAGCAGCTCGTCGTTGTGCTCAGCGACGGCTTCGAGGAGGTTAATGCGCCAGTGACGGGCGTAGTTGGTGAGGTCGTCGGGGATGTCGATTTCATCCCACGTGGCGCCCTGCGTTTCGTCGTGCCACACGATGGCCTTGTTGGAGACGAGGTCGATGACGCCACGGAACAGGCTGCCGTCGCCGATGGGCACCTGCACAGGCACCGCGTTGGCCTTGAGGCGGTCGTTCATCTGCTTGACAGCGGCCTCGAAATCGGCCCCCGTGCGGTCCATCTTGTTGACGAACGCGATGCGCGGCACGCTGTACTTGTTCATCTGCCGCCAGACCGTCTCCGACTGCGGCTCTACGCCACCGACGGCGCAAAACAGCGCCACGGCGCCGTCGAGCACGCGGAGCGCACGCTCCACCTCCACGGTGAAGTCGACGTGCCCAGGGGTGTCAATAATGTTGATGCGGTGGTCCTTCCACTGGCACGTGGTGGCGGCACTCGTGATGGTGATGCCACGCTCCTTCTCCTGGTCCATCCAGTCCATCGTAGCACCGCCGTCATGGACTTCGCCCATGCGATGCAGACGGCCTGTGTAGTACAGGATGCGCTCCGTCGTCGTCGTCTTCCCAGCGTCGATGTGCGCCGAGATCCCGATGTTGCGGGTGCGTCTAAGTGGGATGGTCTTGGCCATAATGTTCTCTTTACGTCTGGTGCGAGGGGTCCAAGCCGCTCTGCACAACTACCTGGATGTCTTTTACCTGGGCGTCTTTAGAAGCGCGAGAAGTGGGCGAATGCTTTGTTGGACTCGGCCATGCGGTGCACATCGTCCTTCTTCTTAACGGCACCGCCTTCGCCCTTCGAGGCGCTCTGCAACTCGTTGGCAAGGCGCATCGCCATGCTCTTGTCGTTGCGGTTGCGCGCGTACTGGATCAGCCAGCGGAAGGCCAATGCCGTGCGGCGGTCCGGGCGGACCTCTACGGGCACCTGGTAGGTGGCGCCACCCACGCGGCGGCTGCGCACTTCCACGAGCGGCGCCACGTTGTTGACGGCCTTGTGGAAGACTTCGATACCCTTCTCACCCGTGCGCTCTTCGATCACGTCGAAAGCATCATAGATGACCCGCTGGGCCGTGCTCTTCTTGCCGTCGAGCATGACGGTATTCACAAACTTTGCCACCAGTTCGTCCCGATAGATCGGATCAGGGAGGATGGAGTGCCGTTCGGCTTTTCTTCTACGCATTGTCGTACAGGGCTTGCGTTCGGATGGAGGCGCCAATGCGCCACGCTTACTTCTTGGGGCGCTTGGTTCCGTACTTGGAACGGGACTGCTTGCGATCGCTCACGCCCGAGGCGTCAAGCGCACCGCGCACGATGTGATACTTCACACCGGGCAGGTCCTTCACACGACCGCCGCGCACCAGCACGATGGAGTGTTCTTGCAAGTTGTGACCTTCGCCAGGGATGTAGGCGATCACCTCGATGCCATTGACGAGGCGCACCTTGGCCACCTTGCGCAGTGCCGAGTTCGGCTTCTTGGGCGTCGTGGTGTAGACACGCGTGCACACGCCGCGCTTCTGCGGGTTTTCCGCGAGCGCTGGCGACTTAGTCTTCTTGATTTTGGGGTGCCGCCCCTTGCGCACGAGCTGATTGATAGTGGGCACGTTGGTTCCTCTCGGATTACGTCGCGTGGAAGCAGGCCCAAATGCACGGGCCTTTTTTACATAGCTTCTCAATATAGGGCCTCAGAAAGGCGAAGCGAATATTTTTAAATGGAGAGGGCGTTAAATGCGTGTTGTGATCGGATGCAGAGGTCAAAATATGACACATCAAAACTACAAAAGATATATCTCGATGTACCATTTGACGCGACTCTTCCCCACCACCGCCTGCCCCAGCCAGATACGCCGTCAGCGCACTGCCCGGAGATTGGCCTCCACATCGGCGTCTAGCACCCAATCGGAGGGCGGGATGGTGCGCAACGTGAACGCGCCGATGAGATCTCGGGGATGCGCAGCCGTGGGCGCTGGCCACAGCCCCAGCGTATACGCCAGATAGCCCACCACCTGCTCGGGGCGGATACCCCGCTCGCGAAGCGCTGCCAACGCCAATGCGCCGTCGCGCTTGGACAGCTTCTCTCCTTCAGCATTACGAACGAGCGGGACGTGCGTGAACTGCGGGACGGAGGCGCCCAGCGCTTGGGTGAGCTGGATCTGCCGCGCCGTGGAGGCCAGCAGGTCGGCGCCGCGCACCACTTCGGTGATGCCCATCGCCACATCATCGACGACCACGGCGAGTTGGTAGGCGTAGAGCCCATCGCGGCGCTTGAGCACGACATCGCCCACCGACTCGGAGACGTTCTCGCGCTGCTCGCCCTGTACGCCATCGCGAAACACGGTCACCTCGTCGCGGACGGTGAAACGCAGCGCGGCGTTGGGGCGCGACTGTGCGCGGTAGGCGGCTAGCCAGTCGGGCGCGAGGGTTGTGGGGCGCAGCGATGCCGGGTACGGCGGCAATCCTCTGTGGCCGTGCGGCGCCGAGGCCATCGCTTGCAGATCCTTGCGCGAGTAGCGGCATGGGAAAAGCCGCCCCGACGCCGCCAGTCGCGTCAGCGCATCCTCGTACCATGCGCTCCGTTCGGACTGCACGTAGGGCGCGTGCCTGCCGCCCAATTCGGGGCCCTCGTCCCAGTCGAGGCCGAGCCACGCGAGGTCGCGTTGCGCGGCTTCGGCCATGCCGGGTACGACGCGCGGCGGGTCGAGGTCTTCCAGCCGCCAGACAAACACACCGCCCTTCGACCGCACCGATAGCCATGCGGCGAGGGCTGTCCGGGCATTGCCCAGGTGGATCGGTCCTGTGGGCGAGGGCGCATAGCGGCCGCGAACGCTTGCCATCCCTGATCAGAGGAGATGTTTAGAGCGGCCGCCATCCACCACCATCGCGGTGCCCGTGATGTAGCTGGCTCGGGCGCTGGCCAGGAAGACGACCGCAGCGGCAAACTCATCGGGCGAGGCGAGGCGTTTGAGCGCATTCGCTTCGGCCCATCCCGCTTCGATGGCCTCCAGGCTTTGCCCCGTCTGCGCCTGGACGCGCTCGGCGAGTTCGCCCAGGCGGTCCGTCTTGGTGTAGCCCGGCAGCACGGTGTTGACGGTGATGCCCTGCGGCCCCACCTCCTCCGCTAAGCTCTTGGCGTAGCCCTGGACGCCCGCGCGCGCCGTGTTCGAGAGGGCGAGCCCGGCGATGGGCTGCTTCGCCGAGATCGAGGTGATCATCAGGATGCGCGCCAGCCCGGCCTCGGCAGCAGCCCCCAAGTGGGGCAGTGCGTGGCGGCACAGGTTGATGGTGCTGACGAGGTTCAGGTCGAGCGCCTTGCGCCAGGCCTCGGCGTCGAAGCTGGCCAGCGGCCCCGACGGCGGTCCGCCCGCGTTGGTGACAAGAATGTTAAGCCCGCCGAAGGCATCCACGGTCTTCGCGATGGCGGTGGCGATGGCGGCTTCATCCGTCACGTCACAGACCACGGGCAGCACTACGGCGCCAGGGACAGCCTCGCGAATCTGCTGCGCCGCCCCATCGATGCGGGCTTGGCTGCGCGAGGCAATGGCTACGCGGGCGCCCTCTTCGGCCAGCTGTTGCGCGACCGCATACCCCAGGCCGCCACTGGCGCCTGCGACGAAGGCCACGCGATGATCCAATCCTAAATCCATAATGTCTCGCTGGAGGGTGGCGGAGGGTTGTTTTTCGAGGCGGCTTAACACGCTCCCGAGGCAAATGTACGACTTTGTAGGGGCACGTTCGCACCACTTCTTACCTGCATCCGCTCACTCTCATGGCCCGTCAACGCATTGACCGCTCTCGCATCCGTACGTCCCATGCGCCAGCTGCCATCGCGTCGTACAGTCAAGCGATTCAAGTAGGCGACACGGTGTACTGCTCCGGACAGATCGCACAAGACCCCGAGACGGGTGCACTGGTCCAGGATTCACTGGAGGCCGAGACGGAGCGTGTGCTCGAAAACCTGGGTGCCGTGCTGCGCGCCGCCGGGCTGACCTTCAACCACGTGGTGCAGTGCACGGTCTACCTGACCGACATCAACGACTACGGTCCGGTCAACGAGATCTACGCCCGCTACTTCAGCGAATTCCCGCCCGCCCGCGATGCGCTGGGCATCGCCGCCCTGCCGCGTGGCGCCCGCGTGGAAATCTCATGCGTTGCCGTTCGCTAGTACGCCTTCCACGTCAATCACCAACGTGAGCACCACGCCCATCTCGTAGTCGACGCCCGCCTCCAGCGTGTTCGCGTCAATCTGCAACGTGGCATCGAAGCTGGTGCGCTCCACGATGCTGGCGATGTTGCGGCCCTGCAGGATGGTCAGTGGCGCCTCACGCTGCGCATCGAAGACGCTCTCATCGGCCACCTCTGTAGGCGACACGCCCTCGGCGTCGAGTTTGAGGATGGCTTTGCTTAGGATGTTGGCGCGGGCGTTGATCGGGAAGAGCATGACCAGCTGCGCCGACTGCACCTGCGCCGAGACGATGTCGGCCTTGGTGTAGCCCCGGCTTTCGAGGAACGCGCCCACATCGAGCGTGCACCCGCAGTCCACATCTTCGAGCCGCCCGGTGCGCAGGTCGTCGGCGTTGAAGCGGAAGCGGAGGGTGTTGAGCTCGGTGGTGAGCGTGATCTGCTGGGAGCCGTTTCCGATGCTGCCCGAGTCGCAGGACGAGAAGATCAGCAGGCCAGCTGCAGCCAGCACGCCCAGCCGGAGGGTACGCGGAAGTGAGAATCGCATGAGCCGGAAAAGTCGATGTGTTTAGTACGTGAACAACGACGCTACGGGCGTCTCCGGGGGGAGGACAGTGCGGCCGTCGAGGAAGGCCAACTCTACGAGAAAGCTGAAGCCTGCGAGGGTGCTCCCGGCCTCTGCCACCAGTTGAGCCGCCGCCGCTGCCGTGCCGCCTGTGGCGATGACATCGTCGTGGACGAGCACAACGTCGTCAGCAGCGAGGGCGTCGGCGTGCATCTCGATGGTGTCGGTGCCGTATTCGAGCGCGTACGACGCCGACCGGGTCGCGGCAGGCAACTTGCCCGGCTTGCGCGCAGGCACAAAGCCCGCCCCGAGTAACGACGCGAGCATCGGCCCTAGTATAAAGCCGCGCGCCTCAATGCCTACCACCTTTGTGATGCCTTTGCCCTGGAACGGCGCAGCGAGCGCCTCGGCGGTTTGCCGCAGCGCATCGGGATCGGCAAGCAGCGGTGTGATGTCTTTGAACTGGATGCCCGGCTTGGGGAAGTCGGCGATGGTGCGGATAAACGCGTCGAGCGAAGTCGGCATGAGCAGGAGGACGAAGCAGCCTATTTAGTTGCTGGTCGCGGCTACGTTGAGTTCAGATTCGTAGGTTTCCTTAAAGTCACGAATCGCCCGGAAGATCGCGCTCGCCATGTAGTCTTGGCCGCGCTCGCTGTTCAGGAACCGCCCTTCTCTGCGGTTGCTCAGGAAGCCGAGTTCGACGAGGACGGCGGGCATGGACGCGCCGTAGAGCACATAGAAACCCGCCTGCTTCACGCCACGGCTCTTCCGTCCTACCCGGTTCACAAACTGATCTTCGATAGAAGCGGCCAGTGCCTCGCTCTTCTTCATGTAGGCGCTCTGGGCCAGGGTGTGCATGATGAGCGCGTTTTCGTCCATCCCTTCATAGTGGCTCTGGTCGGCCTCCAGGTTGACCACGCCGTTCTCGCGCTCCATGACCTCGCGGGCCGACTCGGTGCGGTGCATCCCAAGGAAGAACGTCTCCGTGCCGCGCGCGCTGCCGCTACCGCGTGGCGCGGCGTTGGCGTGGATCGAGATGAAGAGTTTGCCGCCCTCGCGGTTGGCGATCTTCCCGCGCTCGTGCAGCGGAATGAAGGTGTCATTCTTGCGCGTGTAGACCACCCGTACACCGAGCAGCTCCTCCAGGTACTTGCCCAGCTTGAGTGCGACGGGCAGCACGACGTTCTTTTCGCTCACACCGTAGTAACGTGCGCCAGGATCCTTGCCACCATGCCCCGCATCGATCACGATGGTGTCGAGCGCCCAGCGCTTGCGCGCATCTTCGCGGATGGGCTGCGGCGTATCGGCGGCGGGTTGATCGGCGGCGACGGTGTTCGGCTCCAGAAACGTCACGCCGATGAGCAGGTCGGGGGTAGCGGCATCGCGGTAGATAGCCGTGCGCAGCGGGATGCTGGCGTCCAGGTCAAAGTGGAACGTGAGGTCGGGGCCTTCGGCATGCAGGCGGTAGTCGAGCACGGGACCGTGCGGCTCGCCACGCTTGAAGCCACGCTGGATACGCGTGTTCATCAGCCGCACTTCAAACGCCTCGTCGGCCTCGGTCTCAAGGATTCGAAACTGCGGCTTCTGGTTGGTCTTGATGCGGATGACGTAGCCCTTGCCATCCTTGCGCTCAACGATGGCGACCCGGCTCACCTCGGTAGAGGCCGAGGCTTGGGCCACGAGCGGCAGCACTAGGAAAAAGCCAATGGCCGCCAGTGCCAGCAGACCAGTTCGAACGAGAAAGAGAGGTGAGCGAGAAATGAGTCTCGCTTCGAGCGGGCGATGTAGCATGGATCCGTGGGAATCGTCTCGGCGCACGCTTGGGGTGTGGCGCATGCCGTGGTAACGCGTGGGGTAATGATACGATTTCGCCGGTCAAAAACCGGGCCGACTTGCCCGCACCGTCCTCTAGTTCGCAGCCGCGCGCAGGTGGAAGAGCGGGATGGTGACGCGGAAGCGGGCGCCGTTCTCGCGCTGCATCAGGTAGGTGCCCGCCATCGTGCCCTCGAAGGTGGGGATGCGGCAGTAGCTCTGGTACTCGTGGAAGCCGTCGGGGCCGATGATGGGCTGCTCGCCGATGACGCCGGGGCCTTCCACCTCTTGCACGCGCCCGTGACCGTCGGTGATGACCCAGCGCCGGCGCAGCAGCTGCACCTCTTCCTCCGTATCGTTGTCGATGCGGATGAAGTAGGCGAACACGAAGTCGCGCTCCATGAAGTTGGAGCGGTTGTCGAGGTAGACAGGGCGAACGGTGATGCGAATGCCCTCGGTGACGGCGATGTAGGGGACCATGCGGCAGCTCTGTCGATTGGCGGCCGTTACAACGCTAGGGCAGCCTGCGAGTTCACGCAGTGCCCATCGCGCAGCCCGCCTACGCCTGCGGCCACGTCACGCGGAACACCTCGCTCTGCTCGCCCGCCTCGGTCCAGCCGTACGCGAAGAGCAGCGTATCGCCCGGGAAGGCACGTGGCGTGAGATCGACGTAGTGGATACCGAAGCCTGTCGATGTCGCCATCGTGGTGTGCTCGGTCTCGCGTGGCGCGCCCCAGTGTAGGCGGAACGGCTGCTCGCCGATGAGCCGCAGCGTCTCGGTGCCAGCGGAGATGTGGCGGATGCGGCGGTTGAGCGCCCACACCTCCAGCGACGGACGTTCGTAGTCGTCCCCTAAGTACCGCTCGGCCACGACGTCGATGCGGTCGAAGACGGCGCCGTCGCGGACGGAGCGGAGCAGCTTGATGTACTCGGCGTGCGCCCACATCAGCGGCATCGCTGCGCCCGTGGGTCCGCCGCGCCGCATATACCTGCCGGGCAGGTCGTCCAGCATCCACACCTGCTCGGGCAACAGCGACGTGTCGGTGGCGAAGCCTTCGAGCGCTTGGATCAGCGCGTCCACGTTGCGGCCTGCGGCCAGCTCGTAGTGCGCCCGCTCGCCGGTGAGCAGCGGCCACGCGTGCCCGAGGCCCCAGTGGTGCTCGCTGTGGTCGTGGTACGGTCCGCCGTTGGGGCGCTGGCCGTAGCCGTCGTGGTTGTAGCGTATCCAGCACGGCCCCTCGTCGAAGTCGACCTTCAGCAGCGCGTCAATCACCTTCAGCGAGCGCTCTATCAGCGGCGTGCCCGGCGCCCGGATGCCGTAGCGGACGAGTTCGAGGAAGCCTGCATCGACCACCTCCTTCGTGGGGAAATGGACGCGTGACCCTGGCTCGCGGTTGGCGATCGTGACGGTGCCGCTGTTCGGGTCTTCGTGCGGGTGGTGCCCATCGTCCGGCGAGGGCGTGATGCGGATGTAGTGCTCCGTGACGCCCTCCACCAGCGTACCCTCGGTCGTCACGGTCCAGGCTTCGATGTGCGCTTCGAGGAAGTCGGCGTAGTCCTGGATGAAGGCGGCTTGGTCGGCGTCGCCGCGCTCGCGGGCGAAGGCGGCGGCGCAGGTCAGCGCGGCGATCATGGAGGCCAGCGTGGACGGCGAGTAGCCGCTGTTCTCTTCCCACCGCTCTTGCTGCGTGATCGGCCCGTTGGCGATGAGGTAGCGCGCCGCCTTCATCACCATCGGGTACGGATCGAAGCGGCGCAGGAGGTCGGCATGGTCCAGGCGCCAGGCGAGCATGATCGGGAACGCCACGCCGTCGAGCTGCTCGCCCGTCCAGTACGGACTGCCGTCGATCCAGAAGTTCTGGTGGAAGCCGCCGTCGTCGTTCTGCGCGCAGGCGAGGTAAACGAGCGCCCGCCGCGCCGTCTCGGTGTTGCCCGCCGCCATCAGGCCCGTGACGCTGTTGTACATGTCGCGCGTCCACACGAGGTGGTAGCCGCCGATGTCGTCGTCGCTGCGCGCCTCGCCCCAGGGGATGCTCATCGACGCAATGGTGGCGCCTTGGTACGTCTTGTCTTCGTGCGAGAGCAGCAGGCTCTGGCTGACGTGGTACAGCTCGCCGCCGTCGTGCGTGACGGCGTTGAGGTCTTCGAGCGAGCGGCACGCCCGGTGCCACTGCCGGACGAAGCGCGCCTTCTGATCCTCGAACGGCACATCCAACGCCTGCATCAGCGTCGTGAGCGCGCTGTGCTCCGTGTTGCCGAAGGCAATACCCATGGTGAACGTCCGGTCGTCGTCCAACTCGGCGAGGTCGAGTTCGCCCGTCATGGCGAGGTTGCCGTCGTCGGCGCGCTCGAACGCCCAATCCATCTGGCGATTGTCGTTCAGGTCGGTCCACCCGTCGCTCCTCCCCACGTATCCGACGGAGGCCTTGGCAAACGGGACTGTCGCGGCCACGGCCATCCACGTATCGTCGCGATGCGCCAGCAGGATCTTCTGGCCATTGATCGTGCGCACCTCGGCGTTGTTGTGGTAGCCGCCCACGTTCAGGTGCGGCGCCATCAGCGCGTACAGGTGCAGCCCTTCCCAGTCACCCTCCAGCTTCGTGTGGATGAGCACGGCGGGCTGGTGCGGCTCGGTGATGATCTCCTTGACGATGCGGTAGCCGCCGTCCTTGGCCTCGGAGGTGACACGGTAGCCCAGCGTGTCGCGGTCGATGAGCTCGACGCGGTGCTTCAGGTCGCGCTTTTCTTCGTCGAAGCGCTGCTGGCCGTCGGCGATGAGGTATTGGAAGTCGCGGGTTTGCGGACTGTCGAGCGTGGGATAGTAGATTTCGCTGACGATGCCGAGCGAGAGCGTGAACCAGACGCGACTGGACGCCGCATAGGCGGTGCCGACGCCCGACTTGGCGCTGTACGTCCAGCGCGGCTCGATGCCGGGGTGGCCGAAGGCAGATTGGGACATGATTGGAAGCGGGGAGGATTAGCGAAGGGGCACAAATCGCAAGCGGTTTCATCGCTCGGAACGTGTTCAGCGCGTCAATGCGCGAGGCAGGGTACGCGTTCGCGCTCCTCGCATATCGTCACCTTTTGGCCTCCCCGATCTACTCCATTCGGGCGATACCCGTGTGCCGGTCGTCGCAATAGGTTCAGGCTGACTTCAACTCGGTCTTCGCCAGCTTGTTATGCGTCTCTGCCTGTCCTCCAGCTTCGCCGTTTTCCTTCTCCTCATCGCCTCTTCGGCAATGGCTCAACAGTGGGAGCCCGTGGGCCCCGGCTACTTCACGCCGCTCAGCTTTGCCGAGGGCGACGGCTTCACTTACTTGGCGGCAGCACGCGGCAGCGGCGCCAACATCACGGGCGGCCACGTCTACCGCAGCGCGGATGGCGGGCGCACGTGGACCAACATGACGGGCATCGACCCGTCGCGGCCGCTCGGCCCCAACATCACGGCGATGGCGGCTACCGATGGGCTCATCGTCGTCTCGTCGGTCTTGTCCTTCCGCGAGTCGGTGCTTTACACCTCGACGGATGCGGGCGTGACGTGGACGCAGCGGAACACGTTCCCCGAGGTGCGCGACGGCATCGACGCGCTCTACGCCATCAGCCCCGACACGCTGCTGGCATTCGGCGCGCCCGCGTCAAACCAGTCGAAGTTCTACCTTTCCACCGATGGCGGTACAAACTGGACCATCCTGGACGAAGACTTCGGTGCCAGTGCGCAGCCACCCGCACTTGTGGGACGCCGACTGATCATCCCACGTCGAGAGACCTTCACGCGGCCCACAGGCGGCTTCGGCTTTAACCTGGGCGCCTACGTGAGCGACGACCTGGGCGCTACCTGGAATGCACGGTACCACACCCAGAGCCTCAGCGCCACCACAGCTATCAACGCCAGCTGGGCCGATGGTGCCCGCTTCTACCAGTTCATGGGCGGCTTCAACGACCGCATCTTCCACTGGACCGATGACGGCGGCGTGACGTGGCAGAACGCCGTGCCGGACCTCGCCAGCATCCCAGATATGCAGACGCCGCAGCGGTTCGCGCAACGCGATGGACAACTCGTGGTGCAAGGCTTCCAGCGCTCGCGCCCCAATCCTGCGGGCGGTAGCGAGATCGTGGACGATTATGTGATGGCGGCCTCACCCGATGCCGGGCAGACGTGGACCATGGGCGATGCTGACGACATCATCCAGCGCAGCGCTGACGGTAACGGGCTTGGCATCAGAGGCCTCTTGTATGCTACGCCGAGCGGCTTCGTGTTCACACACAACGTGGGCAGTACCCTGGGCACGGGCATCTACTTCAGCGAGGACGGCCTCGACTGGGTGCCCGTGCGCGGCGTCGAAGGGTTCTTCAGCCAGTTGGGACATACGGTAGTCTTCAACGGCGCCATACACACGCTGGAGAACGGCGACGGCCCTAGCGGCGGCGGCATGTACCGCTCCACGACGGGCGACAGCTGGCGCTACCTCAGCCACCTCGGTGCGGGTCCGGGAGGCGCTGAGGGCTGTGCTGACACCGGTGCGTTCGGAACGGCGGCCGTGATTGACTCGGTCATCGTAGCGGTCTGCGAAGACGGCAAGGTACTCCGCAGCCGCGATGG
>JBCCMF010000119.1:0-11941 GCA_039026435.1 Bacteroidota bacterium
CTCGTCCTTCGTTGGGTACCCCACCTTGATCTTCATCATGAAGCGGTCCACCTGCGCCTCGGGGAGCGGGTAGGTCCCCTCCTGCTCGATGGGGTTCTGCGTGGCTAGCACCAGGAACGGCTGCTCCAGCTTGAACGTGGTCTCGCCAATGGTCACCTGTCGCTCTTGCATGCTCTCCAGCAGCGCACTCTGCACCTTTGCAGGCGAGCGGTTGATCTCATCGGCCAGGATGATGTTGGAGAAGATGGGGCCCTTCTTGATGAAGAAATTGCCCTCCTTCTGGTTGTAGACGAGCGTGCCGAGCAGGTCGGCGGGCAGGAGGTCGGGCGTGAACTGGATGCGCTGAAACTGCGTGCCGATGGTCTTAGCCAGCGAGCTGACGGTGAGCGTCTTGGCGAGGCCGGGCACGCCTTCGAGCAGCACGTGCCCATCGCCCAGGAGCCCGATCAGCAGCCGCTCGATCATGTAGCGCTGCCCCACCACGGCGCGGCCTACTTCGTTCAACAGGTCATCAACAAAGGTGCTGGCCTGCCGGATGCGGTCGCTGACGGCGGACAGGTCAAAGGGCGTGGTGCTCATGAATCAGGAGTTGGGGACATCAGACAACGGCGGGCAAAGATAAGGGCAGAACCGACGAGGTGCGACCGCCTGACGGCATCAACGCTCCAAGCCGGACGCTAGTGTCCAGATCGCTACAAAACAGAAGCGCTCGGCAACCACGCAGGCTGCCGAGCGCTCGGTACGCTTAGTCTATGGGGCGAGGCTTAGTAGCTGACGCCGAGGCGGTCCAGCGTTTCCAGCGTCAGACCAACACCCGTGGAGAGGTTGTTGGTGCGCTGGTAGGCCGCGATAGCCGTGGCCGTACCCGTGCCGTAGACGCCATCGATGGCGCCGCTGTAGGCTCCGTTGGTGCGGAGCGCCTGCTGGATCTCACGGATCTTGTCGCGCGTCACGTTGATCTCGCACAGCACGCCGACCCACTGCATCTGGCCTTCGCTGACCAGCGTCTGCTCGGTCACCTCTTCGAACTCGGCCGGGATCGTCACGCGGCGCACTGCACCTTCGCTCTGGACGATCTGCTTGCGGTACGTGTCAAACTGAGGGTCTGTCATCAGCTCTTCGACCATCACGCCCGTGGGCACGCGCTTGGTGATCGTGGCGTACTCCGCTGGAATCGTGACCGTGCGCGTTCTGGCAGGGCTCTTAACCACGCGGCGCGTGACCGTGCGGAACTCCGCTTCTTCTTCTACCAAGCAGAGCACTTCGCCCGACTGGTCGATGCGGGTCACCATGTTGCCCTGCGTGTCACGCAGGGCGGCGCCGTAGATGCGCGATGTGGAGGGCTTCCACACCGTACGCGCCGGGCGGACCATCACGCGCTCGGTCACCGTCTCGAACTCAGCCGGGACGACTTCCAGGCGCTCGCTCGCTTCTTTGACGATCACGCGCTCGGTCGTGGTCGTGAAACCCGTCGGGATGATTTCGATCGACCCGTCGTCGAGGCGGCGCATCTGCGGGCGACGGCTGCCATCGGTGGCGCGGACCAGGATGCGCTGACCGCCTTCCTGCGACATGTAGCGCTCGGTTGTGGTATTGAAGGTAGGCTGGGAGACTTCCAGGCGCTCGCTCGCTTCGGATTTCAGCACGCGGCGTGTCTCGGTGTCAAAACGCGGGGGGGTGTAGACTTGGGCGAAGCACTGGCCAGCTTCTGCGCCAGCTAGCGAGGGGGGAGTCATTTGCTGGGCTTGCGCTTGAGGGGTAGCCATGAGGCCTAAGCCTAGGCCAAAGACCATCATCCAAGCCGTAGTTGTACGTTTCATAGTACCTCTAGGTAGTTGGGGAGTTAAGAGAGAGTGTAGGATGCATGAGGATGCTTAGAACAGGCACTCACGGGGTGAGAAGTGGGCTCCACCTGGCGCTCGCCCTGCTCGTGTGGAAGAGCCCAGACAGGCGTGTGGGAGCGGAGCCGAGGGTATCACTTGTAACAATATAGGGACGTTCCCCACGCGCATCCATCTCGTGCAGGGTTGCCTTTCGATTTAACCCACCCATAATGCGACGAACTGGGAAATCGTGCCATTCTGTGTGCAGGCCCGATGCATAGCGTCGCATTATCACACAGCCGTGTCGCATGGAATCGATGCAAATACCCGCAGGCCCTTTAAGATGGGGAGGCTGCCATCGTACCTTGGCGCCTCGCTTCCTCTCTGCTTCTCGATGGCATTATGTGGATTACCCCTGCCGAGCGCGAGCGCTGGGCTCAAGGCACCTACTCGGACAGCTACCGGCGCCTCGGTGCGCACCCCGATGCTGACGGTGTGTGGTTCACCGTGTGGGCGCCGCATGCTGAGTATGTCTCGGTCATTGGCGACTTCAACAGCTGGAACCCCGACGCCCATCCGCTGCACCGCCTCGACAGCCAGCTCTGGGATGTCCACCTCCCCGGCGTCACGTCCGGGCAGCGCTACAAGTACCACATCCGCCGTGGCCACTACCGCGCGGACAAGACGGACCCCTATGCCTTCTCGATGGAGGCGCCTGATCACGATGGCAACCCCATCGCAGGCCTCTCCTCCATCGTCACCGACCTCCGCTATGCCTGGGGCGACGCAGACTGGATGGCGACCCGCCCCACACCTGCCGAGAGCATGCAGCGCCCGATGTCGGTCTACGAGGTGCACCTCGGTTCGTGGCGGAAGAAAGAGGACGGCTACTCGCTGAGCTATGCGGAGATTGCCGAGCCGCTGGCCGACCACGTAGAGCGGATGGGGTTCACGCACGTGGAGCTGATGCCCGTGATGGAGCATCCGTATTACGGCTCGTGGGGCTACCAAGTCGTTGGGTACTACGCGCCCACGTTTCGGTACGGCACGCCGCAGGAGCTGATGTACCTGATCGACTACCTGCACCAGCGCGGCATCGGGGTGCTGCTGGACTGGGTGCCGGCGCACTTCGCCACGGACCCCCAAGGCCTCGTCTTCTTCGACGGCAGCACGCTCTTCGAGTACGACGACCCGCGCATGCGGGCCCACCCGGACTGGGGCACGTACGTGTTCGACTACAACAAGCCGGGCGTCAAGAACTTCCTCGTCTCCAACGCGCTCTTCTGGCTGGACCACTACCACATCGACGGGCTGCGCTTCGATGCGGTGGCGTCGATGCTCTACCGCGACTACTCGCGCGGGCACGACTGGTCGCCCAACCGCCACGGCGGACGCGAGAACCTGGAGGCCATCGACCTGCTCAAGACCGTCAACGAGGCTGCGTTCAGCCACTTCCCGTCGGTGGCGATGGTGGCCGAGGAGTCGACGGCGTGGCCGGGCGTCTCGGCGCCTACGTATGACGGCGGCCTGGGCTTCCTCTACAAGTGGAACATGGGCTGGATGCACGACACGCTGGCCTACATGCAGCAAGACCCCATCCACCGCAAGTTCAACCATAACCACCTGACCTTCCCGCTGGTCTACGCCTTCTCGGAGCACTACACGCTGCCGCTCTCGCACGACGAAGTCGTCCACGGCAAGGGGTCGCTCTGGGGCAAGATGCCGGGCGACGACTGGCAGAAAGCGGCCAACCTGCGGCTACTCTACGGCCACATGTACGGCTCGCCGGGCAAGAAGCTGCTGTTCATGGGCAGCGAGTTCGGGCAGCCGAGCGAGTGGAACCACGACCGCGCGTTGGACTGGCACCTGGAGGATGCTCCGCTCCACAGTGGCATCCAGACATGGCTGCGCGCCCTCAACGCACTCTACCGCGACCACGGCGCCCTCTGGGACGATACGCATACCGGCTTCCGCTGGATTGACTACAACGACAACGAGCAGAGCGTCGTCAGTTACCTACGCCAGCACCAGGGCGCCGAGCTGCTGTTCGTCATCAACTTCACGCCCGTCGTCCGCGAAACGTACCAGATTGGCGTGCCACGCGGCGGCCAGTGGAGCGAAGTGCTCAACAGCGATGCCGACGCCTACGGCGGCTCGGGGCTCGTGTATGGCGAGGCGCCTCTGGAGGCCAACGCCGAGGAGCAGCACGGGCATGACTACAGCTTGTCGCTACGCCTGCCGCCGCTGGGCATGATGATCCTCGAACACGTAGCGGGCACAGAGCCGCCGCCTAACAACGAGCCGGATATTGCCGAAGGTGAGCGCGACACGGCCCCACATGACGAAGCTGAATAGACGCAACTGATGCTATACGACCGCCTCCGATCCTGGCTCTTTACGTTGGACGCCGAGCAAGCCCACCACATGGGCGTGCGGGCCGCTAAGCTGGCGCAGCAGTTCACGCCGGGCTACATCGAGAAGCTGTTTGGCTTCGCCGACGCGCGCCTGCACAGCAAAGTGTGGGGGGTCAACTTTCCGAACCCCGTTGGGCTGGCGGCGGGCTTCGACAAGAACGGCGAGTTGGTGCGCTTCTGGGAGCGCCTGGGCTTCGGCTTCGTCGAGGTGGGGTCGGTGAGTGCCAAGTCGGCGAAGGGCAACCCGAAGCCGCGCGCCTTCCGCCTAGAGGCCGACCGTGCGCTCGTCAACCGGATGGGGCTAAACAACCACGGCGCGGCGCGTATCGCGCGGCGGCTGGCGAAGCTGCCGAAGGACCGCGTCATGCCACTGGGCATCAACATCGTCAAGACGCACGACCCCAGCGTGATGGGCGAGGCCGGCATCGAGGACTTCCGCACGAGCTTCTCGCTCTTGGCGCCACTGGCCGACTACATCGTGCTCAACATCTCGTGCCCCAACACGACCGAAGGCAAAACCTTTGAGGACCCCGAGGCGCTGGACACGCTGCTCGCCACCATCCGCGCGGCCAAGAAGCCGATGGCCAAGCGCCCGCCCATCCTGCTCAAGCTCTCGCCGCCTGCGACCACGCGCATGGTGTTCGACAGCGCCACCGATGCCATCGTAGACCTTGCCCAGCAGTACGGCATCGCCGGGTTTGTGGCGACCAACACGGCTTCGGACCGCGATGGCCTCACCACCGACGCCGCACGGCTGGTCGAGATCGGGCGGGGCGGGCTGAGCGGCGCTCCGCTGGCTGAGCGCTCGACACACCTCGTGCGCTACCTCTACGAGAAGACCGAGGGCACGCTGCCCATCATCGGCGTGGGCGGCGTGGCCTCGGCGGCGGACGCGTACGCCAAGATCCGAGCGGGCGCCTCGCTGGTGCAGCTGTACACGGGGATGGTGTACGAAGGCCCGGGCGTCATCAAAGCCATCAACGAAGGCCTGCTGGAGCTGATGGAGCGCGACGGCTTCCGCCACATTGGCGAGGCCGTGGGCGCGGATCTGCGCTGAAGCATGGCTTTTAACCGAAGGGTCATGCAGGCGGTAGAACTCAGACCAACAGGGGCGGTTGTGCTCTCCAGCTTGTCATCCCGAGCGAAGGCCGGAGGCCAAAGCCGAGGGATCTCCCACTTTGATGTTATGCAAAACGTAGACCGGGGAGATCCCTCGACTACGCTCGGGATGACAAAAGGAATCGGCATGCTACCTTCTGCATAATCAGACCTGCTCTCAGCGCTTATGCCCCCTCGCATTCGCACCCTCGCGCTCATCGCCCACGACGGCAAGAAGGCCGACATGGTCGCCTTTGCCATGCAGCATAAGCACCTGCTGGAGCCGTTCGAGCTGGTCGGCACGGGCACCACGGGCAAGCTGCTGAGCGAGACGGTGGGGCTCAGCATTGAGCGCTACCTCTCCGGCCCGCTCGGTGGCGATGCGCAGATTGCGGCCCGCGTCGTGGTGGGCGACATCCAGGGCGTGTTCTTCTTCGTCGATCCGCTCGACAAGCACCCGCACGACCCCGACATCCAGATGCTCTTGCGCGCCTGCAACGTGCACAACGTGCCGCTGGCCACCAACCCGGCCACGGCCAGCCTCATCCTCAGCAGCCAGACCTTGGACGATTCGACGAGCGCGTAATGGACTTCGAGACCTTACTTCAGTACACCATCAGCGGCATCACGCTCTACGAGTGGGGCGTGACGCTGCTCACGTGGATCGGCGTGTCGATTGGGCTGATCATCCTTCGTGCCCTCTTGCACCGCTACGTCAAGCGCGTCACCGACCGTACGGAGACGACCAAGGACGATGTCGTCACCGAGCTCCTGGCGTCGGTGCGGCCGTATGTGATGGTGCTCATCGCGTTCTACATCGCCGTGCGGGTGCACGACGTGACGGAGCGCATGAACGTGATCGCTGGGCGGGCGCTGCTCATCGGCGTGATGCTGCAATTGGGGCATTGGGGCGGCAGCCTGATCCGGCTCTGGGCCGACTCGTACCGCCGCCGCCTGCAGGACCAAGACAGCGAGCCCAACCTCGCCGCCGTCAACGCCATCGCCTTCCTCGGGCGCGTGGCGTTGTGGACGGTGGCGCTCATGGTCATCCTCGACAACTTCGGCGTGGACATCACCGCGCTGGTGGCGGGCCTAGGCGTGGGCGGCATCGCGGTGGCGCTGGCCGTGCAGAACATCCTCGGCGACCTCTTTGCGTACGTCTCCATCCTGTTCGACCGCCCGTTCTCGCTCGGCGACCTGCTCATCGTAGGCGAGTTCGTGGGCAACGTGGAGCAGATCGGCATCAAAACCACGCGCTTGCGCAGCCTCTCGGGCGAGCAGCTCATCTTCTCCAACAGCGACCTGCTCAGCAGCCGCATCCGCAACTACAAGCGGATGTACGAGCGCCGCATCGTGTTCAGCATCGGCGTGACGTACCAGACGAAGAAGGCTCAGCTCGAAGCCATTCCCGTCATGATCCGCGAGATCATAGAAGGCCTGGAGGATGTGCGCTTCGACCGGAGCCACTTCAAGACCTTCGGCAACTTCTCGCTCGACTTCGAGACGGTTTACTACGTCACCAAGCCCGAATTCGCGCTGTACATGGACCGTCAGCAAAGCATCAACCTAGCGCTGTTTGAGCGCTTCGCCGAGTCGGGCATCGAGTTCGCTTACCCCACACAGACGCTGTTCGTGGAGCACACCGCTACCGATGCCGATGCGTCCGCCAGCGCCGGACCTGGCCCGTCGCCCGCAGCATGACCCACAGGACGGCGTACGTGACGAGCACCCTCATACCGAGACCTCCGGCGTAGGTGCTGCCGCCTGCGGACGGGCGGTCATGGTGTTCCAGTCGATGTAGCTGGTGAGTTGCATGGCGAGGAAGAGCGTGATGATGGAGAGCACGGTCACGGCGAGGCCCGTATAGCCTTCCAGGAAGAACGTGCAGGAGAAGAGGACGAGGTAGATGAACTGCGTGATGCCCGTCTCCACGAGCGCAAATCGGGGCGTGGTGACGCGGCGCATGTACGAGATGACGAGGCCCATCGACACAACTGCGCTGATGACGAGGGCGGCGTAGACCGACATATGATCGACGAGGTAGGCCAGCAGCAGATGGTAGCTGAAGAACGCCGCGCTGAGGAAGAAGTAGTGCATGGGGTGCAGGCTCACGCCGCGCGTGATGCCTAACGTGAACAGCACGAAGAAGAAGAGGAACAGCGAGACGGGCGCGAAGAACGTGACGCGGCTCACCCACGGCCCCAGGTTCAGCCGCTGCGGCACCTCCAGGCCGATGTCGGCATCGGCGAAGAGGCGGTCGTACCTCCACGCCAAGTCCCAGCCGGCATCGGTGACTTTCTTCTGCGTGGGCGAGAGCGTGCCGGGTGGGAAGTCGATGTCGTCGAAGTCGGCCCGGATGGCGAGGTTGAAGTCGCGCACTTGGTTGACCTGCGGGCCGAAGTCGTAGCGCCAGTCGTCCAGGCCTTGCGAGCCGTAGGCAACAGCCACCGTAGCGGTCGCACCCGACTCCAGTGTCAGCGTTTGCACCGCCGCGCCATCGGTGATGGGCACATCGTCCAGCGCGTCGTCGTCGATGCGGAGGGCGAAGTTGTCGTACACCGAGCCGCCCGAGGCCAGCGGGAAGCGGAAGCGGTACGTCGCGGGCTCCTCGGTGGTGTTCTCGAAGCGGTAGGCGCCCTCGAAGCCGACCGTGTAGGTGCCGTACCACAGCAGCCCCTTCCGGCGGTGCTCCACATCCATCGCCACCTGTACATCTGAGCCCATCAGCGAGACAGCCCGATGCTCCACACGCGGCTCCTTGATCGGATCGTTGCTCGGAATGGTGACGACGCGATGCACGGACGGCGCCTGCTGCACCTGCGCGCCGCCCCACAGCTGCCCCACCTCCATGCGGATGCCGTCGTCCTGTACTTGGCTGCGGTACGTCACCGAACCGCCCAGAATACTCCATCCGACAACGGTGCAGAAGTAGATAAACCCGATGGCTACAATACGCTTGATCATGACGCTTCACGCTTTGTGACACAAAGTAAACAAACCCGAAGGGGTCGTAGCGTTGGTTTCAATAGCGTTGCATTTGGGTTGATCGAAGCAGCGATTTCTGGACGTTTTGCGTAATCGCAGTTCGTCGCTCCGGTTGCTAACTAGGTGTAATGGCAAGACTCCCAACTCCTCCCTCGAGGGAGGTGGGCCGCTGTCAAGCGGGTCGGAGAGTGTATGTGCAGTGATACTCGGAGTACACCCCCAGCCCTCCGGGCAGCCCCCTGGAGGGGGCAGTTTGGGTTCCCATCGCTCGTGATCCACATGCTTATTCTCCTCGAATGATCTCACTCGTGCCCGCGGGCAAGGTCGATGATCTGCTCCATCTGGGCGAGGTACGTCTCCAGCGCGGCGCGCCCGGCCTCGGTGAGGCTGTACTCGGTCCTCGGCGTGCGCCCCTCGAATGACTTGCGGCAGGCCACGTAGCCCGCATCCTCCAGCTTGCGCGCATGGACGCTGAGGTTGCCATCGGTGAGCGAGAGGAGCGCCTTGAGATCGTTGAAGGCGAGGGCATCGGTGGCGGCTAGTGCGCTTACGATGCCGAGGCGCACGCGCTCGTGGATGAGCTTGTCGAGCGCGACGGGAAACACGTCGGTAGTGGCGGCACGCCGCCGCGTTTGGGCACGTTGGATGCGCGGTTTATCCGCCATAGCGTCGTACGATGTAGAGTCCGAGGACCAGATGGAGGCCGCCGAAGCCGAGGCCGAGCAGCAGCACTTGCCACAGCGGCGGCACGAGGAACGCCACCACAGCTAGTGCCATAAAGCCTGTGCCTACGGCGGGGATGACAGGCACGGAAAACATACCAGCCGTGAGCAGCGCCACGCCGTAGAGCAAGAGCCATAGGCCCGGCAGCAGGTTAACGGTAGCGCTGACATACGCAGGCTCCGGCAGCCGACCGACGGCCCACGTCAGACACGCCCCTGCCAGCAGCGCAGGCACGAGGCCGAGCACGTACTTGCGCCCCGCCCCCGACGCCAACGGCACGCCGAGTTGCACGGCCTTGCGGTAGAGCGCCGCGCCGCCCACGCCCCCTGCCGTTACGGCTGTCAGGAGCCACGCGAGGGTGCTGAAGTGCGGCGTGGTGAGGTCGTACCCCATGCCGAGCAGCCCAATGACGCCCATCGCCACAACGCCCCAGCCGGGCACCGCCGTGAACGTGGCCGACTGCGCCATCGTCTCGCGGATAAACGCGAGGTGCTGCGCGGCGCGCTGCTCGGGCGCCACCGCGGGCACATCGCGATGTAAGGGAGGGCGGTCTACAGGCATGGACAGGCTCATTTTCAAAGCGCTTTACACCACAAAGTGTTGGATGTTGCGCCTCGGTACGATTTTATTTGCCCCGGCCGTTATCTCAGCGCTCACTCTCTCTTTCCTGTGTGCAATGCGTCTTGCTCAACCACTCCTGCTGCTGCTCGTCCTCGGTGTGCTCCACATCCCCTCGGCGCTTGCACAATCCTCTGACACGGCTGAGGCTGGCGCTACAGTCAGCGGCACCATCTACCTCGCCGTCGACTCCACGCGGGCGGCCACGACCATCATCTCCACCTTAGCGGCCACAGCCGTCTCGCTCTACGCTGCAGCCCCAGACACCGTAGCGTTCACACCAGCCGGATTGACAAGCAACGTGTGGCAGACGGCGCCAGACTCTACAGGGTACATGCGGGTGGATGTGACGTGGAGTTCAGCGGCTGGCGTCTACACCTTCAACAAGGTGCCTCCGGGACGCTATCGCCTCGAGGTAACACCGCCCGACCGTCCTCGGCGCACTGCGACGCTCACCATTGCAGAAGGCCGAGCGTACCGCCTCGACTTCTACCCTCCGGGCGACCTGCGGCAAGTCGGCGAGACGCTGTTGGCACCCATCCGTCGCGCCAACTGACCCACCGTCAGGGCATCGGAAGCCCCCTGACGTACGCCTCGTCAGGGGTAGCACTGGCCCCAGCACTCGCCGGGTTCTACCGATTGGATGATGGCGTAGCTTGACGGGAAAAGCTCAGCTGAATAGAGCTTCAAGGTTGCGCCGCGCGTGTACAACTCGGACAATCGATATGCCCGCTGGCAACGGGAAGTAGAGGATGATGTAGTTCTCGACGGCCCAGCTTCGCAATCCTTCACGCAGTCGCGGCCGCTCGCGCCCCATGTGAGGCATGGATGCAAGCGACGAGGCGGCCGCCTCCAGACGCTCCAGTAGCCGAGTTGCACGGGCAGGGCCCGCCTGCTCAGCCACGTAATGCCAGATGTCACCCAGGTCTTTTCTGGCTCGTGCAGTTTTGCGAACAACAGGCATCAGTCGGATGCCCTACGATCCCATTCGGCCTGTGCTTCGCGGATAATCTCGGCCATATCTAGCACTCCGGCATCGCCGCTTGCCATGCCTTCGTCCACAAGTGTGCGCAAACCCATAACTTGACGGTCGCCCAGTTGCTCAAACCACTGATCGTGGACCCGCATGGTCCGCAATTCGTGACGAAACCACTCAGCCATGGACTCACGCTGCTCAGGTGGCAGCTGGCCTAGTTCTTTTTGCAAGCGTTGCACTTCGCTCATTGCATGCCCTTCACGGTTGGATACGCCTGTTTAATACGCCAGACCGCATCTGGTTTTCACAGCATCGGAAGCCCCTTGATGCAGACCTCGTCGGGGTAGCACCCGCCCCACCGATCGCCATGTCGTGCCCGGCGGCTCACGACGAGGCCGCGGCCTCATAGTCGCGTTCCAACTGCCGGACGATGTACTGCGCAAACACGTCGCACAGGCGGTCTAGAAGGCTGATCAGTTCCTCGTCGGTGCGCGTGGAGGCGTCGGTGAGCAGGACGCTGACGGCGGGGTTCTGCATGTCGGTCGTACGGCGCGGCGTGGTGTTGAGCGGCATGTGCCATACGATGCGCCCCGTTGCCCGGTCGATGAGGCGCGCTTCGCCCGTGGCATCCATCCAGATGTGCGCGCGCGACTGAGCCGCCTCGGCATCGAGCAGGCGGAGCTTGACGTCCAAGACCAACCCAGCCTCCTCCGCTACCTCTGTCGTCTCCACATCGAGCAACTGCGCGCTCTGCTCCAGGGCGTAGAGGCTCAGCAGCTGCGCGGTATCGATGCGCAGCAGGGCCTCGTCTAGCTGATCCTGAAGCTGGATGTGCTCCCGCCTGCTCACGACGGGATTCGTGACCGGCACCCGCGCGGGCTCGTGGCTGTCACTCCACGAATCCGCCTTCACCGCACGCCCTACAGGGGATTCGGGAACGGTTACGACGACGGCTAGCGTCTGATTATCTAGCGGATACTGATCGAGGAGGTTGCCGGATGAGCCGCATGATGTGAGTAGCAAGGCAACAGCCGTGATTGTGGCAATACGCATGGAGAGAGTGGGGCTGGGAGGGTTGGATACGTAGCGGAGGGATCTACCGGGCAGCGACGGGGCGGCTGTCGTAGTAATCGTCGCGCAGGCGGTCTACGATTTGCCGCGAGGTGTAGTCGGCCAGCGCGGCAAGGGCGCGCTCCATCTCCTCCACCGAGAGGCGCGAGAGCTGGGCGGCCGTGAAGACGGTGTTGCTCTCGGGCGAGAGGTAGAGCAAGATCTCAGAGATCGCGACCTCTTCGCGCACCTCC
>JBCCMF010000120.1:0-11914 GCA_039026435.1 Bacteroidota bacterium
CGATGCCGAGCGGTCCAGGCGTCATCGCCGAGACGCAGATTGCCAAGATCATCGCCGCTGTGCCACCGGGTACCGACACGTTTTTACTGACGAGCGCTACCACGGCTGAGGCCATCATCGCTCAACACCAGCGCTGTCCCGCGTCTACGATCCAGCTGGTCGATGCCGTGCCGATGGACACATACCCGACGTTGCGTGCGGCTCTGCCAGAGGTGCGGCTGGTGCAAGTGATTCACGTGGTCGATGCCACCGCGCTGCGCGAAGCTGAGGCGGTCGCCTCGCACGTCGATGCGGTCTTGCTCGACTCGGGGAATCCCAATCTTGCGGTGAAGTCGCTGGGCGGTACGGGGCAGGCGCACGACTGGCGCATCAGCCGCCGCATCGTGGAAGCGATGGACCTCCCCGTGTGGTTGGCCGGCGGTTTGCGTGCGCACAACGTGGCCGAAGCCATCGCCACCGTGCAGCCGTACGGCGTTGACCTGTGCACGGGCGTGCGCACTCAGGGTCGGCTGGATGAGGCGAAGCTGAGCGCGTTCATGGCTGCTGTGGCCAGTGTCCCAAACTAAGCGGCTGGCGCCTTGCGGATGCCCCTGCCATCGTGTACTCTGCCGAGGCCAACCCTCAACGTGCCTGATCCGTGATGAGCGTTCACCTTTACCGTACCACCCGGGGCGCCGTCGCCGTCCGTGGCACCCATGCTGTACGACTTCCCGAGGCATGGGCTGCGCTCGTCGTCCGCGACGACCTGTACGCCTACCTTGACGCGTGTTTGTCCGATGACGCAAGTACCACATTACCCGACTCCCAGGAATGGCTCGCACCACTGGGTGAGCAGCAGGAGGTGTGGGCGGCAGGCGTCACGTACTACCGAAGCCGGACGGCGCGCATGGAAGAGGCGGCGGAGGCGGGCGGCGGCAGCTTCTACGACCGCGTCTATGCGGCGCCGCGCCCCGAGCTGTTCTTCAAAGCCACGCCCCAACGCGTCGCCGCTCCCGGAGCGCCGCTCAACCTCCGCCCCGACAGCCAGTGGATGGTACCGGAGCCTGAGCTAGGGCTGCTGATCACGCCCAGCGGCACCATCATCGGCTACACGGTGGGCAACGACCTGAGTTGCCGCGACCTGGAGGGCGAGAACCCGCTGTACCTGCCGCAAGCCAAGACCTTCGACGGCTGTGCCAGCCTTGGTCCGTGCATCCTCGTCAGCAAAGCACTGCCTCCGGCCGCTACGCAGATCAGCCTTCGGATTGACCGCGCTGACACGTCTGTAGTTGACGATGCGACGACGCTGGCGCAGCTGAAGCGCAGCCTCGGCGAACTCCGCGACTACCTCTTCGCGGCCTGCTCCTTCCCGCACGGCGTCGTGTTGCTGACGGGCACGGGCATCGTCCCACCCGATGACTTCGCCTTGGCCCCCGGCGACCGCATCCACATCGCCATCAATGGCATCGGGATGCTGACGAACAGCGTGCGTGCCTGGCCGAAGTGAAGCGAGGCTCAGATGATCTGTCGTCCGCGCTTGCACCTCTCTTGTGTGAGACAGACCTTCTGCATCCAGACTCCTCCAATCAAACCCCGACACCATGCCCAACCCCTGGACCGGCGTAGGCAACCCGTACACCCGCCAAGAAGTGCTCGACCGGCTACATGCCACGCTGGATCGGGGCGAGCCCATCATCGCGGCGGGCGCCGGGACGGGCATCAGCGCCAAGTTCATCGAGCAAGGCGGCGCCGACCTTATCATCATCTACAACTCGGGCCGCTTCCGCATGGCCGGGCACGGCTCCACCGCGGGCATGATGGCCTACGGCGATGCCAACGCCGTGGCGATGGAGATTGGCGAGTTCGAGGTGCTGCCCATTGTCAAAGAGGTGCCCGTCATCTGCGGCGTGCACGCCTCCGACCCCCGCCGCCGCATGTGGCACTGGCTGCTCCAGGTCAAGGCGATGGGCTTCAGCGGCATCAACAACTTCCCCACGCACACCATCGTGGATGGCCACTTCCGTCAAGTTTTGGAGGAGACGGGCATGAGTGTGCAGCACGAATACGACATGGTGGCGCTGGCGCAGAAGGACGGCATCGAGCTGTTCTCCGTCGTCTACGTCGCCTCGCCCGAGGAGTCGTGCCAGATGGCCGAGGCAGGCGCCGATGTCATCATCGCGCACGTAGGCACCACCGTCGGCGGGTCGATTGGCGTCACGGATGCGACGTGCTCCATCGAGGAGGCTGCCTCGCGCACCCAAGCCATCATCGACGCCGCTAAGAGCGTGCGCCGCGACCTGC
This sequence comes from Bacteroidota bacterium, assembly GCA_039026435.1. Lineage (GTDB taxonomy): Bacteria > Bacteroidota > Rhodothermia > Rhodothermales > JBCCMF01 > JBCCMF01. Next base: position 2,281 of record JBCCMF010000120.1, read on the forward strand.
TCTTCCTCAGCCACGGCGGCCCCATCAGCGCCCCTGCCGATGCCGCCTACATCAACGAGCACACCGACTGCGTGGGCTTCGTCGGCGCCTCCAGCCTGGAGCGCATGGGCGTGGAGCAATCGCTGATCGACCTCACGCGCGAGTTCAAGCAGATCCCCGTTCCCGCCGCCCGCCGGAGGTAGGAGTTCGGGGTTCAGAGTTCGGTTTTGGGTCTTGGGACGCTCGCTTTGCTCGCTGTGGGTCTTGGGGGGGCATCCTGAGACAGCATCGCCGAAGAAAGCTGCACCGACAGACTGAATTTACTTGACCCTGAGCATCGCCACCTCAACTTTCGAATCCCGAATCCCGAATCCCGAATCTATGCCGTTTCTGCCGAAATCAGCGCATACCCACGAGGCCGTCGCTCAAGGCGTCAACACCTGGATCAATTGGCCCGGCGAAGGGCTGTTTGGCGCTCGGGCGACGATCAAGCCTGGCATGGGGCACGACTTCCACTACCATCCTGGGCGCGAGGAGCTGATTTACGTGCTTGCCGGAGAGGTTGAGCAGTGGATCGGCGAAGAGAAGCGGGTGCTGGAGCCCGGCGATGCCGTCGTCATCCCGGCCGATGTGGTGCACGCGTCGTTCAACTTCGGCGGTGCTGAGGCGGTCATCTTTGTGGTGCTGACGGAGGCGCAGGGCGAGCAGCCCCTCGGCGTGGACGTGGCGCAGGACGAGCCGTGGCGCTCACTCCGTGGTCAATAGAGGGCAGACGCATGCGCATCGCGGTATTGGGGACGTACGACTCGAAGGGTGACGAGCTGGCGTTTATCGCCGAGCAGATCGCAACGCGCGGTCACACGCCCGTCCGCATCGACGTGGGCAGCTACGGGCCGCCCACGGTACCCATCGATGTGACGCGGCAGCAGGTGGCCATGATCGCAGGGCTGGACCTCTCGGCCGTGTGGGCAGCCCAGGATCGAGGCGCCTGCGTGGCGGCGATGGCGGCGGCGGCGGCAGCGTATCTGCCGTACGCAGTAGCCGATGGGCAGATCGACGGCGTGATCGCGATTGGCGGCGGCGGCGGCACCTCGATTGCGCTGTCGGCGATGCGCGCACTACCCGTGGGCGTGCCGAAGCTGCTCGTCTCCACGCTGGCGGGCAACCCCACCTCACCGCTCGACCTGGGCCAGCGTGACATCGTGGTGATGCCGAGCATCGTAGACGTGGCGGGCCTCAACCGCATCTCGCGCCGCCTCTTCGCGCAGGCCGCGGCGGCCATCTGCGGCATGGTCTCGGCCCAGGTGGATGCACAGGCCGACAAGCCGCTCATCGCGGCCTCCATGTTCGGCAACACCACCACGGCGGTCAACGCGGCGCGGCGCGTGTTGGAAGCCGCAGGCTACGAGACGCTGGTGTTTCATGCCACAGGCGCGGGCGGGCGCACGATGGAGAGCCTCATCGCCTCCGGTTGGTTCGCCGGCGTGCTCGACCTCACGCTCACCGAGTGGGCCGACGAGCGCGTGGGCGGCATCCTCGGCGCGGGCCCCACGCGCCTCCACGCTGCCGCCGATGCGGGTGTGCCCACGGTGGTGTCCACGGGCTGCCTCGACATGGTCAACTTCGGCCCGCGCGCCACGGTGCCTGCGCGCTTTGCGGATCGGCTCTTCTACCAGCACAACGACGCCGTCACCCTCATGCGCACGACGCCTGCCGAGAGTGCGCAGCTCGGAGAGATCATCGCCCAGAAGCTGAACCGCTACGACCCGGCGAAACTCGCCGTCTGCCTACCCGATGGCGGGCTCAGCGAGATCGGGCGACCAGGTCACCCCTTCCACAATACCGATGCCGACGCGGCCTTGCACAAGGCGCTGGTCGCTGCCTTGCGCGACGAGATTACTGTGGAACGATGGAATGCTGACGTCAACGACACGGCCTTCGCCAAGCATTGCGCCCAGCGGCTGCTTGATCTGCTGGCCTAGCACACCAATCTAGCGATGCGAGAAGCGGCGGGTGCCGGTGTAGAGCAGGCCTACGAAGAGGATCTTGGCGAGGTCGGCGGGGATGAAGCGGAGCCAGCCTTTGTCGAGCGATTCCATCCAGGTGGCATGCCCTGCGACGAAGTGCAGCCACGTGACGCCGAAGGCGAAGAGCAGCAGCGAGCCGCCCAGCATAGAGAGGGTGCTGCCCGCGAGGCTGTTCCAGCGCTCGGAGAGGGCGCCCACCAGCATCGCCACGAGCGGGTAGGCCAGCAGGTAGCCCGCCGTCACGGCGCCGAAGAGGTAGGCGGGGCCGAACGTGTCGCCCGCGAAGACGGGGAGGAAGAGGCCGAGCGTCAGGTAGAGCAGCTGCGCCAGCATGCCGTTGCGCGCCCCTAGGAACAGGCCGCTGCCATAGACGGCGACGGTCTGTAGCGTAAAGGGCACCTCCCAGAGGTAGATCTTGACCTGCGCGCCGAGCGCGGTAAGCACCGCAAACCCAGCAATGCCGAGCACTTGCGTCAGGACGGCCGCGTCGGCGCGGCGCAGGGCGTCGATGGGAGCAGCAACGGGCGAGGTGAGCGAAAGGGCGGAGGTCATAATGAGTCAGGCAGGCAGCTAAACAACGGCCACAATAATAGGCGCTCGGCTGAGCGATTGCCACATCCGCCGCACGGCGCCCCGGCTTTTCGTCGCAAATTCGGTCGCGCATGGGCAGGCAGCAGGGGCTTGCGGTGGAGCAGCCAATCCCCGACTTTACTATCGACGCGACCATCCACCATCAGGCGGCGCCGTGGGCACCTACGGAGAACCCCAAAAAGTACGAGAAACGGTCTTTAGGACCTCGTACCAGACCCAGCTGGAGTTGACCAACATGGTCAACCGCAAGGCCAACATCATGTTGGGGTTGACCAGCTTCTTGCTCTCGGGGGTGGTGGCCGTGTTTCTAAGCTCGGCCACGGCAGGTGATTCCGCCTACGTGTGGGCGGTGCTGCTGCTGCTGGTCTCCATGATGATCGCTCTGGTGCTCTCCGTGCTGGCGGCGCGTCCTGACCTCAACACGAAGCCCGTCAGCGGTGAGGACCGGGAGCAGGGGACGGGCAACCTACTGTTCTTCGGCAACGTGCAGCACCTCAACCTGGCGCAGTACGAGGCTGCCATGACGCACCTCATCCACAACTATGACCTGCTCTACGAGCAGATGTCGCGTGATGTCCACAGCATGGGCACTGTGCTGCAGCGTAAGTACAAGCTGCTCTACGCGTCGTATTGGGCCTTTGCGTTTGGCCTGACAGCGTCGCTGGTCATCCTCGTGGTGCAGTTTGTCATCGCCCTGATTTGAGCGGTGGCGCTGTCGTCGCATTGAAGAAGCTCGGAATTTGACGCTACTGCCCTCCCCAGCAGGCCACAGCCCGGCTCGTTCTTTGCTCGGGCGTGCCTATATTGTATGTTAATCGTTACAAATCAATCCTACCCCAGATCACGATGCCGCGAACGGTCCTTGTTGTGCTGCTAGTCGGGCTGCTGTCGCTGAGCGGCTGCCGTCTGTACGGCGGCTATGGTACCACCGAGACGCTCACCGCCCAGATGCCCAAATCCATCGAGCTGTTCGGCGATGAGCTGGCCCGCGCCGAGGGCGATCTGAACCTGCTCAAGCAAGCCAACCACCCCGACCTGATGCCGTTCGTGACGGACTTCGAGGCCATCGTGGATGAGCACCGGATGCTGATTGGCACGCACGAAGAGCTCTACCAAGATGTCCTCGACAACCCAGCGATGAAGAATTTCGTGGTTGTGAAGGTGGGCGTCTACCGCAAGGCCCACCGCGCGCTGGGCGCTATGGTGGGTGACCACGACACCATCCGGGGCAAGTATCAGGATATCCTTCACGACATGCAGGTGGCCCTGATGGGCGAGGAGGCCGCCCCCCAGAAGCTCAACTGGGACGAGTACCAGCAGTCGCCCATCTACTACGAACAGATCCGCTGGCGCCTGGAATCCCCCACGGTACAACGGCTGCTGAATGCCGTCCCCGACCCCGAGGGCGCACCCGTAGTGGACCCCGCAAACTGAGCGGGCTTGGCATTACGCAAGCCGACCTCCTGCGGGATGTCGTCTTTTTTCATGGACAGAGGTGTTGGCGGCATGAGGCGTGGCGGACGGCAAGGCGTGGTGTGGTTGGCGCTTGCGCTCGTATGCGGCAGCACCATACACGCGCAGCCGTACGCCGCCGATGTGGACTCGCTGATGAGCTACGAACTCAACGAGATCGTCGTCGGCGATGGGGTGGAGGAGGCGAAGGTGGCCACGACGCCCCAGCTGGTGCGCCGCATCGGCCTGGCCGACCTAGCCCGCATGGATGCGGCTGCGGTGCACGAGGTGGCGCGGCTGATCCCGTCGGCGCATGTGCAGGAAAACTCGCGCGGCGAGACGCTGGTGTACCTGCGTGGCGCAGGCGAGCGGCAGGTGGCGGTGTTCCTGGATGGCGCGCTGCTCAACGTCCCGTGGGACAACCGCGTGGACCTCAGCCTCATTCCTACGTCGGCCATCGGCGGGTTGAGCGTGGCGAAGGGTGTCTCCTCGGTCGTCTTTGGCACCAACACGCTGGGTGGTGCGGTGAACCTGACCTCGCGCAGCCTCAGCTACACAGGCACCCTCACCGAGCTGACCTCGGGCGTAGGCACGGAAGGACGGATGCAGGGCACGCTCGTGCAAGCCGGGCGCCGTGGCGCCTGGTCGTACCTGACGGCGCTGGGCGCGAAGCATCAGGATGGCGTCTCGATACCCGGCACCGCCGACCTGCAGTTCAGCCAGCCCAACGCCAGTGAGCGCACCAACTCGCAGCGCACCCTCGTCAACGCGTTTGCCAGCATGCGCTACCAAGACGAGGGCCGTCTCGATGGCGGACTGACGGTAATCCACGTAGATGGGGAGAAGGGCGTGCCGCCAGAGTCGCACCTCGACCCCGACGTGGAGAACGTCCGCTATTGGCAGTACCCGCTCTGGCAGTACACCACCGTCATCGGGCACACGCGCTACGCCCTGTCGCCCCAGACGGACCTGCGTACCTCGGTGTGGGCCACGCGCTTCGCGCAGCACATCGCGCAGTATGGCTCCGTGGCGTACGCGCGCATCGCCGAGCAGCAGGAAGACCTGGACTGGACGGGCGGGCTGCGATCGGTGCTGACGCATCGACAGGGCGTGCACACGGTACGCGGCGCCGTGAACCTGCTGACTTCTCGTCACGACCAGACCGACCTACAAGATGGCCTGGCATCGCCCACGTTGACCTACGCCCAGCGCACGGTGAGCATCGGTGCCGAGTACGAGTATGCAGCCGATGCCCTCCGCACCACGCTCGGCGCCAGCTACGACGGCGTCAGCACCCCGCAGACGGGCGACAAGCCGCCGCAGGCCGCCACGTGGACGCCCAGCCTCACGTCGGGCCTCTCGTATCGCCTCTCCGACCGCCTAGCGCTACGGACAGCGCTGGGGCGCAAGGTGCGCTTCCCGACCATGCGCGAGCTCTTCGGCGAGGCGCTCAGCCGCTTCCTCGTCAACCCCGACCTCAAGCCCGAGACCGCCTGGATCGGCGAGGCGGGGCTGCTGTTCGAGTCGGCGGCAGCGTCGGGCGAGGTCACCGTCTTTCTCAACCGCATCTACGACACCATCGACCGCCGCAACGTCACGGTGGATGGCAGCCGCCTGCGGCAGCGCATCAACTTGGAGGGGAGCCGCGTGGTGGGCCTGGAGGTGGCGGGTGCCATCGCGCCGCTGGACGGGCTGCGCCTGGACGGACACGCCACGTACTTGCACCTGGAGGCCTACGCCGAGGAAGGCACCACGCGCGTCGTCGAGAAGCCCGAGTTCCTGGCCACCCTCACCACCACGTATACGGGCCTCTCTGGCTGGACGCTGACGGCGCAAGGTGTGGCCACAGGCCGCGCATGGGGGCTCGATGAGGCGAACGCGTTCGTCGCGCTGCCGCGTGCGGTGCAGCTCAACCTGCGCGCCGGGCGCCGCGTGCAAATCGGCGGCGTCTACGCCGAGGTCTACGCTCGCGCGGACAACCTCACCGATGCGCTCGTGCTGCCGCAGCTGGGCCTCCCGGCACCGGGGCGGGCGCTGATGACGGGGCTCAACGTGTCGTTCTGATGGCGGGCGTCGTCCGGCCAGACGACGCTACGCCGAGGTGGGGTCAGACGGCAGATAGCTCCAAGTCTCGGGTTTGGCGGCGAAGAGCGGCTTGGTCTTGGCCCACGTGGTGCGAAACAGGTCACTGTGGCGGTACGCGTTGAGCGCGTCGGCGTCGGTCCAGTGGCTGAACGTGGTGAAGACGGTGGCATCCTCGGCATCGCGCCAGAGTTCGAGGTGGTGGCACCCGGGGAAGGCGCGGATGTGCGGCGCGGCGGTCTCGAAGAGGTGCACGAACGCCTCCACCGCGTCGGGGCGGAAGGTCATGCGGACGATGCGGCGAAGGTGGGGCATGGGCAGACGCGGACGATTGAAGGGCTCGCAAGGTAGGGCGGCCGAGGCGGCTTGCGAACAGGCATCCGATGAACATTCACCACCGCCTCTGGTAGAGCGTGCACCTCAACGCCAGCCACACAGCCAGTGCGCCGCTTCTTCGCTTTGCTCGTGCTCGTCCCGGCGCTTCACCTCGGAAGCGCGCAGCTCGTCAGCGGGCAAGACACGCTGGTCGTAGCGTTCGAGGCGCCGCCCGTGGCCACCTTCCGCGACGCCCAGGCGCTGGCGCTCGACCCCGTGGGGCGGCGCTACGTGGTCGATGCCGGGCGCGATGCCGTTGTCGTGCTCGACACGCTCGGCCGCGTGATGCGCACACTGGGTGGTCCTGGTACCGGCGCAGGCACGTTCGACGAACCGCTCGGCGTAGACCCCACCAACGGCCTCAGCATCGTCGTCGCCGATGCAGGCAACGGCCGGGTCCAGCGCATCTCCCGCGAGGGCGCGTGGCTCGGCGAGCTGGTGCTGCCCGGCGAGACGCTGGAGACAGGCGACGTGCGCCAGGGCTTCGAGCGCGAGGCCGCCTTCGACGAACAGGGCGACGGCCGCCCCGTCGGCGTGCTCGTCGCTGCCGATCGGTCCGTGTACGCCGTCGATGCGCAGCATGCGCGCCTCGTCAAGTGGGACGCCGACGGCCGCGTGGAGCGGCTCATCGGCGACTTCAGCGCCGCGCGCGGTCGGCTGGAGGCGCCCGTTGCCGTGGTTGAGGTGGGCGAGATGCTGTGGGTAGTGGATACGGACATCGACGCCGTGCTCGTCTACGATGCGTTCGGCACGTTCCTGCGCACCGTGGGGCAAGGGGCCTTCCGCGAGCCTCGTGCCATCGCCCCCTTCGGGCGTAGCGTAGGCGTGGTGACCGCCGCGCAGATCCTGGTCTTCGAGCCCACGGGGCGGTTGGCGCGGCGCATCGTGCTGTCGCCCTCGATTGAAGCGGTTGACGCCGCGCTCACGTCCAAGCATCTGCTCGTGTTGACCCGCACCGGGCTCCATGCGATCCCGCGCAGGCAACTCGGGTCGTAGTGCTCTTGAAATGGAACTATGGTGTGCGTTTTGGTGACCTGGCGCTGTGCCGCTGCCGTGGGCCAGTATATTGGCGCGCTACGCTCGAACTCCACCGCAAACCATGAACGACTACTTTACCTCCAGGCCGCACCCGTGGCACGGCCTCAGCCCGGGCAAGGACGCGCCCGGCCTCATCAACGTGTTTGTGGAAATCACGCCGTTCGACGTGGTGAAGTACGAGTTGGAGAAGTCGTCGGGCTACCTCAAGGTGGACCGCGCCCAGCGGACGTCCTCGCTGCCGCCCGCGCTCTATGGCTTTATCCCGCAGACCTACGCCGCCGACCGTGTGGCCGCGCTCATGCCAGATGTCACGGCGGCCGATCACGACCCGCTGGATATCTGCGTGCTCAGCGAGCGGCCCATCTCACGCGCCGAGGTCATCGTGCGTGCGCGCATCGTCGGCGGCATCCCGATGGTGGACCTGGGCGAGGCGGATGACAAGATCATCGGCATCGTGGAGGGCGACCCGCTCTTCGGCGACATCCGCGAGATCTACCAGGTGCCGCCCATCCTCGTGGAACGCCTGACGCACTACTTCTCGACGTACAAGCTGCGCCCGGAATCGCCCGATAACACCGGGTCGGTGCATGTGGGCGAGCCGTACGGCCGCACGCACGCGCTCAAGGTCATCTCCGCCGCGATGGCCGACTATAAAGATGCTTTCCAGAGCACGCCGAAGCTGGTCTGAGCCCGTCGGAGAAGTAGGCTTAGCGGTTGCGCCGTGCCTCGATGAACGAGCGGACGCAGACGACTACAAAGCCAAACGAAAGGAACAGCGTCAGCGCCTGGACGATGACCGCCACCGGGCGCTCGGCCGTGCCGTCGAAGACGCCGGGGAGCTTCAGCGGCGAGCCGAAGGTGCCCATCATGCCGAGCAAGCCGATGAGGACGGCGCCGTGCATGGCGTGCTTCTTGAAGCGTTCGTTCCGGGCAATTACACCGCAGAGTAGGACGGGCGTGCCCAGGAACGCCGGAATCAACGCGGTAGCGCTGGACTGGCCCGTGGCAAAGTAGGCCGCCACACCGATGATGATCAGGATGACACCATAGGCCATGGTGAGCTGGGGCATTTTCGACGACATAAGACGTGTACTTCAGGTCAAGGTGCAAGGGGCGAAACGGTACGCCATCCCCTAATCCAGGTTCGACAGTTTAGCAGTGCGGAGCAGTTGAGATGACGTCTAGAATGGGCAGATTCGCGGCATATTCCAAGAGTTGAGTGCCGTGGTCCGCGCACGCTGTGATACCGCGCATGTCAATCCCACGGCGAGTGGTGCGTTCGGGATCCTCTCTCTCACCACACAAAATCTGCGCACGCTGTAACCGTTACGCATTATGATCGTAGGTCGATCATAAATATATTGATTATCAACCTATTGATCTGAGAGCTATGCTGCCATGCCTGCTAAAGCGCTAACCGGGGCGTCTGCCCAAACCATTGTCCTGTCTATCCTCTCGCACGGCGAGAACTACGGCTACGAGATCGTCAAGCGCGTCTACCAGCTCTCGGGCGGCGACGTGGAGTGGTCGGCGGGGTCGTTGTACACGCTGATGCACCGCATGAAAGCCTCGGGGCTGGTGGAGTCGTACTGGGTGGAGAAAGAAGGCGAGCGGCGGCGGCGCTACTACCGCATCACGGCCAAGGGCGCGGCGTCGCTGGAGCGCGAGAAGCAGGAATGGCTCTCGGTGCACGGCATCTTCGTGCAGCTCTGGGGGATGCAGCCGAGCCTGTCGTGAGCCGCTTCGACCTCGATACCGCCCTCGCCACCTGGCGCCGCTTCCTCCAGAACGAGCGCACCATCGCCCCCGACGACCTCGACGAGCTCGAAACCCACATCCGCGACCTCGTCGATGAGCAGCTCGCCAGCGGCACATCCCCCGAAGTCGCCTTCCGCCGTGCCACGCGGCAGATCGGCAGCTTCGCGGGCCTCCAAACCGATTACCAGCGCGTCCACTGGGCCAAGCTCCGGGACGAGCACCGCCTCCTCAACGAACTCCAAATTCGCCTCGCCATGCTGAAGAACTACCTCCTCGTGGGCCTGCGGGCCATGCGCAAACAGAAGGTCTACACCGCCATCAACGTAGGCGGC
>JBCCMF010000121.1:0-11906 GCA_039026435.1 Bacteroidota bacterium
GCTCAATAGCTTCCTGGCCGTTGACGGCGTGATCGGCGGTGAAGCCAAGGCGCTCTAACATGCGCAAGATGACCAATTGGTTGATCGACTCATCTTCTACGATGAGGATGCTTGGTGTCGTTTCCACGGTGAGGGAGGATGAAGGTTGTGAACACCTTGTTAGGGGGATGTGGTGCAGGGTTCACAAAAGGATGACAAGGCCACAATACAAATCTGCAGGGCTGCAAGCAAAGAAATAATGATGTCAAATTTTGAGGAATAAAAGTTAGGTATTTTGGTCGGCGCGAAAGAGCGCGAACGCCGCCATCAAATCGACATTGCCGCCGCTGATGAGGGCGCCCACGCGTTGGCCTGCCGCATCGATCTTACCTTCAAGGAGGGCCGCCAGCGCCAGCGCACCCGTGGGCTCGATAATGACTTTCATACGCTCCCACACAAAGCGCATGGTCCTAACCAGCGCGGCGTCATCGACGGTCACCATGTCATCTACGAGCCCCATGACGAGCGGCATCGTGTGGGTGCCCAGCGACGGCGTGCGTGCCCCATCGGCGATCGTCTCGGGGTTGTGCACCGATTGCAAGGTGCCGCTGTAGAAGGTGCGCGTGGCATCGTCGGCCAGCGCGGGCTCCACGCCGATCACGCGGCAGGCGTGCGCCTGCGCTTTGGCCACCAAGGCCGAGCCCGAGAGCAGCCCACCTCCGCCACAACAGACGACCAGCACGTCGAGGTCGGCCACGTCCTCCGCCAGCTCAAACGCCGCAGTGCCCTGGCCCGCAATCACGTAGGGGTGATCGTACGGCGGGATGATCGTGAAGCCATGCTGGTGCGCCAGCTCCGTGCCCAATGCCTCTCTGGTGATGGCGTGCTTGTCGTAGAGCACCACCTCGGCGCCGTAGCGGCGCGTGGCCGCCAGCTTGACGCTCGGCGCATCCTGTGGCATGACGATCGTGGTGCGGATGCCCAGCAGCTGCCCCGCCAAGGCCATCGCCTGCGCATGGTTACCGGAAGACCAGGCCAGCACGCCGCGTTCGCGCGCATCGGCATCGAGCTGCGCCAGAGCGTTGTAGGCACCTCGAAACTTGAAGGCGCCCGTGCGCTGCAAATTTTCGGCTTTGCAAAAGACGCGGGCACCGAGCTGGGCATCGAGCGTCCGCGAGGTGAGCACGGGCGTCCGGTGCGCCACGCCCTGCAGGCGGTGTGCGGCCTGGGCCACGTCTGAGAACGTAACGGGCATGTGGGGACGAAGTAGATCAGCAGTGACCAAATATACAGGTTTGGTTAACAATGCTTATGAACTGCCGATTAGAACCTTGGAGGCGGTAGTTGCTTGCCTCGCCAAGCCAAGACGATTCACCACGACCGATCAGTATAGTGCGATCCCACCTCGTAGGACTGATTGCTTGTTTAGTGGGTGTGCTAGCTACCGTGGTCGGTGCGATGGTAGTAGTGGCGCCGCTGCATGAGCAACAACAGACGCTAGCGCAGCTGGTGCGCCTAGACGGTGCGCTGGTGCAGCTCGATGCGGAGCACATCACTCCATTCCACGAGGCGCCAGCGGCCCTCGCCGACGCCAACGTGGTGGCGTTCCAAGCAGACATGGCCGCCTTGCGCGCGGAGCACAACGTGCTGCTCGCCGACACCGAGGGTCTCCTGGACGCCCTCGAATACACCGTGGCTGCGGCGGCCACACGGTCGGCCCGAAGCGCTCGCCGCGCGATGCATGCCGATTCGGCCGCTGCAACCGTGCAAGCCCTGCGTTCATACTGGGGCGATGCACTGCGGTACCACGTTCAGACACGTGTAGAGCATACACCGCTGTTCGCGTGGATAGCGGGCGTATTGGTCCTCTGCATCCTAGCCGCCTTCTCGTTGCTGCTGGGCTATCGGTTTGTTCACCGCCACGGGCACGCCACACAGCAACTGACCCACGTGGCAGACGCACACCAGTGGGCGTTTCACCACCATCCCTTGCCCATGCTGGAGCTGGCGCCCACCCACGCGATTGCTGCGGTCAACGAAGCCTTTGAGGCGTGGACAGGGCATCCCGCCAACACGCTGATTGGGCAACCCGTAGAGGCGATCTTTCCGCATCTGTCGCTAGAGGTGCCCGAGCGCCGCCGCCAGGTAGAGCATGTGTATGGCGCTGAAGCGCTGCTGGAGGCCGCCAACGGCGAGGTCCTCAAAGCCGATGCGTATGGCATGATCACGCCTGCCCCGCTGCGCGGACACGTGCGCCACGCCGTCGTCTTCATCGACCGCACTGCGCAGCGCCATGCGGAGGTGCGTACCGCAACACAGGTTGCCGAGCGCGAGTCGGCACTCCAGGCGATCCAGTCGTACGCCGAAGAGCGCTATGTCATGCTGGGGCGTCTGCTGGAACACGTTGACGCACGCGTCAAGGAGGTCAAGCCGATGCTGTTTCCCGGCAAGGAAGACGCCTTGACCCCGCTGAGTCACACCGCTACCCGGTGCAGCCGTGTGGTAGGCGAGGCTATCGCGTGGTTGCGGCTTCATCGGGCTACCATCAATACCGAGCCTGTAGACATGAGCGCGATGGCACAAGCTGCCCTCCACGACTGCGCACAGCGCTATGGTCATGTGTCCATCACCTGGGCTACCGATGCCCCGTACCCTGCGTTCGCACGTGCGGAGACGTCGATGGTGAAGCACGTGCTGGCCTGGGGGCTGGAGCACGCGTGCCGCACGGCGCAAGGAACGCCCTTATCGCTGGCGATGTGGGCCTCGGATGACGAGGTGGGACTCGCCCTGCAGGTGAAAGGTGCATCCAGGATGCGCACCGACACCGACACCGAGGCCGCAATGGGCGATGGGCGATCGTGGGCACAGCTTGCCGTGGAGAAGTTGGACGGCCATCTCATCGTCCATCACGGACCACAAGGGGAGCAGGGGTTCAGCCTGCGTCTGCCCAAAGCGCGTGAACAGGCCGTAGCACGCCGCAATGCCGCGTAAACCCTCGGCCGCCGCCCCCATTTACCAGGCCTCCTCAACTGGCCGATACTGACCGTAGGAAGCGTTGTAGTTCAATCTCCGGTTCGAGTGCGTTTGCTAGCCAGATGCTATAGTGTTGTTGCCGTGTGTTGCGTCTGTGCCTTTGTATGGTGCGGATGGCAATGGGCGGGTGCCCACCGTCAACTCGGTGAGGTGGCGCTCGTCCGTGACGCCCTGCGCCTAGAGCTGTCTGCCACCCCTGCGCCGCTCCCGCCGTCATCGACGTATGCAGAGGCTGTAGCCGAAGTACATCGCCTGCAGCGCGCCGGCACGTGGGAGGCTGCCGCTCGGCTGGCCAGCGAGGTGCATGCCCGGCTCGACATCGAGGAAACCGCGATCCGTCAGCAGGGGCAGCGCGCCGCCAGCGGGTTTCTGGGGGCGTTATCGGTGCTGATGGGCGTATGTGGCCTGCTGCTTTGGCACACCCGCTACGTCCAGCGGCGCCTCGCAAAGACCGAGCAAGCGCTGGCGCAAGCCGCTACCGCGCAAGATCAGCTCCACGAAGTCACACAGCACACGCGGATCGGGCTGGTCATCATCAACGTCAACGGCGAGGTATATCAGGTCAACGAAGCCTTCCTGTCGATGGCCGACACGGATGAGCGCACCCTGAAGCGCCACGGCTTGGCTTCGTGTTTCACCAATGCGTTGGACCAACGAACGATCTGGGCACAGCTGCTGCACACGGAGCAGCCCTGGCTGGTCACCGAGGTGCGGATGAAGCGGGGGGAGGACGATTATTTCTGGGCGCTGGTCCGCTACGAGCGCAAGCTGTTCCCGGGGCAGCCGGGGCACCTGCTGTTGGCAATGGTGGAAGACATCAGCATGCAGCGCGCGCACGAAGACGGCTTGCGGGAAGCCCGGGACCGCGCGGAGGAGATGGCGCAGGCCAAGAACACGTTTCTGGCCAACATCACGCACGAGCTCTGTACGCCCATCGCGGGCATACTCGGGGTCGCGGGGCTCATGACCGATGAGCTGGAAGACGCGGAGCATCAGGAGTACCTGCACCTCATCCGAGAGAGCGGCGAGCGGTTGCTGGCCACTGTCAACTCCATCCTTCAACTGGCGCAGCTCGAATCCAACTCCGTCCACCTCTCGCTTGACCAAATAGACTTGGCGGAGTACCTGCGTCATGTGCTGCGCTACAGCACGCCGCCCACGCAGAAAAACATCGACTTGGTGTGCTCGTGGCCGGATGAGCCGATCCGCGTGAATGTGGACCGCGTGTTCCTGCAGCGCATCGTGCAAAATCTCATCAGCAACGCGTTCAAGTACACCAAGGCGGGCACCGTCAGGGTTGGCGTGGCGAGCGAGCAGGGCATGGCGGTGCTGTGGGTGGAGGACACGGGCATGGGCATCGACGAAGAACATCAGCAGACCATCTTCAGTGCGTTCACCCAGGCCTCTGGCGGGCACAGCCGCTCGCACGAAGGGATCGGGCTGGGCTTGACCATCACGCGGCTCCAGGTGGAGCATATGGACGGCACCATCCGCGTGCGCAGCAAGAAAGGCGAGGGGAGTCGGTTTGAGGTGCGCCTGCCGCAGATAGGCGTGCAACGGCTAGCGGGCACGACGCCATCCATCAATGACCGCCGCCGTGAACCGTTGACCGAAGGCGGGGTAGGACGGTAGCCCAACCCGCAGCCCGCCTCGCATGGACCTGACCACCACACCGTTCGTCGTCGTTGACACGGAGACCACTGGCACGCGTGCCGAAGAAGATCGGGTCATCGAGATTGCGGGCGTTAAAGTCATCAATGGGCGCGAGGTGGAGCGGTTCAGCCAGTTGGTGAACCCAGGGCGTGCCATCCCCCGGCGCATCACCGCCCTCACAGGCATCTCCACGGCGATGGTGTATGAGGCGCCCACGGCCGAGGCCGTCATGCCCGCGTTCATGGATTTCTTGGGCGATGGCGTGTTTGTGGCGCACAATGCCCCGTTCGATGTGCGCATGGTCAACGGCGAGCTGCTGCGCTTGGGGCAGCCTGCATTGACGAACCGCGTGCTGTGCACGCTGCGGCTGGCACGCCGGCTGTTGAAGGGCTTGCGGTCCAAGGGCCTCTCTAGCCTGGCCGACTTCTACGGCCTCCGCATCGAGGCCCGCCACCGTGCGCTGGGCGACGCCGAGGCGACGGCCTATGTCTTGAGCAAGTTTCTGTCCCAGCTTCAGTTCGAGTTTGAGCTGGAGACGGTAGAGGATGTCTTGGCGTTCCAGCAGTCGCGCTATCGCAAGACGAAGAAAGAGGCCAAGCACCTGGCCCACATCCGCCAGCAGGTGCTGCCCAAGCTGCCCGCGCGGCCCGGCGTCTACTTCATGAAAGACCGCCAAGGGCAGACCATCTACATCGGCAAGGCCAAGCGGCTCGACAACCGGGTGCGGAGCTACTTCAACGCCATCGAGGCACACCCCGTGCGCACCCGCAAGCTCGTCCACAGCGTGCGCAACATCGAGTGGGAGGAGACGGGCTCTGAACTCGCCGCGCTCTTGCTGGAGTCGAAGCTGATCAAAGCCGAGCAGCCGCGCTTCAACCGCGCGCTGCGGCGGTATCGCAACCGCCCGTTCATCAAGCTCACGGCGCAAGAGGTGTTTCCACGGGTGGGCTGGAGCGCCTACGTCGTCAACGACGGCGCCGAGTACTACGGACCCGTGGCTGGGCGTAAACAAGCCGCGTTCATCGTGGACCTCATCCGCAGTTACTTCGGCGTGCTCGATGCCGAGGCGTCACCGTTTGCCTGGGAGCAGTGGAAGCGTCCAGGCCATCAGGCGGCACACCCCGACGCGCAGGCCGAGATGATCCGTGCCTACGCGCAGGCCGTGGACCGCGTGCGCTGCTTCCTCACCGGCCAGGATGACGATTTGCTGACCGCCGTAGAGGCCGCGATGCATACGGCGGCCGCGGCGTACAACTTTGAGGAGGCGCGCGTCCACCGCGACCGGCTGCGGCGCCTGAAGAAGCTGATGGACAAGCAGCGCATGATCGCCTCGCCTGTGCTGGACCACCACGCCGCCCTGCTGCTGGCGGACGACCGTGCGGGCACGCAGGTGTTTCTCATCCGCCACGGTCGGCATGTGGAGACGGTGCGCCTCGGCCCCGCGCCATCGGTTGAGGAGCGCGAGGGGCTGCGCACGCACATCCGCCAGCAGTTCTACGCGCCCACGCCTGCGCCCGAGACGTACTTCAAGCAAGAGGTAGAGGAGATCCGCATTCTGGCGCACTGGATGTACGTCTACCGCGAGCAGGTGCGGCAGGTCACATGGACCCCCGGCATGGACGAAGACGCGTTCGTGCAGCAGGTCGTGGCGATGAGCGAGACGATGCCGGACGCCGGCGCTCCCAGCGTCGCAGAGGCCTAGAGCCGCCCCTTCAGGTAGTTGTAGTCGCTAACGACGGTGCGGAGGAAGTCAACGGTGCGCAGGTCGCTGGTCACGTTCATCTTTTGGGCCAGCGCAGACCGCAACTGCTCGCCCAGGCGGTAGCTGACGCTCGTCTTGCCGTCGTCGCGCAACGCCGTGATGACGTCCTTTGTCGTCAGGATGTCCTCCTCCGTGAGCAAGTCAGCGGCGGGGAAGGTGACCGTATAGCCGTCATCTACGGCGGTGAAGAGCGTGTCGGTGAGGCGGAGGCGGCGCTGGATCTTGACAACGGTGGTGCCCGCGGCGAGGTCGCCCAGGCGCTGGCCTTTGCCGTTGACAAGGATCGTGACAAGGCCCACCATCCCCGTCGTCAGGTCGATGTCGATGAGGCGCAGCAGCCACCGCAGCACGTAGTTGCCCAGCGTAGGGCGCCGCCCGTCAAGGCGAGAGACGCGGATCTTCATCAGGTACTTGCCCAGCGTCTGCCCGTTGAAAAACACGTGGCATACCAGGAAGTAGAGCCATGCGGGGAGCATGACGGCGCCCACCCACAGCGCGAGCGAGTCGAGGCGGGCAACGGCGAGGCTGCCCACGCTCAGGTAGCTCAGTACGATCAGGTAATCCACGACACAGGCCACCACGCGGTCGCCCACACCCGCGACCTCCACGTCGATGCCGACGTTCTGGGTAGTCTGGATCTGTACCGTTTCCATCGCGCTCGTGCTTAGATGACGTCGAAGCCAGTATACGGACGCAGGGCGTCGGGGAGGGTCACCGTGCCGTCGGCGTTTTGGTTGTTTTCGAGCAACGCCGCCACGATGCGCGGCACGGCCAGCCCGCTGCCGTTGAGCGTGTGGACGATGGCGGGCTTCTTCTGCGTGGCGCCCTTGAACCGAATCCGCATCCGGCGGGCCTGGAACGCTTCGAAGTTGGACACCGAGGAGACCTCCAGCCAGCGCTGCTGCCCCGCGGCCCACACCTCCAGGTCGTACTTCTTCGCCTGCGTGAAGCCCATGTCGCCCGTGCACATCAGCAGGCGCTGGTAGGGCAGTTCGAGGCGCTGGATGACACGCTCGGCGTCTTCGCGCAGCTGCTCCAGCGCGTCGTAGCTGTGGTCGGGGTGGACCACCTGCACCAGCTCCACCTTGTCGAACTGGTGGAGGCGGTTGAGCCCGCGCACGTCCTTGCCGTAGGAGCCCGCCTCGCGGCGGAAGCACGGCGTATACGCGCAGAACTTGATGGGCAGCGCGGCCTCATCCAAGATTTCCCCGCGCAGGAAGTTGGTGACGGGCAGCTCAGCGGTGGGAATCATGAAGAAGCCGTCGCGCGGGATCGTGTACATCTGATCCTCTTTGTCGGGCAACTGGCCCGTCCCGCGTGCGCTGTCCTCGTTGACGACCACGGGCGCCTGCATCTCGGTGTAGCCGCCCTCCGTGGTGGCGAGGTCCAGGAAGAAGTTGACGAGGGCCCGCTGCAAGCGTGCAATCTTGCCGAGGTAGAACGGGAAGCCCGCGCCCGTCACCTTCGCCCCGCGCTCGAAGTCGACGAGGCCTCCAGCCTCCAGGAGTTCCCAGTGCGGCTTGGGCGCGAAGTCGAACGTCGGCTTGTCGCCGTGCTCCAGCACGACCTGGTTGTCCTCCGGCGTGTAGCCCACGGGCACCGACGGGTGGGGGATGTTCGGGATGTCGAGCAGCAGCCCGTTCAGGCGGCCCTCGATGGTCTTGGCATCGTCATCCAGCTCTTTGATCAGCGCCTTCAGCCGCCCCGTCTCGGCGATGATGGCCTGTGCCTCCTCGCGCTTGCCCTGCTTCATCAGCGTGCCGATCTCCTTGGAGATGCTGTTGGACCGCGTCTGCGCCTCTTGCAACTCTGTCAGCGCGCGCCGACGGCTGGCATCCAGGTCGAGGATGCGCTGGAGCGTGGCCGGGTCCCCGGTGCCTTTCTCGCGCATGGCTTGCCGCACGCGGTCAGCTTGTTCGCGGATGTAGTTGAGGTCGAGCATCGATGGGAAACACAGTTGGCGAGTGGAGACGGCGGCATCGGAGCAGTGCAAGGCTCCCCCATGCCCTCAAAAGATAGGGCACGGGCCCTGAGAGCGCGTTAACTCGGCGTGGAGACCGAGCGTTGGCTGAGGCGGCGGCGCATGTCGAGCAGGCAGTCGCGCAGCGGGGCGGGGTTGAAGCCGAGCTCGGTCTCGGCCTTCAGCGTGATGAACCCCGTCTTGGCCGGGCGCCGCGCCGCCTGCTGGAACCGCGACCCATCGGTGGGATGGATGAGCTCGGCATCCAACTCGAACACGTCGGCGATGAGGCGGGCGAAGGCGTACACGGACAGGTACTCGCGCCCGGAGAGGTGGTAGGTGTCGTACTTCTTGAACCGCACCATCCGCTCGATGCCCTCGGCCAGCACGGGCGCGTAGGTAGGGGTACGCCACTGGTCGGTGACGACGTGGATCGGCTCGCCCTTCGACAGCTTATCGACGACCCACAGCACGATGTTGCTCCGCGTGATGCCCTCGGTCAAGCCGAAGACCAGCACCGTCCGGGCGATGCCCCACTGGTCGAGCCCCGCGCCACGCACCGCGTTCTCGCCGCCCTGCTTCGACTTCCCGTAGTAGTTGACGGGCTTGGGCCGCGCCTTCTCGGTGTACGGCCCGCCCTCGCCGCTGAAGATGAAATCGGTAGAGACCTGGATGAGCCGGCTGCCGTGCTGCAGGCACTGCTGCGCCAGCCCGGCCACGGCATCCACGTTGATCTGCCAGCAGCGATCGCGCTCGGTTTCGCACGCGTCTACCTGCGTCATGGCCGCGCAGTTGATGACTACGTCGGGCGTGAAGTCGAGGAAGAGGCGGCGGCGCTCCTCGGCGTCGGTGATGTCGAACGGGGCGTACCCGCACGAGCCGCCGCTGAAGCGAGGCTGGTCGTCGCGGGCGGTAGCCAGGACGTCGTAGTGTGCGAAGCGGCTCATGCCACGCACGAGGGCTTGGCCGAGCAAGCCATTGGCACCAGTGATGAGCACGCGTTGGTAGAGCATGAGCGAGAAACGACGAAGGGTTAACGCCTGCGAAGGTAATACCGAAAGCCGATGCCTGCTGCGCCGTTGAACTGGCGGGTGGGCAGCAGGCGCAGTTGGGGCAAGACGTGGAGGAAGATGCCCATCCGCCCTCGGTAGAACTGGGTGCCTACCATGATCGATCCGCCCAGCGCATACCGGAAGTCGCCGTCGGAGACTACCGAGCCTGTCATCAGCCCGGGGCCCGCATAGAGCTGGAGCGGCGAGTTAGGCATGAACCGCTCCATTAGCAGGTGCGCCGTCACATAGCGGTAGCGTTCGCGGTCGAGCGCGAAGAGGATGTCTACGGCTTGGCCCAGCCTCGGGTGGATCCGCAGCACCAGGCCCGTCGGGTCGCCCACGTGACCGCCCAGCCCCACTGACGACGGCGTGGTCTCAGCTTGCGCCCTGGCAGGCAGGGGCGCGGCAAGCAGGAGCAGGGCCAGCAGCAGGCTAGTCCAGGTCGGCTTTGGTTTTCTCGCGTCGCAGCACATCCCACACATCGCTTTTTATGATCTCGGCGTCCTCCAGCGGGATCCGCCCGCTCATCAGCAGACGGATTTCGCGGCGGCGCCCCGCGTTCGTGTGCCGCTTCTGCTCGTCCTCCGTCTCGGCTACGGCGGCAGGCACCGGGACCGAGCCGTTCTCGTCCACCGCCACGAACGAGTAAAACGCCCGGTTGGACTTCCGCTTCGTCTGCTTGCGCGGGTTCTCGGCCCAGACGTTGATCTCGACCTCCATCGACGTGGTGAACGCGCGGTTGACCTGGCTTTCCATGACCACCACGTCGCCCATCTTGATCGGCGCGTTGAACTCCACGAAATCGACGGCGACGGTCACGCACGTCCGGTTGGCATGGCGCTGGGCAGAGACGGCGGCGCAGATGTCCATCATGTGGAGCATGCGCCCGCCCATCAGGTTGCCCAGCCCGTTCGTGTCGTTGGGCAGTACAATCTCGGTCATCACGCACCGCGAGGCGCTGACGGGTTTGGGGTCAAGGGGCATCAGGAAGCGGAGGGGAGGTTGAGGGTGGTTTGGAACTGCTCTAGCAACGCGGCAGACGTGCGGTGGACGATCTGATAGACGTGCTCGAAGCCTCCCGAGCCGCCGTAGTAGGGGTCGGGCACTTGGTACGTCTCGGGCGTCGGGTCGAACTCGCGGAAGAGGCGCACCTTCCGGCTGTGGGCGTCGTCTGGGTCGAGGTAGAGGATGTCGTGCAGGTTGTCCTTGTCCATCGGAAGAATGAGGTCGAAGCGGTCGAAGTCCGCCGCCACGAACTGCCGGGCCTGTTGCTGGCTGATGTCCAGGCCGTGCGCCCGCGCGGTCTGCTGCATGCGACGGTCGGGCGGGTCGCCAGCGTGCCAACCGCCCGTGCCCGCCGAGTCGATGGTGAAGCGGTCGGCGAGGCCCGCTGCTGTAACGAGCTGGCGAAACACGCCCTCGGCCATCGGGCTTCGGCAGATATTCCCCATGCACACGAAACAGACGCGTAGGTTACTCGGTGAGGCCATGAACCCTAGCCTAAACAGGTGGTGATACAAGCGCCATGACCAACGAGTGGAACCGGACCCAGGATTCGCCCGACGACCGCCGGATCGTACGAAGCGTCGGTGAACTGACGCGCGCGCTGCGGGCGACGGTAGAGGAGGCCTTCACCGATGTGTGGGTGGAGGGTGAGCTGACCAACTTCAAGCGGGCGTCGTCGGGGCATTGCTACTTCACCATCAAAGATGCCGATGGGCAGATGCGCTGCGTCATGTGGCGCACCACCACGCGCCGCGTGTTTTTCGAGCCCCGCGACGGCATGCTCGTGCAGATCCGCGCCTACGCGAGCCTCTACGAGCCCCGGGGCGAGCTCCAGCTGGTGGCGCGCGCGATGGTGCTGGCCGGAGAGGGCGCCTTACAGCAGCAGTTTGAGGCGCTCAAACGCAAGCTGGACGCCGAGGGGCTGTTCGATGCCGAGCGCAAGCAGCCGCTCCCGGCGTACCCCGAGCGCATCGGCGTGATCACGTCCGGCACGGGCGCAGCGCTGCACGACATCCTGTCGATCCTGCAGCGGCGGTTTCCACACGTGGAGGTGTTCGTGTGCCCCGTCCGCGTCCAAGGTATGGGCGCTGCCGAGCAGATCGCCGACGCCATCGAAGCCTTCGACGCGGTGCCGCGCGACGCACCGTTCCGCGTGGACCTGCTGATCGCTGGACGAGGCGGGGGGGCGGCCGAAGACCTGTGGGCCTTCAACGAAGAGGCCGTAGCGCGTGCCGTCGCGGCCTGCGCCATCCCCGTCATCAGCGCGGTAGGCCACGAGGTAGACTACAGCATCTCCGACTTCGTCGCCGACGTGCGGGCAGCCACGCCGTCGATGGCCGCCGAGCTGGCCGTGCCCGACCGACGGGAGGTGATGGCAAACGTGCTAGGGCTGCGCGAGGTGGCGCGGCAGAGCGTCGCCCAGCACATCGCCGAGCAACAGCAGCAGCTTCAGCGCTGGACC
>JBCCMF010000122.1:0-11885 GCA_039026435.1 Bacteroidota bacterium
CCATTAAATCCCCAGTCTTGGATGACTAAATTTCCGTTGAGGTCTCGAGCATAGATAGGTCCGTTGTCTCGTACCCAAACATCGTCCGTAGGGAATAGATAAAAGTCCACATTATCTAGAGGCACTCGTGCTGCGGTTAATAATGCAGTTATTCGATCTCGTTCTGTTTCGTCATAAGCAACTATGTGAACATTTTCACCGCTTACCAAGGCAGCTGTCATTGCCACCCAGGTTGGATCTAGATCACGCCGGTATTCAATCCCATACTGATGGTGGTGGGGCCATTGCAGCCACGTACCTTCATGAGGCGAACTCTCGTCAGGCATCGTGTATGTCATACGTACTTCGTCTACGGCGGCCATCGGCTCTTCCTGATCACAAGCGATACAGAATATGGATATGATGAGTATATAGAGTGTTTTTAGGGACATAACTGCTGATAGGTAGCGTCTGGCTGTACGTTGGATTAGTGCAGGCAGGTGTATCGAAAACGGCCTCATGCCGTGCCATTGAGTCGGTATAGCCAAGCAGTGTGCCGTGGATGCACCGTTGAGATCTAGTGAGAGCGACATGAGGGCAACGGGCATGCTAATCAGCGGCTGTAAAGCGGTAGATGCCCAACCACCAGGGTACGGGTGAAGTCAAAGTTGTGCAAGAGCCTGAGATGGCACCGTCCAAGGCTATGAAGGTGATGCTGCCGATCACCGAAGTCGTCACTGTTGCCGTAGCGAGTGTCTACAATGGTAGACGAAGCGGAGACGGTTTCCCCGAAACAGCCTCGTTATAGGGGGTTGGCACACGCTTCGCCTGGAGTCAGGGCAGCACAGACAATCGTGCGGGAAGACACGCCCCTTCACGATGTTCAGTCTTCTCACTCCATTCAGTACGAGGTGCCCCTCATGAAACATGCGCAACGATTCGGCTTCTTGACCCTCCTCGGGCTCACCCTCATCGCCAGCGGTTGCGAGACCAATGTCGCAGGCCCGCAAGGCCCGCCTGGGCGTGACGGCGTCATCGACGTGTTCGCCGTCAACTTTACGTTCTCGATGCAGGATGCGGCTATCAACGGCAACGTGGCCTCGGTTCAGTTCGATGTGCAGGACATCACGCGCAACGTGGTCGAGAACGGCGCCGTGATGCTGTATTTCCGCGAGCAAGGCACCTGGACCGCGATGCCCTACACCTACGGCGTAGAGTCGCCCGACCTGGCTGCCGTGGACTACACCATTTCGCTCGGCTTCGGCTACGACGAGCGCCTGATCGAGGTGTTCTACGAGGCCTCGACGGATGCGGTAGACCTCAGCACACAGCCCGACCTTCCAATGCGCGCCGTCATCATCGACGGGTTCTTTGCCGGTAAGCAAGGCGCTCCTGTCGATCTCACCGACTACGACGCGGTCGCTGACTACTACGGCCTGACCGATTAACCATAGGCGTACCCCATTCGCGCCTCCTGCGCGACCCCCATCCGCGGGGCTCCATGACCGCGGATTAGTGAGGTAGGAGAGAGCCCTGCCGCCGAAGCCGTCTCGACCCCCGAGACCCAGATCCTTCCCTCCCTGCGATCTGAGAACGGCTTCGGCGGCTTGGGTTTTGTACGAGGCGCTGCTAGAGGCTCCTCTAGTCTCTGCTCAGAAGAGGTGCTACAGCGCGATGCGGGCGCCGCCCTGCGCTGAGGATTGGCGGATGGCTTCCACGATGCGGATGTCGATCAAGCCGTCTTCGCCGGGGACGCGCGGGCCGCGACCCTCCAGGATGGCGAGGGCGTCGTTGTCCATCTGGCGGGCTTGCTGGTGATTGGGGTCGGCGGGCCACTCGGTGCCGTCGCTGGCACCACCTTTGACGCCGGAGTACGACTGAAACGGGCGGAGGTGGTACGAGCCGTCGGCGCAGGTGACGTCAAGGTAGGCGGTGCGCTTGCCGAAGGCCGTCTCGCCGTAGGCCGTTACGCCCTCGGGCAGCTCCATCGCGAACTCGGCGAACTCCTCCACCTCGTCGTAGAGCTCGGTGCGCTCCGACCATAGGCGGCCTTGCACGGCGATGGGCTCCATGCCCGTGGCGTAACGGATGGCGTTGATGGGGTAGACGCCCATGTCGTAGAGGGGTCCGCCGCCCAGGCTTGCGTTGCGGCGCCAGTTGCCGTCGTCGTGCGCGCCTCGGTAGCCAGCACCCGAGCGCACCTCGGTGATAGCGCCAAACGGCCGCTCGGTGGCGTAGCGGATGACCGTCTGCGTGTTCGGCTCGTGCTGCATCCGGTAGCCGATGCTCAGGAAGACGCCGTTCTTGTTGGCGGCGTCGATGATGGCTTGGCACTCGGCCACGTTCATCGCCATCGGCTTCTCGCACCAGACGTGCTTGCCCGCTTCGGCGGCGCGGATGGAGTCGCGCGCATGGATGCCCGTCGGCGTCACGATGTAGACCACGTCGATGTCATCGTTGTTGGCGATCTCGTCGAGATTGTCGTAGTTATACACGTTGGCGTCGGGGATGCCGTAGCGCTCCTGCCAAACGGGAATCTTCTCGGGCGAGCCCGTGACGATGCCGCGCAGCTCGCAGTGCTCGGTCATCTCCAGGCCTGGCCCCAGCCGCCCTCGGCTGTAGCCCCCCAGCCCCACGAGCGCGACGCCGAGCTTCTGCTTCCGACGAGGGATCAGCACGGACGGGAAGGCCACGCTGGAGGTGGCCACGAGGGCGCCGGCTTGCTTGAGGAACGTGCGGCGTGACGAGGCAAACGACATGAGACTACCCAGATAGCGAGAGAGGACAGGTAAATAACGGCATGCCGATGCGCTTGCGCCAGCCTTGATCGACTACGGGTCCTTACCTCAGCGTCGGAGGCTGTAGAAAACGTGTAACGCCACATACGCAGAGGTACCCGCGTACAGCGGCGATGCTCATGTTTTAGCCAGACTCGGTTGCGTTCAAAATCAGAAAGTCAGACTTTCTAGTTTACCCGTCCTCTCCATCTCCCCCCGTGCATGCCGTGAACATCCTTGTCGTGGATGACGAGCCCGATCTCGCGCTGCTGGTGCGGCAGAAGTTTCGCAAGCGCATTCGGGCGGGCGAGATGACGTTCACTTACGCCCACGACGGGGTAGAGGCGCTGGAGGTCTTGGAGGCCGACCCGAGCATCGACATCGTGGTGACAGACATCAACATGCCGCGCATGGATGGGCTGACGCTGCTGGATCGGCTGAACAGTTGGCCGCACCCGGTGAAGGTAGTCATCGTCTCGGCGTACGGCGATATGTCGAACATCCGCACGGCGATGAACCGGGGTGCGTTCGACTTCATCACGAAGCCCATCGACTTCGAGGACCTGAACATCACGCTGGACAAGACGCATCGCGAGTTGGATGCGCATCGCCTGGCGAGTTCGCTTCAAGAGCGGTTGGCGGTGCTACAGCGCGAGCTGGACATCGCCCGCAACATCCAGCAGTCGTCGCTGCCGCGTCAGTTTCCGGCGTTCCCTGGCGAGGTGCGGTGCGACCTGCACGCCGCCATGCACGCCGCACGCGAGGTCGGCGGCGACTTCTACGACTTCTTCCTGCTCGACGACGACCGCGTCGGCTTTGCCGTGGGCGACGTGTCGGGGAAGGGGTTGCCTGCCGCGCTCTTTATGACGAACACGCGGACGCTGCTGCGCGCCACGGCGCTGCAAGGCATGACGCCCGAAGCGTGTGTACGGCACGTCAACCGGGCGCTGTACACGGAGCGTGTCAAAGGTATGTTCGTGACGCTGTTCTATGGCATCCTGGACCTGCGGACAGGCACCCTCACCTACTGCAATGCCGGGCACAACGCGCCCTACCACCTCAGCCCGCAGGGCGTAGCGGCCGTGCCGCGGACAGGCAGTTTGGCGGTGTGCCTCGCGCCCGACTTCGCGTTCGCGTCGAAAACCCTTCAGCTCAACCCCGGCGACACGCTGTTCGTCTGCACCGATGGCGTGCCGGAGGCCAACAACGCGGAGCACGTCGATTACGAGGAGGAGCGGTTGGAGACCGAACTCGCTCAGCTGACTAGTGTTGAGCCGGAAGTCTTGAACGCAGCGGTGCTCAGCGCTGTCCAGGCGTTTGCAGGCGAGGCGCCGCAGCGCGACGACATCACCGTGTTGGCGCTGAAGTACCATGGCTGACGGGGCCGCAGCGCAGCGCATCGACCTGCTGGTCGTCGATGATGAGCCCGAGATTGAGCGGCTGATGCGCATGGCGTTGCGAAAGCCACTCCGAAAGGCGGCCTTCGAGCTGTACGTAGCCCGCGACGGCGTGGAAGCGCTCGACCTGCTCGCTGCGCACGACACCATCGGCGTCGTCCTCACCGACCTCAACATGCCGCGCATGGACGGGCTGACGTTGCTCGATCACCTGCGCGACAAGGCTGTGCGTGTGGTAGTGGTGTCGGCGTACGGCGATCTGCCCAACATCCGGGCGGCGATGAACCGTGGCGCCTACGACTTCCTCATCAAGCCCTTCGACCGCGCCGACCTGCTGGCGACCGTCGAGAAGACGCTGGGCGAGGTGGCGCACGACCGCGAGAAGGCCTGGGTGCGTCGCCAGTTGGCGCAGGCGCAGCAGGCGCTGACCGTCGCCGACGAGGTGCAGGCCGCCAAGACGCGCTTCTTCGCCGACCTCTCGCACGAGATCCGCACGCCGCTTACGCTCATCCTCGGGCCGCTGGCTGACGCACACGCTACTGAAGCCGTGCAGCCCGTGCCGCCGCCCGAGGTGCGCCGCATGATGCGCAACGCGCGTCGCCTCAACCAGCTCATCGACCAGTTTCTGGACCTCGCCAAGGTGGATGCGGATCGGCTGACGCTGCGTGCGGCAGAGCATGATTTCGGCGCGTTCGTCGCCGAGGTGGTGTACGCGTTTCAGCCCGGCGCCGAGCGGCGCGGCTTGACGCTGCGCTACGACGCGCCTGACTCGCCGCTGCTGGTCTACTTCGAGCCGGACAAGGTGGCGAAGGTGGTGGCGAACCTGCTGTCGAATGCGCTCAAGTTCACGCCAGAGGGTGGGCACGTGCGTGTACGTGTGGCGCAGGAGGGCGAGCGTGCGGTCCTCAGCGTCCGCGACACCGGGCCGGGCATCGCGCCCGAGGCGCAGGCGCATCTGTTCGAGCGGTTCTACCAAGCCTCGCCCGAGGCGGCACCTCGCGGCGTGGGCATCGGGCTGGCGCTAGCCCACGCCCTCGTGCAGGTCCACCACGGCACGCTTGCCGTAGAGAGCGAACCCGGCTTCGGCAGCACGTTCACTGTCACGCTGCCGCTGGGGACGGCGCACCTGGCGCCCCACGAATACGCCGATGCCGATGGAGACACCGCTGCCACTGTCACCATCGCGAGCGACGCTGAGGTTACCGCAGAGGAAGCGCCAAGCGAAGACCTCGCCCCAGCAGACGCGCCCTGCGTGGTCGTCATCGACGACCACGACGACGTCCGCGCCTACATCGCTCAACATCTGCAGCGAACGTATCGGGTGAAACAGGCAAGCGACGGCGATGCTGGGCTGGCGCTCGTCCGAGAGCACGTGCCCGCGCTCGTCGTCTGCGACGTGCGGATGCCGGGCATGAGCGGCGTCGCTGTCTGCAAGGCTATCCGCGCCGACTCTGCGCTGGCTCAGGTGCCCGTCATCCTGCTCACCGCCCAAGCCGACGAGGCGAGCCGCCTGGAAGGCCTAGCCGCGGGCGCCGATGCCTACCTGCCCAAGCCGTTCAACGCCGACGAGCTGCGCATCCGCGCCGAGAACCTGATCGACCTGCGCCGGCGGCTTGCGGCCACGTCAGCGCCTATCGCCCCGCGTGGCACGGCAATCAGCGTGGAGGCGGCCGACACGGCGTGGCTCACGCGGCTGCGCGACGCCATCGAGGCGCAGATGCACCGCCCCGGCTTCAAAGTGGGCGATGCGGCCGATGAGGTGGGCGTGAGCGCGCGTCACCTGCGCCGGAAGCTGCGCGAACTCACCGACCTCTCGCCGTCGGCCTACGTGCGGATGCTGCGCATGGACCGTGCGGCGCAACTCCTCGCCCAGCAGGCGGGGACCGTCTCCGAGGTGGCCTACCGCGTCGGCTACCTCGATGCCAAGTACTTCAGCCAGCAGTTTCGGCAGGTGTTTGGCGTCAACCCGTCCGCCTATGGGGGAGGAAACGGACAACCTGGGTAGAGGAATGCGGCTGGCCGGATTGTCTCCCCACCTCGGCCTATCTCTATCGTGGCAGCGCCCGTACTTGCGGTCAGATTCATCATTCATCATCTGACCCCCGAGGCCCGTCATGAAGCTTTCCACCCACGCCCGCTACCACGCCCACGTCGTTACCGTCAAAGGCCGTTTCCTTGGCAGCGTTCACAAGGCCACCTGGAACCAGACCATCGCCTCAGTAGGCGCGGGCAAGAACCTCATCATCGACCTGAGCGGAACGGATTTCATGGACTCTAGCGCCATCGGCCTGTGCATCAACACAGCCAAGCAGGTGCGCGCCGAGGGCGGCGATGTGGTGCTCGCCAACCTGACGAAGCGCATCAAAAATCTGTTCGTCATGACCCGCCTGCTGGGCGATGTCTTTCCCAGCTACGACAGCCTAGATGCCGCCGAGCAGCACTTCCACGCTGCGTCGCCTGCGTCTTGACGCTTCGCCGATGATACCCGGATCACCCAACCGGGCTACCGAGCGAGGGGCGCTCAGTTTTTCTGCGCGCAAGGCTACGATTCAGCCGATGCCTGATTCATAGCAGCTGAGCGTCCTCTTGCTCGCCTCATTTTTCGTCATATTTGGTGCGCGTGCGCTACTTTTGTCACTCACCCCAATCTCCCCGTGGCCATGAGCCTTCTGATCCTTGTTGTAGACGACGAACGCGATGTAGAACTCCTCTTCCGGCAGCGGTTTCGCCGTGAGATCCGCAAGGGCGAGATCGAGCTGCTGTTTGCCTTCTCGGGCGAAGAGGCCCTGCAGGTGCTGCACACCCAAGACCGCACCGACGTGGTGCTGGTGCTCTCCGACATCAACATGCCGGGCATGACGGGGCTGGAGCTGCTGCGCCGCATCAAGGCCAACCCGCCGCCGGTACCCGTGTGCATGATGACAGCCTACGGGTCGCCGGAGTATCGTGCGCAGGCGCAAGCCGCCGCCGCCGACGGCTACATCACCAAGCCCATCGACTTTGGTGCGCTCAAGGAGCGGATACGCGCCCTCGTGGCCGAGCGGCTGGCCTGATCGGCTCACGTTAAACGCTGCATCCATGAAAGACACACCGAGCATTGAAGCTGAACTGAGACGTCGCTTTCTAGAGTTGTGGACGACGTGGGTGCATCATCTCAACATACAATGCCACGCCGCCCTATTATCCAGATCTACCCTACAGCAAGGGCTTACATCATGTGTTTGCGAATGAATACCACGCGCGTGCTGCTGACGTGTCTGCTGATGGTCTTCTGGGCAGGTAGCGCGGCGGCACAGGACCTGATTCAGCAGAGCGAGACGGGGCCGCTGGCGAGCGAGGCGCCGTCGCTGCGGTTCGAGCATCTCAAGATGGCGGATGGCCTCGCACAGCAATCGCTGAACGACATGATGCAGGACTCGCAGGGGTTCCTATGGTTCGCCACGCAAGGCGGCCTGCATCGCTATGACGGCTACTCGTTCAAGGTCTATAGCAAGGTGCCGTTCGATACCACCTCCCTGCCTACAAGCTATGTGTGGGGCGTGGCCGAGGCGGCCAATGGCGACATCTGGGTGGCCAACGATGCCGCAGGCGTCAGCCGCCTCGACCGCGCCACCGACACGTTCACGACCTACCGCCACGACCCCGCTGACTCCACCAGCCTCTCTTCAGATGGTACTGCGTTCGTGTACGAGGACTCGCGTGGCGACGTATGGGTGGGAACGTTCAGCGAAGGCTTCAATCGCATGCGGGCCGATGCCCCCGGGCGTTTTGAGCACTTCCGCCACGACCCTGATGACCCCACTACGCTGGGGAGCGACGACGTCTTTTTCATCACCGAAGATACCGAGGGGTTCGTGTGGGTCGGTTCTGGCAATGGCACAAACCGCATCAATCCTTTCACTGGCGAAGTCACCCGCTATCTCCACGAGCCAGGCGTAGAGACGCGCTATCGGTCGCCGCAGAACGTCGTCAGCCATTACCATCCGCCAGGCGAGGCCAGCGTGGCGTGGTTGGCTACAGGGCGCGGCCTAGCACGGCTCGATGTAGCGAGTGGCGAGGTGGAGCGCTTCCCCATCATCACGCCCGCCGATGCGTCAGAGAACCTGCTGCACGAAATCGTCCCAGACCCCGACCAGCCCGATATCCTCTGGGTAGCCGGGCCGCGCATAGGCCTTGCGCGGTTCGATGTGCGCACGGAAACGTACACCGTCTATGAACCTGACGAGCGCGACCCCAATAGCCTGTCTTCATCCTTCGTGCAGACCCTGTTCCTCGACCGCACAGGCACCGTATGGGTAGGAACGGGCGACCAGGGCTTGAGTCACTTCAACGTGGGTGCTGTGAACTTTGCGCATCTGCGCCACGACAGCGCAGACCGCAACAGCATCGCCCAAGGGACGGTGTGGGGGATGTACGAGGACCGGGGCGGGCACCTCTGGGTGAGCACCGCCACAACGATTGGGCTAGGCGCGCTGAGCCGCGTAGACCTCGTCACGGGGGACGTCACGCGGTATGAGTCGCAAGGAAACGGCGATGCTGGCATCTTTAGCAACCCCATCTATGGCATCGTAGAGGACGATGAAGGCCGGGTTTGGGTGGGCGGTACGGAGCGGATTGCGCGAATTGACCCCACCACGGGCGCTGTGCTGAGCATCGATACGCCAGGGCGCAGGTACGCCAACTTGGAACGCTCGATCAATGACCCAAACATCATATGGGGCGTCGGGTTGGGAGAAACAGGGCTGACGCGCCTCGACCTGAGGACAGAGACCGTGGAACACATCACGCTCAATGTGGAGGGGTTACCGCGCGAGCCGTTTATTGCAGATATGGTGGAGTGGACTGATGGTACCTTGTGGCTGGCCAGCCGCGACGGCCTCATCCGCCGCGACCCCGATGGGGAGGCCACGCTCGTCGCAGCACACGACCCCGCGGATCCGACGACCATCGCCAGCAACGCCTTGGTTGCTTTGCTGGAGTCAGAGCGAGACCCCGGTGCGCTGTGGATTGCGACGATTGATGGGGGGATCAGCCGCTACGACATCGCCACAGGCACCGCTACGCACCACGTAAACACCGCCAACGGCCTGCCCAACGACACGATCTACGCGTTGATGGAGGACGACAGCGGTACGTTCTGGCTCAGCACCAATGGCGGGCTGGTCAACTACAACCCCGAGACGGAGGACATACGCGTCTATGGCCTAGACGACGGGCTGATTGCGCTGGAGTACAGCGAGTTCGCCTTCGCCAAGGGGGCAGGCGGCGTGCTCTACTTTGGCAGCAACTTCGGCGTGACGGCCTTTATCCCGGAGCGGCTCTCCATCAACACCGTCGCGCCGCAAGTAGCGCTCACGGACTTCAAGCTGTTCAACGAGTCCGTGAAAGTCGGCTCAGACTCGCCCCTGCAAGCCGCCCTCGCCGACACCGAAGCCATCACCCTGCGCCATGACCAAAACGAAGTCACCTTCGACTTCGTGGGCCTGCACTTCGCCGATCCCGAGCAGAACACGTACGCCTACCGCCTCGACGGCTTCGACGCCGACTGGGTGGAGGCGGGCACGCAGCGCACGAGCACGTACACTAACTTGGCGCCGGGCACGTACACCTTCCGCGCCAAGGCCGCCAACGGCGACGGCGTCTGGAACGAGGAGGGCGTCTCGCTCGAACTGACCATCCTGCCGCCGTGGTGGCAAACGTGGTGGGCCTACCTCATCTATGGCGGGTTGCTGGCGGGCGCGGTGTATGGCGGCGCGCAGCTACTGCGTAAGCGGGTGGAAGCCCAAGAGCGCGCACAGGCGCAAGTCCGCGAGCTGGAGCAAGCGCGGCAGCTCGAAAAGACGCACGCCCTCCTCGAACAGAGCCACAGCATCGTCGCCTCCATCAACCAGGAAACCAGCTTCCGTCGGCTGCTGCACACTATCCTGACCGAGGCCCGCGCGATCCCTGGCGTGGAGAAGGCCACGGCGCTCGTGTATGCGCCGGAGCACGAGGTCTTCACCTTCCGCGCCACCGTGGGGTGGGACCTGGAGCAGATCCAGCAGATCCGCTTGACGGAGGCCGAAGCCGAGGCGCGCTACATCCATCAAGCCGAGGAAGTGGCTGAGGACATCTTCGTGGCGAAGGATCTAGAGCAGCGGGCGGGCAACGAGCGCTTCGCTGCCTTCGGGCTGCCCGCGTCGTTCATGGTGCTGCGCATCCGCACAGACGGCCGCACCACAGGCTACTTCATCTTCGACAACATGACGCGCCCGGATGCCTTTGACGCCCGCGATGTGGAACTGCTCGAAGGTCTGCGCGAGCACGTCCGCTCTGCGTTCATCAAGACGCAACTGTTGGAGCACCTGCGCGATCGCAACGACGCCATCTCCGCCCAGAGCGCCGACCTCGAACGCGCGGTCCATCATCTCAAGGAGACGCAGGCGCAGCTCGTGCAGCAGGAGAAGATGGCGAGCCTCGGTGCGCTCACGGCGGGCATTGCGCACGAGATCAAGAACCCGCTTAACTTCATCAACAACTTCGCCGAGGTCAACGAAGAACTCACCGACGAACTGCGCGAGGACCTCGAAGACCACCCCGACGTCCTCAGCAAGCTAGGCGACCTACTGGTAGACCTGAAGCAAAACGCCGCCATGATCGCTCGCCACGGCAAGCGTGCCGACGGCATCGTCAAGAGTATGATGGCACACGCCCGCTCAGACTCGGGCGAGAAGCGCAGCGTCGATCTCAACGCGCTGGTCGCCGAGCACGTGGATCTGGCCTACCACGGCAAGCGCGCCACCACGCCCGACTTCAGCATCGAGATCACGCGGCAGCTCAGCGACGAGGTGGGGTCCGTTGCCGTTATCCCACAAGACCTCGGTCGTGTTGTTCTGAACCTAGTGGGCAACGCCTTCGACGCCATGCTGGAGGCCCAGACGCCCGAGCCAACCGTGACGGTCAGCACCGAGCGGCAAAACGGCCACGTCGCGATCCGCGTCTCAGACAACGGACCAGGTATGCCCGAGGCGGTGCGCGAGAAGGTGTTCGAGCCGTTCTTCACCACGAAGCCCGCGGGAAGCGGCACGGGCCTCGGCCTGTCGCTCAGCTACGACATCGTGACGCAAGGGCACGGCGGTACGATGCGCGTTGAGAGTGCCTCCGGCAAAGGCACCACGTTCAGCGTCGTACTCCCGACGGAGCACACCTCATGAGGCCGTCAGCCAGCATACAAGCGATGGGCACAGCTGGGCTAGTGCAAGGTTTAAGCATCAGAAACGCGGTGCTGCTTGCCTTGACGGTTGGCTGGTGGATGGTGCTCTGGGCGCCCGCTACACAAGCTCAGGCGCTCACACCAACCGACCGCGACGCCGAAGCGGGTCGTCCGTTTACCAGGACCTTTCGCCCAGCGGAGTACGGCGCACATGAGCAGACGTGGGCGGTGGTGGAAGACGAGCAGGGCGTGCTCTACTTCGGCAACGGCAGTGGCCTCCTCACCTACGATGGGCTGTCGTGGGAGCTGCTTCTGATGTCAAACAAGCGCGACGTTCGCTCGCTCGCCCGCGATGCCTCCGGGCGCATCTGGGTCGGCGCCGTCAGAGACCTGGGTTACCTCGCCGCCGACAGCGTGGGGCAGATGACGTTCGTGTCGCTCCGCGATAAAATCCCCGAAGCTCATCGCGACTTCACCGACATCTGGGAGACGCATGCCAGCCCCGACGGTGTGTACTTCACCAGCGACACCGCCCTCTTC
>JBCCMF010000123.1:0-11834 GCA_039026435.1 Bacteroidota bacterium
ACGACGCGCCCGTGGCCCAAGACGACACCGCCGCCACCGACGAAGACACCGACGTGCTGATTGCCTTCGCTGACCTCCTGGCCAACGATACGGACGCGGATGGCGATGCGCTCGCTGTCGTGGTTGTGGGTGAGGCTGCGCGCGGCACGACAGCGCTTGAGGCCGACGGCATCCGCTACGCGCCCGATGCCGATGTGAACGGCACCGACACGTTCAGCTATACCGTCAGTGATGGCAACAACGGCCTCGACACGGCAACCGTCACTGTTACCATCACGCCCGTCAACGACGCGCCTGTGGCCCAAGACGACACCGCCACCACCGACGAAGACACCGACGTCCAGATCGACGTGCTCGCCAACGACGTGGATGTAGACGGCGACGCGCTCACGATCACGCTAGTCACGGCGCCCACCAACGGCACCGCTGTGGTGGCCGAGCAGCGCATCGCCTACACCCCCACGCCCAACTTCGCAGGCCTCGACACCTTCACCTACCGCATTACCGACCCCGACGGCCTCAGCAG
Organism: Bacteroidota bacterium; assembly: GCA_039026435.1. Lineage (GTDB taxonomy): Bacteria > Bacteroidota > Rhodothermia > Rhodothermales > JBCCMF01 > JBCCMF01. Next base: position 527 of record JBCCMF010000123.1, read on the forward strand.
CGAGGCCACCGTATCCATCGCCGTAGGCACCAGCGCCGACGCGCCCGTAGCCCAAGACGACACCGCCACCACCGACGAAGACACCGCCGTCGAGATCGACGTGCTCGCCAACGACACCGACCCCGACGGCGATGCGCTACGCATCCAGTCGGCCACAACGCCCACCTTGGGCACCGTCGCCATAGCAGCCGACGCGCAGACGCTCACCTACACCCCGAACCTGGATGTGAGCGGCACCGACACGTTCAGCTACACCGTCAGCGACGGCAACGACGGCTTCGACACGGGCATGGTCACCGTCACCATACGCCCTGTCAACGACGCGCCCGTCGCCAACGACGACGAGGCGCAAACCTCGGCCTTCACCCCTGTGCTCATCGACGTGCTCGCCAACGACAGCGACCCCGAAGGGGATGCGCTTGCGCTCGTCAGCGCCACGGATAGCCGCGAGGGCGGAACGACGCAACTCGTGGAAGGGCAGATCCGCTACGTGCCGCCGCCCAACTTCGAGGGCACGGATGGCTTCAGCTACACCATCGAAGACGAAGCGGGCGCGCCGGATGAGGCCCAAGTCACGGTGACGGTGGGTCCGCTGCGCTACGAGGTTGTGGAGGTCGGTACCCTGGGCGGCGCGAGCCGCGCGATAGGCCTCAACGCGGAGGGGCAGGTCGTGGGCATCGGCAGCGATGCCGAGGGCCGCATCCAGCCGTTCTCCTTCGATGGCCGCCAGATCCAGGCGGTGCGCACACCCGAAGGCCGCCCCGGCCACGCCTATGCCATCAACAAGGCGGGCGACATCGTAGGCTTCGCGCTGGTGACCGAGACGGATGGGTTTGCCACGCAGGGTACAGCCTCGGGGATGGAAGCGCTAGGTGGGCTCGGCGAAGGGTCGTTCAGCGCCGCGTACGCCGTCAACAACGCGGGCACCGTCGTAGGCACGGCGCAAGCCGACGATCGCTACCGCGCGGTGGTGTGGGGCAGCCCCGACATCATCGGCCCCGACGCGCCCAGCACCGAAGCGTTCGGCGTGAACGACGAGGCGTTGGCCGTGGGCGTGGCGTATGTGGGCGACGGGCGCTCCCAAGCCTTCGCAGGCGACGCCCTGCTCCCGGGCGATGGCAACGGCCGCGCCTATGCCGTCAACAACGCGGGCACCGTCGTGGGCAGCCTGGAGCGCGACGGCAACTTTATCGCTGTAGCCTGGCTGGAGGGCGAACCGATTGAGGTCGCGGCAGGCGGCGAAGCCTACGCCATCAACGACGCCGGATGGATCGTGGGCACACACACCCCAGGGGCACAAGCCTCAAAACACGCGGCTGCCCTCCCCTCCGCGCTGCTGACCATCACAGAACGCCGTGCCGCCGTGGCCTCAAAGTCGGGCGCCCAGGTAGGCAGTTCGGGCTTTATCGCCATCGACGGCACCCTGCGCGACCTGACGGCGAGCATCGATCCCGCTTTGGGCTGGCAGATCACCGAGGCGCGCGGCATCAACGCCACGGGCGAGATCGCCGCCACGGGTGCGCGCGACGGTGCCGTGGAAGCGTTGCTGCTACGGCCCACCTCCAACCTCGCCCCCTCCGCACGGCAGGACCGCGCCACGCTGGCCGCTGGCGAGACGCTGCTGCTGGACGTGCTGGCCAACGACGCCGACCCCGATGGCGACGCGCTCACGCTGATGGCCGTCAACGATGCCGATCATGGCGAAGCCGTGCAGCTAGGCGACACGCAGGTCCGCTACACGCCGCCTGCGGGCTTCCACGGTCTCGACACCTTCACGTACGTCGTCGGCGACGGACGCGGCGGCACCGCCGTGGCTGAGGTGGCCATTACGGTAGAGCCGCCGCTCGACTTCGCGGGCGAGATCGAGTTGGCGCCAGCCTCCCCGAACCCGTTCAACCCCACCACTGCGCTCACCATCCGCGCCAAGATCGACAGCGACGTGCAGCTTACCGTGTACGACGCGCTCGGGCGGCATATCCGCACCGTGTTTGCTGGGCCCGTGGCTCGTGGGCAACACACCTTCACGTTCAGCGCGGATGGGCTCGCGAGCGGCCTCTACCTCGTCCGCCTCGTGACGCCGGGCGGCGCGCAGACGCAACGGCTGATGCTCCTGAAGTGACGCGCGCGCTCTTGGGCACCGCACTTTGACGACGCGCATCGCCTATATTCGGCGGTGTTCCGCTCATCAGCCCCACGCCGTCATGCTCCGCGCCTCCCTCCTGCTCGCTGGCCTGTTGGTAGCGGGCTGCACCCCATCGCCTCAGACGACCGACTCCGCCATGCCTCGCACCGTGATCTCCACTGACCAAGCGCCGGGCGCCCTCGGCCCCTACTCGCAAGCCATCCAAGTGGGCCCGCACCTCTACTGCGCCGGGCAGATCGGCATCGACCCCGCCACGGGGCAGCTGGTGGAGGGCGGCGTCCAGGCCGAGACGCAGCAGGCGCTGGCTAACCTCCAAGCTGTGGTCGAAGCCGCAGGGTTCACAATGGGTGACGCCGTGCAGGTGCAGGTCTTCCTGGCCGACCTCACCGACTTTGATGCGATGAACGGCGTCTATGCCACCTTCTTCCCCGACTCGCCGCCTGCACGCGCCGCCTTTGAGGTCGCCCGCCTCCCCCGCGATGCCCGCGTCGAGATCATGCTCAAGGCGATCAAAGGCGAGTAATTTACCGACGCTCGCGCAGCCGCTCAAGGAGCGTGGCGTAGGGCACGTAGACGCCCGTGGCTTGCGGGTGGTGCGTAGGGCCAGCGGGTAGCAGGCGGTCTGCGGTGGCGTTTGTCAAGATGTGGCGGATGTGCCGCTCGATGCGCTCGAAGCGGTCGCGGTAGAGCTCCTCCATGAGTTGCATGACACGGCGCGTCTGCCTGCGGGCTTCGCCGGGAGCAAGGCGCAAGATGGTGCGCTCCATCCACTCCCAGCCGCCACCGAGGGCCATAATCAGCACGCTGACCAGCGCCACAATGCCGAACGGGTTCAGCCCCGTCAGCAGCAAGCCGCCCACGATCAGCGCTACCAGCCCAACCACGACGACCGCCAGCCGCTGCATCACGCGGCGCCGGATGGCCGTTGGGATGCGGAGGCGCTGGTGCTCACGCCACAGCTCTTCGCCCATCGCGATGGCAGCATCGCTGACCTGATCGATGGCTTCGGTGCTCAGTCTTCGCATGGGGGCGGCATGAGCCAGAAAGTCGGCCCCGGCTTCTGGAAGGAAGAGCGCGGAGGTCGGGAGGCGTAGCTCGCGCAGGCCGCGCATGCGGTAGCCGAGCGCACGCACGGGGTCGCCCAGCATCGCAGGCAGCGGCGCCATCAGGTCGGCTACGGGCCAGCGCGTGTGCAGCTTGAGCGCCAAGCGCTTGGCATCACGCCGCCATGTAGCGGCGATGTGTAGGTCGATGGCATCGCGCTGGTCGTGCCATGCGTCAATGATCACGTCGCGCAGTTCGGTCACGAGGTGCTCGGCGCGTGCCACCACATGCGCCTGCGACTGCGCCTGGAGCTGCGCCAGCAGGCGGGTGTTCCAGACCTCGGCGTAGCCCGTCTCCTGCATGCGGCACAAGAAGGCGACCGGAGACAGACTCGGCTCCATCATGTGCGGCGATGGCACGTGCAGCGAGGCCCGGCGCAGCTTCATGTACGCTCGCTCCAACTGGGTAAGGGCAGGTTCGGCCTGCTCGGGAAGAAACCCGTACGTTTTGCGGTAGAGGTGCTGCGCCATCGCCAAGACGTGTGCCTGGATCTGCTCGGCGAGATCATCTACCCATTGGCTGAAGTCGTGGCGCAGGTGAGCGAGGGTGTCTTGCATCCACCCCTCGGCGGTGCGCGGCGTTGGTGCGTTCCCGCTGAGGTGAGCCTGCGTCAAGGCGAACAAGACCTGCCCGCTGCACACGCGCTCCAACGCTTCGAGCGGCGCCGCCGTCCATTCCAGTCGGGGCTGGTCGCTTGGCAAAAGAGGGGGGTGCGGGAGGAGGAGCGTGCCATCGCCGAGTAGCGCGTCAACTTTGGGACCTGTAGAGACGACCTCGGTGTGCACATCAAGCTGATCCTGGTGGTGCTGCGCTTCGGCTTTGGCGGCCACGTGCGTCGTCTCGCACACGTGCGCCACGCGAGGCCACACCTGCTGCATATCGTATAGCTGGGCGATCTTCGGCCAGATCTGCCCCCAATCGGGTAGCGTCAACAGCGGCGGCTCGCCTTCCAGACTCGCGGTGACGCGCTGCACATGACCGAGCAGGTGCTGCTCCACCTCGTCCATCGCGGCGTGCATCGCGGCGGCCCACCGCGCGTGCTGCTCGGCTATATGGTTGTGCACGGCGGCGGTCGTCTCGCGCACCCGCCAGCGGTCACGCAATGCCAGGTCCACATAGCGCTCGAAGCCCTGCATGAGACGGTCGCGCATGGCCTCTACAAACCGGGCCTGATTCGCCTCACGCACCGCGTTGACGTCGTACCAAAACAGGTTGCGCAACGTGCGGCGGAGGGTGCTGCCGGGGTCTACGCCGTCGCGGCGCTGCCGGGCGAGTGGGATGACCTGCTCCACGTGATCGCCGAAGCGCTCGCGCGCGGTCGTGATGATGTCCATCCACTGCGTCTGCGGGACCTGATCGAGGCCGGTGATGACGCTGACCACAGGGAGGCGTGGATCTTTGTGAGCGATGAAGTGCTCAAAGGCCTGCTGCTCGCGCTCCTTCGCGAGCGATTGCACGGCCGTCACCCACACGATGGCGTCCGGCGCCCACCCTATATCGGCCATGTGTGCGCGGTCGAAGCGGCGCTGCGTGACGGAGAGCTTGCGCGGCAGATGCGGCGCCGACTGCTCCCACACTACCGACGCCACGGGCACCGACGATGGCCCGACGCTGTTCTTGAGCAGATCGTACGCCTCGGCCACAGGCAGCTGCATCGGGGCCAGCGCGGCGTCGGCGAAGGCAATCTCGGCCTGCTCCTGCCCGCGTGCCACCGCGATGTACTGCATCGTTGGAATGGTAGCCTCGGTGACGGGCGTGACGGGCGTCTTCCAGATGTGGTCTACGACATCGGCGAGGCCGCTGGCATCGTGCCCAACGACGTACAAGCTGAACGGAGCGCGCCAGTGGGCGGCACGGTGGCGGATAACATGCGCCTCGGCATCAAACCCAAACGCCGAGGCCGTGGCCAACAACGCGGCACAGGGATCGCTCGGAGCTGCTGACGTACGAACGGAGGAGGCGGTTGGGGCTGCGTCGGCCGTGGGCATAGCTCACCTGCGTGCGCTCCATCGGAACTACCGGAGCGAACCTGAGAAATGAAACCGGGGCGCCCGTCTCACTGCGGCGCCGTGGTGCGGATGCGACCTAGCCGAGTAGGTCTTTGGCGAGGGCGGCTGTGGTGCGGGCCAAGACCTCGGGCTGCTGGTAGAAGCCGCTGGCTACGCGGTCGCGGAGCGCTGCCAAGCGCTCAGGCGAAAGCGCCGATGGGCCATCGACCTCGGTGGCCTGCGCTTCGAACGACGCACGCGCCGCTGCCGACAGCTCCAGGCGGTCGGACGGGGCCGCTTTGGCCGCTTCGTTGGCGGCAGGCTGGGGACCGTTGCCATTCTCCACGCGCTGCGCTTGCTCCACGCCACCCTGCTGGGTGCGCTGCTGCGCGTACGCGTTGAGGCGGTTGTTCTGAATACTCGTCATGGGGATGTCACTCCGGGCCACACTACGACCCTGAACATATGGGAAACGTGTTCACCGTTGCTAGTGGCAAAAGATACGCCCGTTTCGGCACGGCTACGCTACGGTTCGGCAAAATGGAGCCATGCGTCGGTAAATCCTACCCGGCCACGTGGCGGTGCAGGATGGACGTCGGGTTCGTCGGGGCGCGGTACTCCGCCTGTGCCTGCTTCCGCAGCTGCACGGCACTGAGCGCCATCGACACGTCGTCTTTCGCCATCGAAAGGGCCTCATTGATGGCCGTATCCTGTATTTTGAGCCGTTCTGCCCAGGTTTCGGACGCCTCGGGCCACGCCGTGTCGCCTTTGAACGCACGGGTTTGATCGAGGAGATGACTACGCGTCGCTAGCAGATTGCGCACGGCATCCATCTGGCGGTCGCGCAGGGCATGGACCAGGCGATGCCCAGTCTCGAAAAGACGACGGAGGTGTTCAGCGGGCGTCATAGGACCTCACAACAGAAAAGAATGCCGCCACGGCGGAAAAAGGTGCATCAGGGAACGGCGTCTAGAAGGGTAGAATAGCGCTGAGGTACTGGCTCTGCCCCCCCACTTGCGCGGAGATTTCCTGAAGCTGCGCAAATTGTGCCCGAAGCTGCTCGGTGCGCTGGTTGAGGCGAAAATCGAAGCTCTCGATCCGCGTGTCCAGGCGGCGCACGTTCTCGTCGATGTTGTCCTTGCGGTTGTCGAGGATGCCGTTGGTGCCCAGGAACGCGTCGAGGCGGGTTTCGAGGCGCTTGGCCACGCCATCATCCGAGGCGAACAGATTGCGGACCGCGTCGGCGTTGTCTTCTACGGCGGAGATCAGCACATCCTTGTCGGCCAGCCGAAGCGTGCCGTCTTCGGTGATCTCGATGCCGAGGTCGGTGAGCGCCTGCGGCTCGTCGGTGCCTTGCCCGGCGACGGTCTGCACGATGTCGTTGCGCATGTTGAAGCGCAGGCTGGTGAACGTGCTGTCGCCGGCGAGGAGGCCGCGCACTTGGGTGGCGCCGTCTACGTTCGTCCGCGACTTGATGCTGTCGAGGATCGCGTTGTATTCGCTGATGAAGGCCTCCACTTCGCCCACGATGCCGTCCGAGTCGGGCTCGACGGTGAAGTCGACGGGGTCGCCGCCCGCTTCGCGCAGGTTGAACGTCACGCCCGTGAGCGCATCCGAGACTTGGTTGCTGCTGCGGTACATCGTCAGGCCATCCAGCTTGAAGACGCTGTTCAGCTCCGAGTCGGTCTCGCTGGTGCCCACGGCGGTGACCTGACCGCCGCTCGTACCGTCGGCGACGGCGTTGTCGCTCACGCCCAGCAGGCCGAGCAAGCCATTGGCCGAATCGGAGAACGTGATCCGATTTTGGAAGCCCGTGTCGCCGCTGCGCAGCGTGAGGCGCGCCGTGTCGTTGGTCTCGTTCACGAGCGACGCCGAGGCGCGGTCATCGCTTTTGATGTCCTCGTTGTCATACGCGCTCTTCATGGCGGCGTTGATCGCATCCGAGACTTCCTGCAGGATCTCCTCGTCCGTCGTGCCCGTCGGGTTGACCGTGACGCTGATGTTGACGCGGCGGTTCTCGTCGCTGTCGTCGGGGCTGAAGACACCCACCTCGAACGTCTGGCTGCCGTTGCTGTCGAAGAAGCTGCGCAGGCCTGTCCCACTCTTGCTGTACTGCTGCGAGATGCGCGTATCGGTCGAGGCCAAGCGCTCCACCTCTACCGTGTGCGAACCGTACGAGGCATCATCCGTGGCCGAGGCCGTGAAGGCGCTGTTCTCGGGCAGTGTGATGCCGCGTCCTTCGAACGGGTTGTTGAACTGATCGGTGAACGCAGACAGCCGCGTGTTGAGCGCCGACAGGGTGCTGTCGAAGTCGTCCAGCACCGATTTCATCTGCTGCTGTCTCGACTTCTTGGCCTCGATGTCGAACTTGGGCTGCGATTCCAGCCGGATAATCTGACTAATCAGCTGCTCGTACGGATCGCTCGCACGCAGCGATGAAGAAACGGCACCAACCATGATACTACTCGGTTGTGGTTAAACAAGGTGGCACGGGGTGAGCCCGGTGCCTGTCAGGCGGCGAGGGCTGTCTGCTGGTACGCGACTTCGCGCCACGCATCGCGGAGGGGTTCAAGCAATTCACAGACCACTTCGGTCTCGCCCTCCACGGCTTGATTCAGGCAGAACTCGTAAAGCGCATACAGGCGCTCGGCGACTTCGCCCCCCGCCTCAAAGTTCAAGCTGCTGATCAGCTCCACGAGGCAGGCGCGGAGCTTGGGCAGGTCGCCGCGGTGGCACGCCGACACGGCGATGTCGTACACTTTGACGATGAGTTGTTGCGGCGAGGCGGTGGCAATCGCCTGACGCTGGTACTGTAGCCGTTTGGCTGCTCGGTTGTACATGGGAATACGGCACGTTATGGGGTGTTGCGGACGACAGCCCCTGCGCTCGGGACGGCAGCATCTTCCCCCCTGGGGTGCAATTTTCCGGTCGATGCAGGCCGGGCGCAGGTCATCGTATGGCGTATCGGCCGCTGCCGGGAAATGTTTAAGCCGTCTGAGCCGCTTTTTTCCGTCATACCCGCCTCGGTGCGCCCACTTTGGCATATTTCCCGCTTCGGAGGCGCCACGTCAGCCGTTGTCTGAAGTCGTTTCCCGTAGACATGACACACCCCACGCCCCCGGCGCCGTTTCGCATCGGCGTCTGGCACCTGCCCGAGCAGCGCCCACGCCTGAACGCGCTGTTCGCGCAGCTCCCCGACTACTATTCGCCTGAGTTCATTGCCGCCGACCGCGGCCTGTCCGCGGCGCGCATCCAACACCGTATGCGCCAGGTGGACCTCGTGTGGATCGAGTCTGAGCTGCCTGCTCTGATGGATGCCGAGAAGAAACGCCCCACGCTGGTGCGCCTGCGCCAGTCGGATCTGCTCAACCGTAGGCTCGCGCCGATGAAGTGGGGCTCGTTCGACCACATCGCCTTCGCCACGCCCAAGACGCGCCAGGCGTTCTACACGATGTTCAAGGGTCGCATCAGCGAGTACACCAGCACATCGGTGGTGGCGCCCGGCATTGTGATGCCCGACGAGGCCCCGCCCCGGGGCGACGTCTCGCCGTTCGATGTGGCCGTGCTCTGCCACGAGGGCAACGCGCCGAACCCGAGCATGCTGCTTGAGCTGGCGCTGGCCCTCAAGTCGCGCAACGAAAACTACGCCCTCCATGTCTTCGGCAAGATTGAGAACCTGGGGCAGGCCGAGTACATCTTCTCCGCGCTGGACCACCTCGGCCTGACCGACGACCTGCTCTTCTACGGCGACTTGCCCCCCGAGCAGCAGTGCGTCTACACCGCCTCGTGCGGCACCGTGCTCTCGCTCGATATTCAAGACCATCAGCCAGAGCGCGTGCTGGAGGCGATGGGCTACGGCGTGCGTCCCATTGTGCACGGCTACCCCGGCGTGGAAGACTACATCCCAGCCGCCTATACCTTTCGCACGCTCTACGACGCCGTCATGAAGATGGAGTCGGCCGATGTGGAGCCGGAGGCGCACCGGCAATGGGTGACGGACCACTTCTCCATCGAGAAGGAGGCCAAGGCGATGGACGCGGTGCTCACCAGCATCGTGCAAGAGGCCTACACCGACCGGCTGTCGGCGCACTACCACGCGCAGCGCGCCGCCGCCTTCACCGCGGGCGACACGCCGCCCGCTGAGCAGTTGGAGCAGATCTACACGCTCGTCAACGCCCAGCAGTTTGCCGAGGCACGAGCAGCGCTCAAGACGCTACCCATCGCACAGCTATCGGACGACGAGCAGCTAAACACACGCGCCCTAGCGATGCAGCTCGCCCTCGGCAGCGACGACGCCACCGACGCGCTCTACCATGCCGACGCTGCCCTCGACTTGGCACCCGACGAACCGCTAGTGCAGCACCTGCTGGGCCGTGCCCTCTGGGCCAAAGGCATGCACCAAGCCGCCGCTGAGGCCTTCGTCTACAGCGCCGAGCGCCTGGACCTACACGAAACGACGGCTGCCCCCCTCCGCCTGCCCATCGACCCGGTGCAGGTGTACTGCTTCGCGGGCGAGGCCTGTGAGGCCCTCGAGCAACCCGACCTCGCCGAGCAGTTCTACCGCGCTGCGCTGCGCCATGATGCCACCGCCGAGCAAGCCCACGCCGCACTGGAGCGCCTCGCTCCCTCACTGGCGGCATAGTCAAGTCACAGGTCCGGCTCCAAAAGGCCGCCCAGACCTCGAATCTCGATCCCCGAATTGCGATGCCAACTATTTCCCTGTGCATGATCGTCAAGAACGAGGCGAAGACGCTGGAGAAGTGCCTCTCCTTTGCGCGCCCGCACGTGGAGGAGATCGTGGTGATCGACACGGGCTCTACGGACGGCACGCAGGCCATCGCGCAGCGCTATGCTGACGTGTACGACGAGATCGAATGGCCCAACTCGTTCGCCATCGCCCGCAACTACAGCTTTGACAAAGGATCGGGCGATTATATCCTCATCCTCGACGGCGACGAGTACATCCCGAACCCGCAGCACTGGGCGCTCATTCGCCGCACAGCGGAGAAGGATGACATCGCGGCGGTGCAGTTCACCGTGACCAACCTGATGGGCGAAGACAAGCTCATCGAAGCCGACCGCTTCCATCAGGTGCGCCTCGTGCGCAACGATGCCGATATCCGATACGAGGGACGCGTCCACAACCAGATCCAGCGGGGCATCGAAGTCTACATGCGGCGCACGGGGCATCGGCAGATCCGCATCGGCGCCGAAGTGATCCACACGGGCTACGCGCTCGGGCGACATGATCTCAAGAAGAAGTACGAGCCCCGGCTGGCGCTCCTCGAATACGAACTGGAGCACGCCGAGAACGAGAAATTCCGCTCGTACTACAACTATCAGCTGGGCGTCTCGATGTTTGTGCTGCAAGACCTAGAGAAGGCGCTGGCATACTTCGAGGCCGTGGACAACCGCGCGATGATGCCGCGCAACGCGTTCTACGGGCACCTGCTGGCCGCCCAAGCGGCGCTGAACCTGGACCGCCCCGCCCAAGCACTGAAGCACGCCAACAGCCTACTCGCCATCGACCCCAACGAGCCCATCGTCTACTACACGACGGGGCTAGCGCTGCTGCGCGCGCATCAACCCAGCGATGGGCTGCTCATGCTGCTGCACGCGTTCCAGTTGGGCGAGCGCAAGAATGTGGTCATCAACTACAGCGTCAACCCGCTCCTGCTGCTCAAGCGCATGGGCGACGTGTGCGCTGCGGCCAAGTTGGACCGCTACGCCTACGTCTTCCATGCCTACGCCGAACAGAAAACCTACAATCCCCAGGTAGTACTCGCTCTGATCACCGAGTTACAGACTCGGCTGGTGCAGTCTGAGCGCATGGCTGCCTAGGGCCGCTCGGAGGTCCCACATAACACGCGTTCCCACGACCGCAACCCACGGTTCTAGATAACGCACCCCACGGACCACGTGCCCCACACCAAAAAGGCCGCCTCCCCAGCCATAGGGAGGCGGCCACCGAGCGGTTTGCCACAACCGCATGGGCTCACGTAAGGGTTAATCTGCCAGAACCAATCCCTAAGCCAGTGTGAGCCCTATTCGGGGTACTGCGTTGTTGTTTAGA
>JBCCMF010000124.1:0-11746 GCA_039026435.1 Bacteroidota bacterium
CGCCTCGGCGACCTCCACCTCGAAGGTATGGGTGTGGCTCAAGCCGTCGGGGTCGGTGAGGGTGAGGGTGGCGGTGTAGGTGCCAGCCTCGGCGTAGGTGTGCGTGGGGTGGCGCTCGCTGCTGGTGCCGCCGTCGCCAAAGGCCCAGGCGAAGATCACGGTGTCGGCGTTGGGGTCGTAGCTGCCTTTGCTGGAGAAGCGGATCGTGAGTGGATCGCCCTCGGCGGGGCCGAGCACGCTGCCCATGCTCACGGGCGCCTCGTTGCCCGCCACCCAGCGGTAGCGCGTCACCTTGGAGCCCGGCGCGGGGCCCCAGAAGCCCGTGAACTCGGCCACGTAGAGCGCGCCATCGGGACCTAGCTCCATCGAGATCGGGCGGGTGCCTTGCATCAGCGTCTCGTCGAACGTCTTGATGTTGACGAGGCGGAGCGTGTTCATCGTGTACGTCTCGCCGTTGGTCTTCGTCAGCGTGACGGGCCGCTCTTCGATCTCGCCCCACTTGATCCAGGTGCGCGACCAGTCGTAGGTGAAGACGGTGCCTTGGAACACGTCGGGGAAGGCGCCGGGGCCTTCGTGGCGGTACACGGGACCGCCCGAGGCGGAGCGGCCGCCATCGGCGTAGTCATACTCCCAGAACGGCGGCTCGTAGTCTTCGATATCGGCGGGGTCCCACTCGTTGTAGACGAGCGTGCCGTTGTCGCGCGGCCAGCCGAAGTTCTCACCGCCCTCGCGCGAGATGTTGTACTCGTCATAGGTCACGTCCTCATCCGGCCCCACGACGCCGATGAAGAGGTAGCCGGTTTGCGGGTCGAGCTTGAAGCGGTACGGGTTGCGGAGGCCGTAGGCGTACACCTCCCAGCGCGCTCCGGCCTGGCCGAAGAACGGGTTGTCCTTCGGGATGGAGCCGTCGCGGTTGATGCGCACGATCTTGCCGCGCAGGTCGGCGAGGTTCTGGGCGGTGCGCTCGGAGTCGACGAGGCGCGACCACTGGTAGTCGTCCTCGTCCAAGCCGTGCTCTTCGAAGAAGGCGTCGAGCTTCTCGTCACTCACCTCCCAGTCGGGCCGCGTCTCGCTCATGCCCGTGTCGCCCGTGGAGAGGTACAGCGTCTTATCTGGCCCCCACTCGATGTCGCCCGCTTGGTGGCAGCACTGCGGCTCGGTGGGCACGCGCAGCAGGATCTCCTCGGAGTCCATGTCGAGCTGACCGTTCTCGTAGCGCATACGCGAGAGGGTGTTGATGAAGGTCTCCTGCTCGGCGTAGTAGAGGTACACCCACGGCTCGCCGTTGTAGAAGTCGGGATCGACCTCGACGCCGAACAGGCCGTGCTCGATGTTGACGGGGTCGGTCGTCGGGATCTCGCCAATCTTGACTGACTCTTCGGTCTCAGCGTCGTACCGATAGAGCGCGCCCGTCAGTTCGGCGATCCATACGTTGCCTTTGTCGTCCACGGCGAGGTCGTCGGGCCATACGTTGTCGGCGATGGTGTCTTTGACGCGGCGGCCCGAGAAGTCGGCGTCGATGCGGCCAGCGGCCATGCGCATGCCTTGCAGCAGGTGCTGTAGGAAGGCGGGGTTGCGCCAGTTGTGGTCGAAGTGGCCCAGCTTGGTGTAGAAGACGCGGCCGCCGTTGTGGTTGCGGATCCACGAGATCGGGTAGTCGCCGCGCTCCTCGCTGCCTGCGGTCGAGCCCTGCAGCCCGGCGTCCTCGACGTCCAGCGATGCCAGCACGCGGCTGTTCCAGCGCGGGTTTTGGTCGAGCACGTAGATCTCATCCACGATGTGGAAGCTCTCGCCCAGGTGCGTCATGGCGGGGTTGCCGGGCTCCTCCACGTTGATGCGGACGCTCTTCGTCCACGGGTGCGACGTGAACAGCCCGCCGCCCACCATCGCGCGGTAGTCGTCCCAGTCGTGGAAGGTGTCGGTGGCCGAGTGCGTGCCGACGAAGCCCTTGCCCTCGCGCATGAAGTCCATAATGGCCTCCTGCTGCGCCTCGGTGACGTAGATGACCTCTTCCATCTCGGGCTCCTCGGGTTCGCCATCGCCGCTGCCGCCGCTGAGCATGACCGGATCGCCCGAGGTGAGCGTGCCCGTCAGCGGGACGTTGAAGCCACTCACCGACAGCGTGCCGTCGAAGGTCTCCCCATCCAGCGTAGCCGTCACCGGCAAAACGCCGTACTCGCCTGAATCGAAGGAGAAGTTAACCTGATCGCCCGTGTAGGAGATCTCGTCGAGCGTAGCAGCGGCGGGCGCGCCGTCGAACGTGATGCTGCCCTCCAAGCCGTTGAGCAGGACCGTGGCGGCCATCGCACCCTGCGGGGTCTCCAGTTCCACATCCCAGGTGCGCTCGCCTTGCAAGACGGTGTCGTTGGGCACCGCCATCTTCTCGCCCTGCATCGGGATGCTCATGCCCCCGATGGCCAGCGCGCCGTCGAACGCGTCGCCCGCCAGCGACGCCGTGACGCCCAGAACACCATACTGCCCGGAGTCAAAATTGAAGCTGAGGTTATTGCCATCGAGCACAACATCGGTGAGGGGAGCCGCCTGCGGTGCACCGTCGGCTTTAATGGTGCCGCTGAGATCATCAGCTGAACCAGAGAGTGCCACGACCATGCCCATAGCGCCCTGCGGCGTGTTCATCTCGATCTGGTAGTTGGCGAAGTTGCCCATCGCGTCGCCCCCACCAGCATCCACGCGCTGTTCGCCCTTGAGTCGCATGGTCGTGTTGGCGAAGAACAGCAGGTCATAGTTGGCGAGGTTCTCCGCGTTGAGCAAGCTCACGTCCTCGGTGATGTCGAACGTGAACTCGGTATGCTGCGCGATCTCCGGCAGCGACTCCTTGAGCGCTTCGATGGCACCGCCGTGGCGGAAGCCGTGCGTCGTGGTGAACGTGAGCACCTTAATCGGGTCGCGCTCGTCGGTCACGGCGAAGTGCTCGCCGAGCGTCTCCGGCGGGTCCTCCAGCATCAGCGGCTGAACGCGGATGTTGCGGTACCACACCTTCGAGTCGCTGTCGTGATTCTGGATGCCGATGTAGCCTTCGCGCCCGCGGTCGCCAAAGAAGTCGTTGACCTTCTCGCCGTTGAGGAAGATCTCGTAGCGCTGCCCGGTGACTTTGATCTGGTACGTGTTCCACTGGCCCGCGGGCTTGGTGGGGATGTGCGAGGCAGGCGAGAACGTGTAGATGGCGCCTGTGGTCTGCATCGGGTTGCCGCCCGTGTTGGCGATCTGGATCTCGTAGCCGTTGTTGACGGCGTACCACGGGTCGTCGCTCTGCTCGGGGAAGCGGACGAAGATGCCCGAGTTGGCCGAGTCGTGCACGGCCTTCCAGTCGAGTTCAAGGATGAAGTCGCGGAAGGACTGCTGGGCGTAGTAGAGCATGCCCATGCCGCCCGTGCCCAGCAGGCTGCCGTCGGCCTCCTGGATGAACTCGCCCGGCCCGGCTTGGACCCAGCCTTCGGTGCCCGAGCCGTCGTAGAGCGTGACCCAGTCGGCTTCGTTGGTGCTGCTTTGCTTGGCGCCTGTGCAGGCCGCCATCAAGAAGACGAGGGCGAAGAGCGCGGTAAACGTATATCGACGCATAGTTGAGTGTATCGTTTGATCGTCTGCGTATTGAGTTGACGCGGGGTTTACTCGACGAGGCCTTGGGCCTTGGCCTGGGCCATAGCCACGTTGAGGCCACCTTCCATGATGACGGGCGCCACGGTGCCGTCGCCGTCGCCGTCGAGGCCGTCGAAGACCTTCTTGACGAGCATCTGGAGGTCAGCGGCGTGGGCCTTGGCCATGTCGAGGTCGCCTTCGTAGTCAGTCTTGAGGATGTTCACGGCCTGGGCGTGTACTTCGTGGAGCCAGCCCGTGTCGGCCGTGGAGTTCCAGAAGGTCTTGGGCGCATCCCACATGCGGGTCATGTCCACGCGGGGCTGGACCTCGCCTTTGGTGCGGCCGTCGTCCATCTTCATCCACCCGATGACGTTGTTGAGGGCGATGAGGAAGCCGTCGGTGCGGTCGTCGCGGCCTGCATCTACAAGCGCCTTGCGGACGGCGCGGCCCCGGCCGACGATGCCCAACTGCGTCACGTCGTTGATCTCAACCGGCGTGTCGTCGTAGCGCTTGGCGTAGCGCTCGCCGAAGTCGTGGTAGGTGGTCTGCCAACGCGTCTTCCAACCGTGCGAGGCCACGGCACCGTGCTGCGACTCCACGATGCCTGAGGGCATGCCCCACACGGTGGCGAAGACGGCGTCGGCTGCGACTTTGACGTCGGCTACGCTGCTGGCGGTGGCGGCGCTCTCGCTCGCGGCAAGCGCATCGTTGGCCAGCGCGCTGATGGCGTTGAGGTGCGCTGACACGTCGGGCGTGTCTTGCGCGGCGGCCGGTAGCGCTACCAGCAAGAGCGCGAGGCCGAGGAGCAGTTGTTTACACATGTACCAATGGTGTTGAGTCTGGAACCTTCAGTGGCTCAAGTATACGATGCGCGCCGCACAAACTCACGCGCAAATTATCCTGTGGCCGCCCCACGCTATCCACACGCCTCCAGCCAGTACAGGGCATATGCGCGGTCATCCTGGTGTGGACAACCTCACTGCGCGCCCTCGTCTTTTCCTGCCCCAGCACGATACGTGTACCATGATTGACCAGCGCTTCAAGCTCAGACGGCGGCCCGCGCCAGAGAAGCGAACGCAGCCAGAAGAGCGCCCTGCCGCTGAGCAGCAGCCCCAGGCAGCACCGCCGCCCACCTTGCACACCACCTACGACCGCATCGACCGCTGCATTGTGCAGTGGATGGCGCGGTACGGGCTCACGATCATGCGCCTGGGCCTGGGCGTGGTATTCTTCTGGTTTGGCGCGCTCAAGCTGTTCCCCGGCCTGAGCCCCGCCGAGGAGCTGGTGCGCAACACGATCTACGTGGTAGACCCCGACTTCTTCCTGCCCGTGCTGGCCGTATGGGAAACGCTGATTGGCATCGGGCTCATCCTGGGCCGGTACATGCGCGTCACACTGCTACTGCTCTTCGTTCAGATGCCCGGCACGGCCCTGCCGCTCGTCATCCTGCCCGACGTCATCTGGACGCAGTTCCCGCATGGCCTCACGCTGGAGGGCCAGTACATCATCAAGAACCTGGTACTCATCGGGGCGGCGCTGGTGTTAGGCGCCACCGTGCGCGGCGGCTACGTCTCGCCCGAACCTGCTCCACTAGCCAACAAAGCAGCGCGATAAGGAGCCAGCCAAGGGGGTTACAAAAAAACCTCTTTCTCGCATGTCCCCGGAACGAATAGACATCGCCCCTCCACCACGCGGTGAACGCAATTTCATTCCAATTGTACGTTTTGATTGACGTTGACCTGCCGTGTAGCTTAGCCGTTGAATGTGCCCCTCTGGCGCGCTTCCTTCCCACCGTCTTACACCACATCCAGGTCCACCATGCACACACTCCGTCAGCGCGTCCTGTGGGCGCTCCTGGTGTGGATTGGCGTGACGCCGCTCTCGCTCCACGCTCAGCTCGGCGACCCCATCCGGCTCTACGGCTACTTCCAAGGCATCTTCCGCTACAGCGACTAAACCACAGAAGGCGTCCTTAGAGAGGACGTTGAGCTGACGAGTTTTTCCCTACAACAGCTCAATGTGATGATGGCGAAGAGCTTTACGCCATCGTTCAGCGCCTTCCTCAATTTGCAGCTTACGAATTCGTTCTCGACGGCAGATGACTGGGGCGAATTCAGAATCGAAGAGGCGTGGCTCCGGTATCGCTACAACACGGCCTTCAGCATCCACATCGGGTTGCAGATTCCCGAGTTCAACAACCTCAACACCATCAAAAACCGGACGCCGCTGTTGCCCTACATCGTACGGCCGCTGGCGTACGAGTCCTCGTTCACCGACTTTGTGGGGGCGTCTGACTTCGTACCTCAGCACAGCTACCTTCGGGTCTCAGGTACGCTACCACTCCCCGAAAGACTGCGGTTTGATTACTCGGTTCACCTGGGCAACCAACAGGACTTCGTCGAGCCCAGTAACACCTTCACGGTGCCGTCTGGCACTGATAACTCGCTCCCGCTGATGTACGGCGGCCGTCTCGGCCTTCGGTATCAGAGCATCAAGGCTGGTTTCTCGCTTGCTGCTGACACCTACACCGAGGACGACAACCCGCTCGGCATCATCGACCGCTACCGGCTGGGCGCAGACCTGTCCTTTACGGTGAAGCAGTTCCTCTTCGAGGCCGAGTGGATTAGCATTCAGGCGGTGCTCTCGGATGCGCAGCAGCAGTAGTTTGACCGCAACGCAGCAGCCGATCCACTCATTGGCAGTTCGTTCGATAAGCGGTTCGTCTATGCCACGGTGGACTACTACCTCAGCGACCAGTGGCTGGTGTATGGATTGTTCAGCCAGCTCGTTGACTACCACAGCGTAGTGAGCGAGCCAGGCATCGCCTACGGCAGCTTGGGCGTTTCCTTTAGCCCGATACCCCAAGTCGTATTCAAGAGCCAATTTCTCGTCTCTAGCCTTGAAGCCGAGGACTTGGTCACGTTTGACGGCACGTACTTCTTCGGCGCAGTGAGCGCCCTGTTCTGAGCTTATGCCTATGGCCGCGTCTCTCCAAATACTGGCGGTGCTGGCTGCTGTGCGAGAGCTGGTACGACTCGCATTCCACCGCGCTGAAGCCATGTCCGATGTGGTGCGGCGGTAGGTTTTTCCATGCAGGGAGCAACTTTATCTGGTTACCAACACCATGAGCTTGGCTTTTCATATCAACCTGACCCCATTTACCTCTGGCACTGTTTGTGACAGTACGGTGGGCCAGCAGTCGCTCCGCGGCGCGTGCTCTTCAGCTCACCCCACACGCACAAGTAGTTCTCGATGCGTTTACCTCGGCTTGGCGCTCTCTGGGCGTTCCTCGTTGCCATTATATTGCTCCCCTCCGCCGCTCACGCCCAATTGGGCGACCCGATTAGGCTGTATGGTTACTTCCAGGGTCAGATGCGCTACAGCAACGAGACCGGACGCGGTGTTATCAGTGAGGACCTTGAGTACGCCAGCTTTTCCCTGCAGCACCTGAACTTGCTCATGGCGAAGCAATTCACACCCGCCTTTAGCGCCTTCGTCAACATTGAGTTGACGAACACCTTCTCCTCCCAGGATGGGTGGGGCGACTTGCGGCTGGAAGAGGCGTGGCTGCAGTACCGCCATAGTTCAGCGCTGCGCATTCACGTAGGGTTGCAAATTCCAGACTTCAACAACCTCAACACCATCAAGAACCGTACGCCGCTGCTGCCCTACATCATCCGGCCACTCGCCTATGAGTCATCCTTCCGCGACTTCGTAGGCACCTCGAATTATATACCCGAGCATAGTTTCGTCCGCGTCTCCGGTACGCAGCCCGTAGGCGATGTTCGTCTTGACTACGTCGTACACCTCGGCAACCAGGAGGCCTTTGTCACAGCGCAAGGCGGCAACACCTACCCTTCCGGTACGGATGTCTCATTGGCGAAGGCATATGGCGGGCGTGTGGGCGCAAGGTACCGTGGCGTGAAGGTGGGCGTCTCAGCCACATCCGACTCGTATGTGGAGGATAGTTTTGGCATTGACCAAGTGGATCGCTACCGTCTAGGCGCAGACCTATCGTTCACCATCCAACGTCTGCTCTTCGAATCCGAAGTTATTTCTGTAGAGAATGTTCTTTCAGACGCCCAGCAACGCCAGTTCGAGCGTCTCTCAGCGAACGATCCGCTTGCTGGCAGCTCGCTCGACCGTCGGTTCTACTACGTCATGCTGGGCTATTACCTTGCTGGCCAGTGGCTGGTCTACAGCTCCATTAGCCAGATCTACGACTTGGATAGCAAAATTACGGCTGATGGTATCACGTTCTGGAGCGTGGGAGGCACCTTCAAGCCGCTCGAACAAGTTGTGCTGAAGATTCAATACCTGAGAGGACATCTCGATGCAGAGCCGATCCAGACGTATTCTGGCTCACACCTTCTGGCCGCCGTAAGCGTTCTTTTCTGATCCGATGTCACTGCCTACGCTATTTATCGTCTTGGCGCTGCACCTGGCACCGGTATCTCCACCGCAGAACGCCGTGGCCGTTGTCGTCCACCCCGATACGCCCGTTGAGCAGTTGAGCGATGACGACCTCCTGCGGATATACCTGATGGAGCAGACGTTCTGGAATGATGGCACCGCCATACAGATTGTCGACCTGCGCGGCAACGACGAATCCAAGTCAACCTTTTACGACGCGCTGGGACTTCAGCCACGCAACCTGTTCCAGCACCAAATGCGGCTGGTCTTTGCGGGCGAGGCGACATCGCCGGAGAAGGTAGCCAACCCTGCCGCCATGCTGCGCGGCGTGGCCGAAACGCCAGGCGCCATCGGCTATCTACCTGCCGACGTCGTCGATGACCGCGTCACTGTTGTTGCGTATTTGCCCCGCTGATCTCCTCTCATTATGCCCACCACTTCGCGCTCACTCCGACACCGCATCCAGTTCACCGCCACGATGCTCATCGCCGTGTTGGCGTTCTTCATGTGCGTGTTCTTCCCCATGCGACAGCAACAGGAGATTGAGGACGGGTTTGCCAAGACGACCGCAGCCCTCGCCGAGACCGTGGCGATGGGCGTGCAAATCGCCTTCGAGAACGAAGACCTACGGGGCGTAGAGCGCGCCATCACCTATGCCCGTGGCGACACGTCGCTCCAATTCGTTGCCGTGTTGGATGATGACAACACGTCGTGGGGGGCTTTCCCGCCTGACTTTGCGTTCACCACCGCCTCAGTCGACAGCAATGCCGTGTACGTGGCCGAGGCCACTGTAGAGACGGCAGACTTCTCGGGGCGTGTGGTGTTAGGCCGTTCCAAAGCCGAGATCAGTGAGCACATCTGGGAGATTCGGCTCGAAGCGTTGCTGCTGAGCATCTTTGCGCTGGTCATCGGCGCCTACGTTGCCTTCATGCTGGCGCGCAGCGTGTCTCAGCCCGTGGAGATCCTCCGCGAAGCCGCCGAGCGCGTCAGCGATGGCGACTTGGATCAGCGAGTGGACATCGAGGGGGCCGTTGAGTTGGAATCGCTGGGGGGCTCGTTCAACGCTATGGTGGACTCCATCAAGCACCACGTGGAGGAAGCCCAAGCCGCCGCCAAGGCCAAGAGCGAATTTCTAGCCACGATGAGCCACGAAATCCGCACGCCCATGAACGGCGTCCTGGGCATGACGACCTTGCTGCAAGACACCGAGCTCACCGCTGAGCAGCGCGAGTTCCTCAACATCATCCACACGAGCGGCGAGAACCTGCTCCGCATCATCAACGACATCCTGGACTTCTCGAAGATCGAAGCCGGCCAGATGCGCTTGGAAGCCGAGCCGTTCGATGTCTTGACCTGCGTGGAAGAGACCCTGGATGTGTTTGCGCTGATCGCCAGCGAGAAAGGGATTGAACTGGTCTATTCGGTAGACCCGACCGTCCCGGCCCGCGTGCTCGGCGATGTGACGCGCGTGCGTCAGGTGCTGGTCAACCTCATGGGCAACGCCCTGAAGTTCACGGAGTCCGGCGAGATCGAGGTCGCGGTGACGGCCCATCCCGCCCCCAACGCCGCGCCAGAGACCATGATGGTCGAGTGCAGCGTCCGCGACACGGGCATCGGCATACCAGACGACAAATTGGAGGCCCTCTTCGAAGCCTTTACGCAGGCGGATGCGTCCACGACGCGCAAGTACGGCGGCACTGGGCTCGGGCTCGCCATCTGCAAGTGGCTGACCGAGCTGATGGGCGGCGACATTCGCGTGGCCAGTGCCGTCGGCGTAGGCTCTACGTTCACCTTCTCGTTCTGCGTCGAAGCCCTCGCACCAGCCGTGGTCGCCCCCACCGATGCATCGCTCGACGGGCTGCACGCGATGGTGATCGACGACAACGCCACCCACCTCCGGCTGATGACGATGCTGCTGGAGCGGTGGCAGATGGAGGCGTCGTGCTTTGCCGATCCTCACGACGCCATAGACGCCCTCTCGGGCGCCGCTCCCGATGTGATCCTCCTCGACATGCACATGCCTGGAATGGACGGCGTGGCGGCGGCCAGGGCCATACGCGTGCGCATCCAAGAGACGCCCATCATCCTCTTGAGCAGCCTCGGGCATACCATGAACGACGACTCGCCGTTCGACGCCGTACTGACGAAGCCTGTCAAGCGCCACCTGCTGCACCGCGCACTACAGCAACACGCGCAGTCTTCTTCTGCCGAGACGGCGGCGGCAGCGGCACGCACGTACACGCCCCGTGAGGCACGCATGGAGGCCACCTCCGCCGTGACGCCCCTCCGTATCCTCTTGGCCGAAGACAACGCCATCAACCAGAAGATAGCGCTTCGGCTGTTGGAACGGATTGGGTACGCCGCTGACCTCGTAGAAACGGGCGTTGAAGTCCTGGAGGCGGTGGCGACCCGCACCTATGACGTCATCCTGATGGATGTGCAAATGCCTCAGATGGACGGCATAGAAGCGACCAAGCGCCTCCACGCGCAGTTCCCGGAGGCCGTCCCGTACATCATCGCACTCACGGCCAACGCCACCAGCGACGATGAGGCCATCGTTCTCGAGGCAGGCATGGACGCCTACCTCAGCAAACCCGTTCGCTTGGCTGAACTGCGCGAGGCGCTGCAACACGCGGGCACCCAGCTCGGCGTGGCCGTTCCGGCTGAAGCGCTCGCCACATCGTAAATTGAACGACGGTGGGCGGACTCGATTCAGCATTTCACCACGGGCCCTGTTGATGCCAATTCGCGCCTGGGATGAGGCATGCCATGAGCGTTGAGATTAGGCCGGGAAAGCGCGATGTTGGGATCGTCTTCCATCGCGAGATCCTCGGAACATGCGCTACCGCTCCTTCGCTGTCGCCCTCCTGCTAGCGGGATGTGCCGCACAGCCAGCACCGACCGAACGCCCCAACATCCTCTTCGCCATCGCCGACGACGCCAGCTGGCAGCACTTCGGCGCGTATGGCATCGTGGATTGGGTGGAGACGCCGCACTTTGACCGCGTGGCCCGCGAGGGGCTGCTGTTCAACCGCGCCTACACGCCCAACGCCAAGTGCGCCCCGTCGCGCGCCGTCCTCCTGACGGGCCGCAACCCGTGGCAGCTAGACGAAGCCGTCAATCACGTCCCTGTTTTCCCCGAGCACTACACGACGTATCCCGAAGCCCTAGCAGAGCATGGGTACTCAGTCGGGTTCACGGCCAAGGGCTGGGCACCGGGCGTGGCCGAACGCGACGGTGTGCCTCGGCAGATGACGGGCCAGCGGTTCAACATGCACCGCACCGAGCCGCCTACGCCCGCGATGTCGAACATCGACTACGCGGCTAACTTTGCCACCTTCCTCGACTCGGCCGCTGTGCGCGGCGAGCCATTTGCATTCTGGTATGGCGGCCTCGAGCCGCATCGACGGTATACGTTTGGCTCGGGCGAGGCCGCCGGCGGCAAAAGCAAGGACGACATCGATGCGGTGCCGGGCTTCTGGCCTGACCGCGACAGCGTGCGCACCGACATGCTTGACTACGCCTTCGAGATCGAATACTTCGACGACCACCTCGGGCGCATGCTCGCCGAGCTCGACGCGCGCGGCCTGCTGGGCAACACCGTCGTCGTCGTCACCGCGGACAACGGCATGCCCTTCCCTCGCGTGAAAGGCCAAGTCTACGAGATGGACCACCACCTCCCGCTGGCTGTCATGTGGCCCGAGGGCATCGCGTCGCCGGGCCGAAGCATCGACGA
>JBCCMF010000125.1:0-11746 GCA_039026435.1 Bacteroidota bacterium
ATAGTAGGCGTCATTGCTCACCACGCCTTCCCATGACGCCTCGGGCTTGTCCAGGATGTCGAACGAGCCGATGTCCGGGTGGACGCGCAGGTCGTCGTCGGGACTGATGCCTTTGGAGCGAAGCGCGGCGTTTGAGCGGTTGCACCCAAGCGCTCCAAGTAGACTCGGGGCAGCGAGGAGGAGCGGGGTGTTGCGGAGAAAGCGGCGACGATCCATGACAGTGTTCGAAAAGTGTATGGGACCGCTGAGTAGCCGACGCACACGTCAGCGTTACAGCGGGGCCTTGTTGCACTGCTCTTCGGACGTAGAACGCGAGAGGCCTGTTCCACCGTGTCCATGGGCTGCAGCCGTGTTTGCCAGATCGTTTCTGCCTCCAGCGTCACCGGCCGCTGAGCAGATCCTTGACGGCGCGGGCGCGGCGCCGGGCCACGGGGAGCGGCGTGGCATCGGCCATGCGGAGGCGGTAGCCGCCTTCGCGGGTCGGGACCAGCTCGTGCACGGCGCTGAGGTTGACGAGATAGGCCCGGTGGACGCGGATGAACTGCTCGGGGTCAAGGCGCTGCTCCAGTTGATCGAGCGTGAAGTCGATGGGAAACGTGCCGCCATCGAGGTGGGCGAAGACGAGCTTGTCGCGCGCTTCCACCCATTGGATCTCGGGCACTTCGATCACGCGGAGCCGCCGCCCCACCTGCACTGTCAGCCGACTCAGGCGCCGGGCGGCGCGTTCGGCGCGGAGGGCGTCGAGTGCCTCGGAGGCGGTGGCCGTGAGGGCGTGCAAACGCGCCAGCGTTTGGTTGAGCCGGCGCAGCCGGACCGGCTTGGTCAGGTAATCGAGCGCGTGCACCTCGAAGGCGCGCAGGGCATATTCGTCGTAGGCCGTCACGAAGACGATGTGCGGGCGCGGCGGGCGCAGCAGGTCGATCACGTCGAAGCCGTCGAGCACAGGCATCTGCACGTCGAGGAAGACGACGTCGGGCTTCGTTTCGTAGATGAGCGGGATGGCCTCCTTGCCCGAGCTGGCCGTGCCCACGATCTCCACATCCACCACGGCCTCCATCAGTAGCGCCTGCATGCGCTCTAGCGCAATCGGTTCGTCATCCACCAATACACAGCGCATCATGCGGTGACCTCCGCGAGAGCAGGGCGCGATGCCGGGATGCGCAGCGCGACGCCGTCGGCTTGCAAGGTGACGCCTGCCTCGCCGCCAAACATGTAGCGGAGGCGCGCATGGACGTTGCTCAGGCCTGTGCCGCGTGCCAGCACCGTGTCCAGGTCGGTGGTGTCGAAGCCGGGGCCGCTGTCGGTGACGGTGATGCCCAGGTGCTCGCCATCGGCATCGGCTACGACGCGCACGTAGCCTACGCCTTCGCTCTGGCTGACGCCGTGCTTGACGGCGTTCTCGACGAGCGGCTGCAGGATGAGGCTGGGCACCATGATGCGATGCAGCGACGGCGGCACATCGACCTCGACCTGCAGACGCTCCCGAAAGCGGGCGCGCTCGATGGCGAAGTACTGCTCCACCGACTCCAGCTCATCTGCCAGCGTCACCTTCGGCTGCTTCGAGGCGCGGAGGCTGTAGCGGAAGAGGTCGGCGAGGTCTTCGGTGACCGCCTCGGCCTCGGCAGGCCGCGTGCGCGTCAGCCCGGCGATGGTGTTGAGGGCGTTGAAGAGGAAGTGCGGGTTGATCTGCGCCCGCAGCGCGCGCAACTCAGCATCGAGCGCCGCCTTGCGGGCGTCCTGTGCCTCTTGCTCAGCGTTGATCAGGTCATTATAGAACATAGAGAGGTAGTGATAGCCGTTGCCGAACATCGACACGGTGAACGAGAAGAGCCCGACGATGATGAGCAGCGCGGAGTTATTCCAGAACCCCGTGTCGTCCATCAGCCACGGCAAGAGCAGCGTAGCCACGCCAAACGAGGCCGCCATCAACACGCTTATCGTGAGCACATGGCGAAGCACGGCGGGCTTCGAGCGAAGCGGGTGCGCCCGGCGCAGGATGACGATGTTGCCCATCTGCTGGGTCACGCCCATAATCACGGTATAGCCCACCCCGTACCCGATGCCTGTCAGCAATCCTCTCGTGTCGAAGAGCCAGGGCGTGCCGAGGTTGACCAGCGTGTGGATCAGCACGCCAGCCACTACGCCGAAAAGCGTCATCCATCCGAGATTCGCGATGGGAAATGTTAAGCGAGGGCTCTGCATCCGCAAGAGAGACGTGTGTTAGCTGACCTGGTGCGGAGCCAGCGAAGGGAGCGCTGGCGTGGATGTTCCAACCGCTGGTGCAGGCCGCTTGCGCGCAAACTTCTTGCGGTAGTGGCGGCTCCACACGATCAGCCCTACTGTGCCTATCACCGTTGGCCAGAGCCAGCGCACCACGGGCGGCAGAAACATGAAGTTGACCGCCGAAAACGCCGAGACGGTGGCGATGTAGGATGTCAAAAATCCCGTCATGTGCTTGAAGAACCACGCGTGCTTGTCGGCGCTGGGGCGGATGAAGCTGCGGAGGTCTTGGCCTGCGCCCGACGTGCCCAGCACGCCGAACACGAGCATCACCGTCCCGAAGTCGTTGCCCCCCGCAAGCACCGTGGCGCCATAGATGGTCATCGCCGCGCTGGCGACGATGGTGATGCCCGTCACGGCCCAGTCCAGCATGGGGACCCGCGCGCCGGGCTTCTTGCGGTAGAGGACGCGGTAGCCGGAGAACGACAGGTAGAAGCTGAACACGGCCAGCAGCAGCAGGAAGAGGTTCGGCTTGATCAGGGCCATCACCACCGCACTCACGGCGACGACGAACATGCACCAGAAGTAGATCTTGCCCCACCGGCGGTGCCACGCCTTGCCTTTCTTGGCCATCATGGCCCCAGGCGCCACAAACAGCGCCGTCATGCCCGCGGCGATGTGGATGCCCAGTATGATGCCGTAAAACGTGCTCATGAGACCGTGGCTGTGCAAGGTGGACGTAAACGCGAGCAGGGGCGCACCGCAGTGCGCCCCCCTAGCTTGAGCCGAACTTAGAGCTCGATGACGACCTTGGTGTTGGCGTCGAGCGTGAAGAGGCGCTCTTCCAGTGCGGGCGGGCCGAAGTTGGCGACGGCGTTGTTCGAGAAACCGTAGCGCTCGTTCGGAATACCGAAGGCACCCGTGTCCAGATCGCCGTTGCCGTTCTCGTCGTGGAAGACCTGGATGGCGTAGCGGCCCATCGGCATGTCTTCGAAGGTGAACGTGGCGATTTCGTTGTCGAGGCTCGCCTTGGTCTGCTGAACCATGTTGCCCTCTTCGTCCTGCATGCCGAGGTAGACGAAATGGTCGCTGCTGACCGCGTTGGTGACCTTGACGGTCAGGGTCACGGTGGGTTCAGCATTGTCGGCCAGGAGTCCGGGGTCGGACTGCGAGCAGGCGCTGTTGGCAGTCATCATAACAAGAGCGGCGAGGGCGAAAAGCGTAGTGCGCATGGTAGGATACCTTGGGTTGGGTTAGCGTGTGTGTCTGAATGACACCCGTAACCTACCCCACCACGCGCCTTTCGTGACATCCGCCGGGATGGGCGCACTGCTTCGCCGATGAGCGGCAGATAATCCCCGACAGGCGGCAAATCACCCAACGTTGCCCTCCCAGATCCCTGCCATTCGCTCCATCCTTACCTGCCCAGCCCCTTGCCTTCCACTTCAGTTTCACAGCAATCTCTGCGCTTTTCCCTTGCCTGCAGGCCCGCACCATCCTAAGCTCTCGTTCCTTCAGCAGGCTCTACTTCTGCCGCTCATGACTAGAGTGCTACCACTGGCCATCATCCTTCTCGGCCTACTCGCAGGCTGTAGCCAGGCCAATTCGCCCCAAGACCCCATCGATATACAGCAAGAAGAAGCTGACGTGTTAGCCCAGCGCCTCGACGACCTCCACGCGACGGCAGCGGCGGTCTCCTGCACCGATGCCTCTACGTGGAGGTACACGTCAACAGGCGACAAGGCGTGCGGCGGCCCTTCAGGGTATATTGCCTATCCCGTTCAGATCGACACGCTGGTGTTCTTGCAGCGCGTAGAGGCCCACCGCCAGGCTGAGCGGGCCTTCAACCTCAAGTGGGGCGTAACCTCAGACTGTGAGGTCCACCCCGAGCCCATCGGCATTGCCTGCGAGGGTAGTGAAGCGGTACTGCTCTATCGCTAGTCGAGAAGTGCCTAGAACGTCTGCGCGCCTTGCACCGCGAGGAGGCGGTCTGAGCCCAGCGCTACATCCTCGTAGTAGACGAGCGCGGTGTACTCGTTTTGGAAGCGCGGCACCCCGTTCTCGCGGAATCGACGCGCAATGCCCGCTTCAGAGGCGGCATAGGCGTACTCGTACACGCCTTGTTTGATGAGAACCGCCCCTTGGTACCAACCGTCTTCCGCAATCCAATCCAGCTCGTATTCGGCATCGATGGACCAGCCGTTGAAGCTCCCTGTCACGTACACGCGCCCCGGCACGGCGCCATCCAAGGGCACGTAGCGGAAGTAGGTCAGCGCGTAGTCGGCGTTGATGTCGGGCGTGGGCGTCCCCGTGTTGGCATCGCTCACGAGAATCTGGCCGTTGAGCAGTTGGCCCAGGTCGCCGTCGGGGAAGTTCTCGTAGTCAGGCTCCAGGTAGACTTCGTACGGCGAGTCCACGGTGTTGGTCGCCTCGATCTCAGGGCCTGTTTGGATGCGCGCCATGTTGAGCTGGTACAGCGCGTTGGCGGGCGGGAAGGCGGCACGCGGCTCCAGGTAGAACTGCCACCCGGGCGAGGCGGCGATGAACGGCCGGTCGGAGCAGCGGGCTTGGCTGAAGACGCCATTCTGCACGAAGCACACGCCGTAGTTGAATACATCGGCTTGGGCGCTGGCGGGCAGGGAGAGCTGCGCCACGGGCTGGTCGGAGCGGTAGCCGCGCCCGGAGAGCAGCACCGACTCGATGCCCAGCACCACAGGCACCGACCGCTCGGCCACGAAGAACGGCCGCTCGAAGAGCACGTCTTCCTCGTTGCCCGCCTCGGCCACGCGCAGGATGTAGTTGCCACTCACCTCAAACCCGATGTCGCGGTTGGGAAAGCTGTAGCTGTAGTGCACGTAACGTACCTCGGTGCCCTGCGAGAGCTGATACTCGGTGATCTCGTCGCGCTGGAACGAGGTCAGGTACTCGGCCGGGATGAGGTCGCGCTCCCAGTTGCGGTCGGCGTGGTAGAAATAGACTTGGAACGGACGGCTGCGGTCGCCCAGCAGGTCGAAGCTGAGTTGGAGCTGGTCGCCTTCGCCCAGAAACGCCACCGGGATGACGGCCTCGTCGCCCTGGCGGTGGAGTTGCACGGTGCGCACCTCCGTGCTCTGCAGGCTGAGGGCTAGCTCGGTGTACGGCGCCTCGTACGGCTTCTCCTGCCGCACCTTGCGCGGGTTACCGTCCTCGTCGAGCGGCCCCGCACAGCCGACCAGCAGCGCCACCACAAGCGCCGCCGCATACCGTCGATATCGTATCATCATTGTTATTGACCGTTGATCCGAGCCGCGTGCTCAAGCGGGTTGCCGCGCGCGCCATGCATAATACGCCGCTAGGTACCGATAATACCTCATCCCGTTCTCGCCCCCCATCGTTTGGTAGCGCTCGGCGAGCCGCTCGGCCGTAGTCACCGCTTCGGCCCACCGCTCTGCTCCTACCAGCGCCTGCATCCGCCAGCGGCCCGCCTGTAGCGCCAGCACCTCGGCCGCGCCCGCATGCAGCGTCTCCTCGGAGCTGATACGGGCCAGAGCATCCAGCCGCTCCAGGGAAGTCCTCCACTCGCCATCGCCCAGATTGTGTTGCACCGCCTGCCACGGCGACCAGGTGGCTGAGTCGGTGGGTTCGGTCCGATGGTAGCGGATGAGCAGATCGGCCTGGACGCCAGGCTGATAGGTCGGCGTCAGGTCGTAGGCGGTGCGGAAGGCGGCACGCGCCGAGTCGGGCTGGCCCGCTTGCGCAAACGCGTCGCCGTGCAGCCGATGGAGCGCCACGCTGAAGCGGTCGCGCGGCAGCGCGGCCAATCGCTCAACGACCTGCTGTGCGCTGTCCTGCGCTACGGTCAGCCAGCCCCACCGCAGCAAGGCCGACTCGTACTGGGGCTGCAACGCGAGCGCCCCGGCATACGCGTGGCGGGCGGCGCTGGTATCGCCCGAGGCTTCGGCGGCTAAGCCTTCGCGGAAGAGCCGACGGTGGCGCGGGATGTGGTGCGGGCACGGCTGCTCAAACAGCGACAGCCGCGCAAAGCGTCGCTGCACCAGCGGCCCCGCCATGCGATCGATGATGGATCGCTGCTGGATCGCCTCGGCCCACTGCGTAGCCAGCGTGTCGGTGGTGAGGCCGTACACCTCGGCGAAGTCACCACGGGCGTAGACGGCTTGCATCGCGTCGATGCCGCGCGTGGCGATGAGGTGGTCGATGAAGGCGCCCATCGTGGTATACGAGACCGCGCCGCGCCCCGTCCAGAAGCCCAGCGGACTCAACGTCGGCCCGATGCGGGCGGCGAGGTCAGTCACCGCCTCGGGCATAGCCTTCGTCCCCAGCGCAGATGCCGCCACCTGCTCGCTCGGCGACGGGATGCCCTCGGGCGGCTCCAGCGCTACCGCAAACCCCTCCACGATGCCCACCGACCACGACGCGTTGAGCACAGGCAGGCCGTATGCCCGCGAGAAGACGTGCGCCAGCTCGTGGGCGAAGACGCGCTGGAAGGACGACAGCAGTACGTGCGTCTGCGGCTCCGTCAGCCAGACCGGCGCCACGTTGGTGTAGCGCGCCCCCGTCAGGTCGGCCTTCACCTCGGGCGACGGGTAGAGGTAGCTCTGGATACGCGCCTCCACGGGGTCGCCCAGCAGCGCCACAAACCGCTCGTACGCATACTCGTGCTGATACGCCAGCTCGCGCACCTGCGCCTCGGAGAGCGCTGCGGCGTCGTAGTAGATGTCGAAGTTCGGCGTGGCTAGGCGACTCCCCAACTGCTGCTGAATACTCTCGGCCGTCGTGTTGATGCCGAGGCGCGGCCCGTTGGCGTAGATGCCCACGATGCCGAGGGCGGCGAGCAGCAACAGGCCTCCGCCGCGCCGCACGCGCAGCATCCGCCCGAGGCTGGCGAACAGCAGCGCCCACAGCAGCGTGAGCCCGCGAAACCAGAACAGCCCGCCGCGCACGGCCAGCTCCTCGTCGTAGATCGGGCCGAGGACGCCGCCGAAGAGGTGGTTGTAGGTGTAAAACTGCGGATGGAAGCCCAGGTCGTACAGCACCGTCGCCACACCGATGAGCAGGCTGCCGCCCACGAACAGCAGCGCCGGATGCTTCCGAGGCCGCGCCGACAGCGCGTATGCCACACTGAGCGCCAGCACCAGTGAGACGCCGGCGAACAGCCCAAAGAAGCCCAGCCCGCGGAGGTAGTCGCAGTTGGGCGTGACGAGCAGCGACAACGTGAGCCCCGCCAGCGGCACCAGCAGCAGCAGCGCCTGCGCCCGCACGATGC
Source organism: Bacteroidota bacterium (assembly GCA_039026435.1). Lineage (GTDB taxonomy): Bacteria > Bacteroidota > Rhodothermia > Rhodothermales > JBCCMF01 > JBCCMF01. Next base: position 7,484 of record JBCCMF010000125.1, read on the forward strand.
GTAGCCAGGCCCAGCCGTCGCGCGCCAGCCGCAGCGCCGACCATCCGGCTGCGAGATACGCCACCAGCGCGACGGCAGCGCTCGACTCCACATGCAGCACGCGCGTCAGCGGCGAGAGCCACAGCAGGGCCACAAGTAGGCCATACGCCGCCAGCGCCCAGCGTACGGCTGTGTGGTTCCATGCTGCCTGTCGTCGTGCTTTCATGCGCCTGCGCGATGCCTCGGCACGGTGTATCACAGGACGTGAGGTGGGTTTCCACAGCGCAGCCCCTGCGCACGCCCGGTCAGATCAGATTGAACGACATCCCCAGCGACACGACCTCCTTAAGCTGGAGCTGCCGCGATACGTCTTGGTCGTATTGCATCACCAGTTCCATGTTCACGTCGAGCCAGCCGTTGACCTTCATCCGCACGAGGTTCTCCCAGATGAGGTCGGGCTTATCCGGCAGGTTGAACGCCGTGAACAGCAGCAGCACCGACCTCACGTTGACGTTCTCGAAGACTTCGCGCTCCAAGCTGTTGCGCAGTTCGATGCCCATCTCGAAGCGCGCGTTGCGGTCGGCACTGACCCGGTACAGCGCGCGGTATTCGGGCACGGTCACGATGGTCTGCTTCGCCCCGATGGCAAGCTGCTGGTCGATCCACGACACGGGCTCAAAGCTCAACCCCAGCGACTGCGTGACGGTGGCGGGCGCGAAGAAGTTGGAGACGCGCACGGGCAGCGGCCGGTCGTCGCCAAAGGGGTTCTTCTTGTAGTTGAAGCCCGTGGTGAACTGCGTGCGGAGCGACGTAGAGAGCGTGGGCACGAAGATGCGGAGGAAGCCCTCCTCCCCGGTAAACTTGAACGCCGACCGCCAGCGGATCTGGTCTTCGGCTTTGCGAAACTCCAACGTGTCTTGCTTCACCACGCCTAGCGTCAGGCGCAGCTCGTGCGTCTGCTGCCAATTCTGCGAGGTGCGCTCGCGCTTGCCGTCGATGTCGGCGGAGAGGGCCAAGGAGTTGATCCCGCCCTCGCTCCAGTTGCGGAAGCTGGCCTGTGACCCTCCCAACCGTGCGCGCAGGTGCTGCTTGATGGTGACGGTAGAGTCAGCGGCGGCCTGCGCGTCTGGGGCGCTGTGGGCGGGGGCAACCAGTACCGCACCCAGTAACAGAAAAGCGAAGCCGCGGAGAGCCGTCATGCTGAACATCGTAAGGCGAGGAGGAGATCCTACGTATCGGCCAGGGCCGGAAACGATCCAGACACCTTCACTTTTTTGTCAACCCAGCCGTACTTGCCGCGTAGCTCCTCGGCTCAGAACAGGATGTACGACAGCCCCACCGTCAGCACTTCCTTGAGTTGCAGCTGCTTGGTGATGTCGGCATCGTAGAGCGTCGTCAGCTCAAAGTTGACGCTGATCCACTCGTTCACCTTCATGGCGATCAGGTTTTCCCAGAGCACATCGGGCGCGCCCGTCTGGTTATAGGCCGCAAACAGGCGCAGCGACGACTTGTAGTTGATGTTCTCCATCAGCTGCTTGTCCACGTTGGTGACGGCCTCAACCCCGACCTCAAACCGGATGCTCTTGTCGGCATCGACGGCGTAGAGCGTGCGTAGGCGCTCGATGGTCACTACGGTCTCTTTGGCTGCAACACCGAGGGTCTGGGTAATCCACGGCGCAGGCTGGTACGTCAGGCCGAGGGCCTGGGTGAGCGTAGCTGGCGCAAAGAAGTCGGAGACCTTGACGGGCGGCTCGCGGTCGTCGTCGTCGAACGGGTTCGTGTCGAAGTTGAGGCCTTCGTAGAACTGGGTGCGCAGGGTGGCCCCGAACGTCGGCTTGAAGCGGGCGAAGAAGTCCTCGCCTTGATAGAGCCAGCTGCCTTTGATCGAGATGAGGTCCTCGGCTTTGCGCAGTTCTTCGTCGCCTTGCTTGATGAGCCCGTAGGCGAGGCGTAGCTCGTGCACCTGCTCTAGCCGACCGCTGGTTTTCTTGGCGCTGCCGTCCAGGCCTGTAGAGACTGACAGTGAGTTGACGCCGCCCTCGTTCCAGTTTTGGAAGCCCACCTGTGCCAAGGCTGCCTTGCCGATCAGGCCTGTGTTCCACCCCTCGGGCGGTGCCTCGACGTCTTGCGCATGGACGGGAATGGTTATGAGAAGGAGTAAGCCAATGAGCAGAGCGTAGCGGGTCGTAGTCATGGAATCGATAGGGCGCTGTATTTTGAGACAGGATGGCGTGACAACACACACGATGGACAGCCGTTGTCGTAGAACTGTACGATACGAAAAAAGGCCACACCGTTTGGGGTGTGACCTTCTATAGTCATGCCAGAAGAGACCAACCGTTAGGCGTTCTTCTTGTCCTGCACGTCTACGCGGATGTCTTGGGCCAGGGCCTTGAGGTCCTGCATCGCCTTGCGGACACGGGTGCCAGCGGCTTTGTTGCCTTTGTCATAGAACTTGCTGAAGTCCTCTTCCAGACCAGCCACGAAGTCGGTCAGTTCCTGAAACTTGCTCATCGGATTCTCCGGTTATGGGCGTAATTAAATGAAGAAAGCGGCCGACGCCGCTTAGGTTTCTGCTTAGCAAACTAGCGTGCCCCCCTGCGGCTGTCAAGCAAAAACACGCGTTTTAAGGCCGTTCTTCGCTGTTTCTAAACACGAGGTGCGACCAGCCAGGTGCCGTTCGCCGTTGGCTTGCGGTATAATCCGGTTGGGCTCGTCACCAACACCGAGGCGCCCTGCTGTACAAGCTGGCGCGCGGCCTTGGGCGCCTGCAGATGATGACTCGGCGGCAGCGTATCCATCGTCCACTCGGTCACCAGCCGCCCGTCCCGTTCCAGCCCTTGACGGTTCTTCTTCGAGAACATCACGACGGTCGGCTGGGCTGACTCAAAGCGTCGGCAGAAGGCTTCTGCCACCTGCTCAACGCTGGGTAGCGCCGTGCGGCCATCGGGCGCGACGGCCAAGGCTGAGATGATCGGAACGACCCGCTTCTCGGTCCAATCGAGCAGCCACTGGGTGCGTCCCAGCGTGAGGTGGCTGGCTTCGTCGAGTTGCATCAGCGTCCGGTCAGTGCCCTGCACGCCGACGACCGAGACGACGTGGTCGTTGAAGAGGGCAGTGAGGGTGCGGTTGGCCATCCGTGTCGCCTGCTCTATGAGCGCGTGCTCCTGCGGGGTGAGGTCTTGCCACTGTCCATCGGCGCCACGCTCGGGGAAGTAGCCGTTGGCCTCCAGGTGGCGCTCGGCGGCCTCGCCACCGCCGTGCACGATCATCGTAGGCGCGCCGCCCTCGCGGACCTGCCCTGCCAATCCGCGCAGGAAGAGCATGTCGGCTTGGTGGTAGTCGTCGAGGTACAGGATGAACAGCGGCATGGCTTCTCCGTCAGATCAAGGCATAGCTGGGCAATTTACGTCCACAACTTATCCACTGCGGCTTGTCTGGGTCTACAGAATAGCGGTTCTTCCAAGGGTCTTCGTGCAGCCTGCCGGACTTCCGACCACGCCCGCTGTACCAAGCGCTCGTCCCCCGCCGAACTCTCGCCTGCTGCCGTATGTCTGCTATCGACTTCAGCCACCTCCACTGCCACACGCAGTATTCCCTGTTGGATGGTGCGGCCCGCATCAAGCGGCTGCTGAATCGCGCCTCGGAGATGGAGATGACGGCCGTCGGCATCACGGACCACGGCAATCTCTTTGGGGTGCCCGAGTTCTACATGACGGCGAAGAAAGTAGGCGTCAAGCCGATCATCGGCTGTGAGTTCTACGTGACGCCCAGCGGCATGGGCGACAAGCAGGACCGCACGCGCTACCACCAGGTGCTCTTTGCCAAGAACCTGCAGGGCTACCGCAACCTCATCAAGCTCTCGTCGCTGAGCTACACCGACGGCTACTACTACAAGCCGCGCATCGACAAAGAGGCGCTGCTACAGTACCGCGAGGGGCTCATCGCCACCACCTGCTGCCTGCAGGGCGAGGTGCTGCAGACCATCCTCAAGCGCGGCGAGGACGAAGGGCGGAAGGTGTTCAAGCACTACCTCGACATCTTTGGCGACGACTACTACATCGAGGTGCAAGACCACGCCATCCCCGAGCAGAAGCAGTGCAACGCAGTCTTGCTGAAGTGGGCCAAAGAGTTCAACGTCAAGGTCATCGCCACGAACGACGTGCATTACGTGGAGCAGGCCGACAGCGAGGCGCAGGACGTGCTACTCTGCCTGCAAACCGGGCGTGACTTCAACGACCCCACGCGCATGCGCTTCGAGAACGACCAGTTCTTCTTGAAGTC
>JBCCMF010000126.1:0-11736 GCA_039026435.1 Bacteroidota bacterium
CGGCGGCGCATCCACGCCGAAACCCAAGCCGTGTACCACCTCGACTTCAACCCACCGCCGCCCGGCGTCCCGGCGCACCTCATCATACAGCGTCCCGACGACCAGCCGGAGGCCATTCTGCAGCGCCTGCGGATCTACCGCAACCAGACGGAGCCCGTGGAAGCCTACTACGACAAGCTCGGGCTGCTGCGCCAAGTCGATGGCGTGGGCAGCCGCGAGGCCATCTACGCGCGCATTCTCGACGCCATCCAAGTCCCTGCCTAACCCTCGCCTCCCTGCATGCCCAACGCTACGCCCGCCGCCCTCATCCCCACCCTGCAAGCGAGCGTAGACGAAGCGCTCGGCACCCTCGTCCCAGATCTAGAGCCAGCCGAGCTGTACGAGCCCATCCGCTACGTGCTGGCTGGGAAGGGCAAGCGCTTCCGTCCGCTGCTGGTGCTGCTCACGGCGCGCGCCCTCGGCACCTCGGCCGACGATGCCCTCCCCGCCGCCCTCTCCGTCGAGGTCTTCCACAACTTCACGCTGGTCCACGACGACATCATGGACCACTCGGACGAGCGCCGGGGCCGCCCTACGCTGCACGTCCGCTGGAACGACAGCACCGCCATCCTCGGCGGAGACTACCTCTACCTCGTGGCCTACGAACAGCTCGCGCTGCTCCCACCAGCCATCCTGCCCGACGCGCTACGCACCTTCAACCACATGGTGAAGCGGCTCTGCGAGGGCCAGATGCTCGACATGGCGTTCGAGACGCGCCCGCGGGTGAGCGTGGCCGAGTACCTCGACATGATCGACGGCAAGACCGGCGCGCTACTGGTCGCCTCGCTTGAACTGGGCGGCCTCGTGGGCGGCGCCACAGACGAACAGCGGACAGCGCTACGCACGGCAGGCGCGGCGCTGGGGCGAGCGTTCCAGATCCAAGACGACCTGCTCGACCTGATGACGACCAGCGCCAAATGGGGCAAACGCGTCGGCGGGGACTTGATCGAGGGCAAGAAAGCTTACCTGCTGCTGCAAGCCCTAGAGCGCGCCGAGGACGACGACCACGCGTGGTTCCAGCGCATCGTGGACGACAAGGGGCTACCCGCCGATCAGGTGGACGACGCCCGCGAGCGGATGCTGCGCCTTGGCATCATCGACCAGACCCGACAGACGGCAGAAGGCTACTACGGTGAGGCGCTCGACGAGCTCGATGTGCTGCCCGACACCGACGCCACGGCGCTGCTACGTGACCTCATCGGGACGATGCGAGCTCGGCTCTACTGAGCACACTGTAGTCTTTGCGGCACGCCCTGCGGATGGCTATACTGCATCCCCGCATCTGCCCATGTTTCACGTGATTCGCTGCCTGCCATGACCGAACGCGAAGTGACCGTGGTGAACCGCGCGGGGCTGCATACCCGCCCCGCCTCCATGATTGTCCGCACGGCCTCCAAATTCAAGTCGGAGTTCTACATCGAGAAAGACGGCTACGAGATCAACGGCAAGAGCATCATCGGCGTGATGACGCTGGCGGCCGAGCCCGGTGCCACGCTGCGGCTGCTCTTCGACGGTCCCGATGAGACCGAGGCGGCAACGGCCGTATCTCAGCTGTTTGAAGAGGGCTTCGGCGAAGTGAAGTAGCAAACGAGTAGGGGGAATGTGTGAACGAGCATACCGCGCATAGCGCCACGGGCGTCGGCGTCTCGCCGGGCATCGCCATCGGGCCGGTCTACCTGTATCGGCGCGCCACGGCGCAGGTCCCTGCGGAGCAGATTGCGCCCGAGGCGGTGGACCACGAGCTCAAGCGGTTTGAGCAAGCCGTGCAACGGGCCGAGCGCGACCTGCAGAAGATCGCCAACGTGGCGCAAGAGAAGATCGGGGCCGATAGCGCGGTCATCTTCGAGGCGCAGTCGCTGATGCTGCGCGACGTGGCGCTCTACGGCACCGTGGTAGATGCCATCCAGGAAAAGCGGCATACTGCGGCCTATGCCGTGAAAGAGGTGATGGGCAAGCACCGCAAAATCATGGAGGCCAGCGACAACGCCTACTTCCGCGAGCGCGCCCACGACCTCCTCGACGTGCAGGAACGCCTCATCCGCCACCTGCGCCGCGAGAAGCTGCTCTCGCGCATCCAAGAAGACGCCATCGTCATTTCGGAGACGCTCACCGCTGCCGACATCGTGCTGTTCAGCCGTCGCGGCATCCTGGGCTGCGCCACCGACTTCGGCGGCCCCACCTCGCACGTCTCCATCATGGCGCGCGCACTCGGCCTCCCGGCCGTCTTCAGCATGCACGGCATCACCGACCACGTCCAGCCCGGCGACATCGCCATCGTGGACGGGGTGGAGGGACGCGTCATCCTCCGGCCCGACGAGGCTACGCTGGCGCACTATCAGTACCGCAAAACGCGCTACCAGCAGATCGTGCTGGAGCAGCGCAAGCTCGCCCACCTCCCCGGCGAGACCACCGATGGCCACCACGTGGCGCTCAAGGCCAACCTGGAGTTCAAGGAGGAGCTGGAGGTCCTGCCTACGTACGGCGCGGAGGGCATCGGGCTGTTTCGTACCGAGATGGAGTTCCTACTGCGCGGCCGCCTCCACATCGACGAGTATGCGCAGTACCAGACCTACCGCAAGGTGATCGAGGCGGTGGCGCCGCACTCGACCACGTTCCGGGTGATTGACCTAGGCGGCGACAAGATGCTGCCGATGAGCCACCGCGAGCAGAACCCGTTCCTGGGCTGGCGCGGCATCCGCGTGCTCCTCGACAAGCAGGACGAGTTGCTCGTGCCCCAGCTCCGCGCCCTCCTCCGCGCCTCGGCGCACGGTCCCATGCGCATCCTCGTCCCGATGGTGAGCACTGTCGACGAGGTGCTGCGCTTCCGCGCGGTGTACGACCGCGTCTGCGCCAGCCTGGACGAAGACGACCTCCCCTACGACCCCAACACGCCGCTGGGCATCATGATCGAGGTGCCATCGGCGGCGCTGAGAGCGAAGCAGCTCGCGCCGCACGTCGACTTCTTCTCCATCGGCACCAACGATCTGACGCAATACACGCTGGCCGTAGACCGGGGCAACGACCTCGTGGCCACGCTCTACGACAGCCTCCAGCCCGCCGTGCTGAGCCTCATCGACCAGACGGTGCAAGCAGCCAAAGCGGCGGGCATCCCCGTGAGCGTCTGCGGTGAGTTCGCCGCCGACCCACGCGGCACCATCCTGCTCACGGGCATCGGCGTGGATGAGCTCAGCGTCTCGCCGACCTACCTGCCCGAGGTTAAGCAAGTCATCCGCGCGATGAGTCTCGACGAGGCCCAAGCCATCGCCCGCGCTGCCCTCGACGCCGGACGTCCCAGCGAGGTCAAAGCCCTCCTCGGACAGTGGCTCGACAAGCACGCTCTAGACTTGAAACACTTGCTAGAGCTACGCCCGGGGCTTGCTGCTGCGGAAGCGGCGTCGTAGCGCTACGGCACAACGCTGAACGGCACGACCATCGCCTTCTCGTTCCACTGGATTTGGAGTTGTCCGCCTTCAGGCAGGTCGAGCACGGCGATGGTGAACGCCTCGACGGGGCTCGGCAGGTTGGCGATGGTGGCGTTTACGCGACCAAGGTCTTGCGCGGGGTCGTGCGAGCGTCCGCCTTGCCCCGTCTCCTTGTTGATGATGAGCGTGCCGCCGTCGGCTTCGGGGATGGAGAACAGCGTGTAGGTGCCTGCGGGGACGGCCAAGCCGCCAACGTCTAGGTCGGCGGTGGTGGTGAAGTGCGTGGCGCGGTTGGCGCCCGTCCGCCACACCTCGCCGAAGGGCACGAGAGCGCCCCAGATGGCACGCCCGCGACGGAGTGGCTGCCCAAAGTCCACGGTGATAGTGGCGCCGTCCACGGTGGCGATGGTCTCGCCGCGGCCGGAGAGCGCGCCGAAGGACCGTCCGGCGGCGTCGCGCTGAGCAAAGCGCTGGGCCACGCCGTCGAGGCGCATGCTAGGCTGGCGTGTGACGACCACCTTGCGCGTCGTGGCGCCTGCATCCAGGCGGAGCAGTTTCCCCTCGTCATCCACGGCGACCTGCATCGGCCCTCGCGACGGGTGGCGAGCTTCCATCGTGCCGTCGCCTGTGCGGGTCAGGCGGAAGGGCAGCGTGCGCCCACCCGTGAACAGCGGCTGGATGACGGTGTCTTGCGCCGCCGTGTACGCTCGGCTCAACATCAGCTCGAACGGCCAATGCACCATGTCGATGAACGGCAGCATGTCGGCGCTGCCTGCGAGCATGCGCGTCGTCGCCTCGCCGTCGCGGGTCTGCGTCAGGCGCAGGCTGTCGCCGATGAGTTCGAAGGTGCGGCGGAGCGTCGTGTCCTGGCCAGGGGGCGCTACCGCCACATCCATCCGCTGGAAGTCACCCTCGGGCGAGAGCATGAGGCGGTAGTCTTGCACCGTCGTCGTGGGCGTACGCAGCACGACCTTGGCGCGCAGGCCGTCGGGCTCGTAGGTGAACTGCTCAACGGCGAGCGTGTCCGTGCCGAGGAGCGTGACGAAGACCGCCGTTTGGTCATCATTGCCTGGGTCGCAGCCCAGGAGGCTGACGGCCAGCACTAAGCCGAAGAGAGCGGAGATGCGCATGGGGACAAGTCGGGTTAACGGCGAGGATGCATCAACAGAAAAAACGACAGATTGGGAAGCCAAGTCTAGAGGCGATAGGTTTCTTTTACAAGGTCATAGGCCAAGGCCTTGGCCATGCGCTCGGCGTCGGCGCGGTCGATGATATGACGGGCCACGAGCCGCGCCAGGAAGTTGGCGTCCACGCGGCGCGAGAGGTCGTGCCGGGCGGGGATGGAGCAGAAGGCGCGCGTGTCATCGTTGAAGCCCGCCGTGTTGTAGATGCCGGCCGTCTCGGTCACGCGCTCGCGGTAGCGCGTCATGCCGAAGATGCTGTCGTGAAACCACCACGCTGGGCCGAGGCGGAGCGCCGGGTAGTGCCCAGCCAGTGGCGCCAGCTCGCGGCTGTACGTAGCCTCGTCGAGCGTGAAGAGCACCAGCCGGAAGTTAGGGTGGTTGCCGTAGTCGCGCAGCAACGCGTGCAGGTTGCGCGTGAACTCCGTGGTCACGGGGATGTCGGCGCCCTTGTCGAGGCCGAAGCGCGCGTAGACGGCGGCGTTGTGGTTGCGGTACGAGCCGGGGTGGATCTGCATCACCATGCCGTCCTCGCTGCTCATCCGCGCCATCTCCATCAGCATGTGCGCCTCGAACGCCGACTGGTCGACGGCGCTGGCTTCGCCCGAGCGGGCGCGTTGGAAGATCAGGTCGGCCTCGGCATCGCTCAGACGGTGCGTGTAGGGCTCCACGACGGCGTGGTCGGTAGCGAAGGCGCCGAGGGCGCGAAAGAACGTGCGGCGCTGCTCCAACGCGCGGATGAACGCCGCGTAATCGCCCACCTCTTCGCCGACCAACGCGCTGAGCGCGGCTATCTGCTCGGTCCAGCCCGGCCAGCCGATGCGGAAGAGCGCATCGGGGCGGAAGCACGGCCGCACATCGCCGCTCCACCCCGAGGCTTCGATCGCCACATGGTGTTCGAGCGTGTCGGTGGCGGCATCGGTGGTGGTGAGCGTTTCGATGTTGAACCGGTCGAAGAGGGCACGCGGGCGGAACGCGTCGGTCTTGAGGTGCGCGTCGAGCTGATCGTAGATTGCCATCGCCGTCGTGCCGTCGAGCTTCTCGCGGACGCCGAAGACCTCGACCAGCTCGTGCGTCAGCCACGCGCCCGTGGGCGTCCCGGCGAACAGGTAGTAGTGCTCGGCGAACCGCTGCCAGATCACACGCGGGTCGGCCTCAACGGATGTACCGTCCTGCGTGTGAATGCCGAGGTCTTCGAGCGGGATGCCCTGCGCGTACAGCATCCGAAAGATGTAGTGATCTGGGATGATGAGCAGCGCCGTCGGCTCGGGGAACGGTGCGTCTGTAGCGAGGATCGCGGGATCGACGTGCCCGTGCGGCCCCACGATGGGCAGATCGCGCGTGACGGCATACAAGGCGCGGGCGATGCTACGGATGCTGGGCTCGGCATCGAAGTAGCGATCGGGATGCAGCGCAAGGGGTTCAGGCATGGTTGGGGCTAGGGTCAGAAGGTCTCAAGTCGAAGGTCATAGCTATCGCAAAATCACAGCGCACGTCTTCGATACGTACGGGTGAGCACCCAACTCCTTCTTTCTTAGGCCGCCTGGAGGGGGCAGTTGGGCATGACTGATACTGTCTCTGGAAATCTGAGTGCAGCACGCCGCCCCATTTTGTCATCCCGAGCGAAGCCGAGGGATCTCCCACTTTTAGGTCATGCAATTCTTGAACGGGGGAGATCCCTCGGCTACAGCCGTTGGCTTCCGCTCGGGATGACAAACTCGATCGCACAATCATTTCCCAAAGTTGACTACGAGTCTAGGGTCAGCAGGTACAAGGTTGAAAGTCGGCTTTGCAAGCAAGGTACGGCGGTGAACACGGCGACGCGTTATGCCGAGATGATTATCGCCGAGGCTTCGCCTTGAGGGTGGGACGCCGAGCCCGTATGTTGCGGCTCACCGTTCCTGTTGCCCGTGTGTTGGTGTTGATGCGTTGGTTCTGTACCGTTTGTTTGGCGCTGCTTGTCGGCTGCGCGGCGCCCGATCCGCCCGAGCCCGGCTTTGCCGATTTCGTCGAGCCCGACTTCCCGTTCTTCACCACCACCGTCATCCTCGACACGCTCGGCACCGACTTCGCACCGCGCAACCGCGTGGCGCGCGGCCTCGTGCTGCCCGCGGGCGACGAGACGTACTGGCTGTTCGACACGGACCTCCTCCGCATGGCTGCCGCATGGACGGGCGACTCGACGCTGGCGCTGCTCGCCATGCCCCACGTCTCCTACCACGAGCCCGGCAACAAGCGCAACGGCGCCGTCCACCTGCGCCAGCCCCCCATGCTGGCAACAGGCGTCTACCCCGGCTGGCTCACCGACATGGCCCCGTTCATCGACCCGCGCCTCGAAGGCCCCAACCCCGACGAAGCCGGGCGCGGCCCGTTACCCAGCAGCATCGGCACGTGGAACGGCGTGCACGTCCACGGCGACCGCGCCGTCCTCGACTACAGCATCCGAGGGGCGCGGGTGCTAGAGCAGGTCGATGCCCTCGTCGTCGATAGCCACGCCGTCGCTGTCCGCACGCTGCAGGTTGCGCCGCGCGACACGGCGCTGACGCTCGTCCTGGCCGAGGTGCTCGGCACGCAGCTCGTCAACCAACGCGCCGAGCAGGTGGTGATGGCCACACGCACAGCCAACACACTGATCGTCCGCGATGCCATGTATCCGGAGGCCACACTGCGCGTGGAGCAGAACCGCTACGTCACGCTCACGCTGCCGCCCAGCGACGTCCCGCTCACTGCCCGCCTGCTCACCTGGCGCGGCCCGGCGCCACAGATGCCCGACCTCCAAGCCGTTGCGCTACCCGAGGTGACCTGGCCCGACCTTGACGCGGGCGGCCCGGCACGCTGGCTAGAGCCCGTCGTCACGCGCGGCGCCATCGCCCCCGACACCGCCGCGTTCGTCGCCGACCGCCTCGCGCTGCCGCTGCCCAACCCCTGGCGGCGCAACGTGCGCGTCTCGGCCGTCGATTTCTTCGCCGATGGTCAGGCCGTAGCCACCACCTATGAGGGCGACGTGTGGCTGATCGACGGGATCGACGACGACCTGCGTCGATTGAATTGGAAGCGCTTTGCGTCAGGACTGGCCGAGCCGATGAGCGTGCAGGTGGTCGATGACGAGGTCTACGTGTTTGGGCGCGAGGGCATCGTGCGTCTGGAGGACCGCAATGGCGACGGCGAGGCCGACGTCTACCATGCGTTCAGCACGGGCGCGGTGCAAACGGTGGAGTCCCGCGAGTTTCCGCTGGACATGGTGGCCCGGCCGGGCGGCGGCTTCTACCTGTCGAAGGGGTCAGCGCTGGACGCTGGCCCCCGCACCAGCGCGGGCATACGCCCCGGTTTCCGTGCGGGCGGTCCGCACAGCGGCCGCGTCCTCGCCGTCAGCGCCGACGGGCGGGACGTCTCGGTGCTGGCCGACGGCTTCCGGGAACCGTACCTGGGCGTCCACCCTCAAACAGGCCTGGTCACCGCCACCGATCAGCAGGGTCACTCCGTTCCCGCCACACCGCTCTACCACGTACAACCCGGGCACTTCTACGGCGTCGCGCCCTCTACCGACCGCACCGATGCGCTCGACCCAACGCCGCCCGTCACGTGGATCCCGCACAACGTAGAGCCCTCGGCGGCCGGTCAGGTATGGGCCACCACTAATCGGCTCGGCCCACTCAACGGCGCCCTCCTCCATCTGTCGTACACGCTCCCGGGCTTGTTTGAGCACCTCCTTGCCCCCAACGTCTCCCCCTCCACGGGCGGCGTGCAGCGGGTGCCGCTGGCGTACGACGCGCCGCTCCAGAAAGCCGCCGTCAACCCCGCCGACGGGCACCTGTACATGGCCGGCTTCCAGATCTGGGACTCCCGCGCCGAGCACGTCAGCGGCCTGGCTCGGCTGCGCTACACGGGGCAACCCGCGCCGCTCCTCGACGGCTTTGCCGCAGGCACGCAAGGGCTCGTGCTCGACTTCGGCCAACCGCTGGACACGACGGCGCTCGACGTAAGCCGCTTCACCGTGCAGCGTTGGGCCTACCAGCGCACCGACGCCTACGGCTCCGGCCACTTCCGCCGCGACGGCTCGCCCGGCCAAGAGGTGCTGCCCGTCCTGGGCGCCTTTCCCGATGCGTCCGGCACCCGCGTCCTGCTCGCCGTCCCTGACCTCCAGCCCGTCATGCAGATGCAAGTCGATTACGCCGTGCAGCACGCCGACGGCACGCCGCTCGCCAACACGCTGGCGTTCACTGTCCACGACGTCGGCGACCTCGACCTCGCCGCTGAAGGCTTTGCCGATGTGCGCCTGCCCAACCCGTCGGCCGAGGCGCTGTCGACGCTCGCTGTGGCGAATGTGAGCGAGGCGACGGCTGCCCAAGGTGCCAAGCTCGCGCAAGACTACGCGTGTGTCGGCTGCCACGCCGTGGAGCGCAGCCAGACGGGCCGTGCGGGGCCGCCGTTCTGGGCGCTCTTCGGCAGCGAACGCCTGCTCGCCGACAGCACCGTCGTCCTAGCCGACGAGTCCTACCTGCGCCGCGCCATCCTCGAACCCGCCGCCGATGTCGTAGCGGGCTACCAGGTGTCGATGGGCTCGTACGCGGGCATCCTGAACGACATACAGGTCGAAAGCCTCATCCGCTACATCGAGACGCTGCCATGACCCGACTGCTGGCGCTCCTCACCACCGTGGTCCTCTTTGGATGTACCGAGACGCCTCCTCCGCTTCACACTGCGCAGGGAGCGATGGTGGGCGAGGTCACCGCCACCTCGGCCATCCTGCAGAGCCGCCTGACGGCGCACTCCGGCCTTGTGGATGGGCGCGTACCCGGCTCGCCCGGCGTCGCACGCTTCCTCTGGTGGACCGCCGATGCCGACACCGCCACCTCAGCCTGGATCACCGCCGACTCAACCGCCGATTACCTCATCAAAACGGTGGCCCGCGCCCTCCAACCTAGCACGCGCTACCAATACCAGCTCGAATACGGGCACGACACCGAGCAGACAGCGCGCACCGCACCCGCCACGTTCCGCACGCTCCACGGCGAGGCCCCCGGTGCCACGCGCATCGTCTTCACCACGGGCATGAACTACTACCACTTCCACTTCGGCCGCTACGACAGCACGGCCGCCTACGACGGCCCCGACAAGGCGCTCGGCTACCCCGCCCTCGCCGCAATCGCCGACCTCCAGCCCGACTACTTCGTGGGCACAGGCGACAACGTCTACTTCGACCACCCCGCCGAGGTCGATATGGAGCGCGCCATCGCCCGTGGACAGACGCCTGCGCTCGGCTGGTTCGGCGGCAAAGCGGCCGTCACCGAAGCCGAGATCCGCCGCAAGTATCACCTCCAGTTCGTGCAGCCGCGCTACCGCGACCTGTTCGCGCAGGTGGGCACATACTGGCAGAAGGACGACCACGACCACCGCGCCAACGACAGCGACCCGCACATGGAGCACCCGATCTCGCACGCGCTGGGCGTCCGCAGCTTCACCGAGCAACTGCCCGTGGTCGATCCCGACGCGGCCGCTGCGGTCACCTACCGCACACACCGCATGAGCCGCGCCCTCCAGCTGTGGTTCTTGGAGGGTCGCGACTACCGCAGCCCCAACGCCATGCCCGACGGCCCCGGCAAGACGCTCTGGGGCGCCGAGCAGCGCGCCTGGCTCCAACGCACCCTCCTCGCCAGCGACGCCGCGTTCAAGGTCATCGTCTCGCCTACCCCACTCGTCGGCCCCGACGATGCGTACAAGCGCGACAACCACACCAACCCCGACGGCTTCCGCCATGAGGGCGATGCGTTCTTCGATTGGCTTGTGGAAAACGACTTCGTGGGCAGCGGCCTCTACCTCATCTGCGGCGACCGCCACTGGCAGTACCATGCCACCCATCCCAGCGGCATCGAAGAGTTCTCCACGGGCGCCCTCGTCGACAACAACGCACGCGCCGGACGCCTCGCTGGCGACGATAACTCCACCAACCCCGACAGCCTGATCGTGCAGCACTACGTGCAGCGTGTAGGCGAGGCGTCGGGTGGCTTTTTGATGCTCACCTTAGCTCCAGACCGTTCGGGAGCATCAGCCGCTTTCCAGTTCTTCGACGAACAAGGCATGCTGCTGTACGAGGAGCGCAAGGCCAGCCGCTAGCGGAGCACTGCGGGCTGAAAACTACCGACGGTTTGTGCTGCGCGGATGCCTGCCACCTCAGCGTCCCGCAGACGCCGCATGGCACCGTTGAAGACGGCCATGGGTGCTTCGGGCGCTACCTCGTAAATGATGTAGGTGGGCTGTTTTGTGGCGGATTCCGAAAGGTACTCGGTTAGGGTTTGCAGTTCTACAACCTCGCCGTCCAAGTGGATCTGCTCTGCGATGTGCAGCGTCAGCACGGCGGGTTCTGGCTGGTGGCTTGAGGTGCAGGCGACACTCGCTCCGAGGAGCAGCGTCATAACGACAAATCGGGCGTACGGCTGGCGCATGGCTTTCGAGGGTTTTGCTCGAGAAGGACATCTCCAAGAACCGTCAGCCTGCCCCAGGTTGCTGTACCCCTCATGAAGCCACACACCGTACCGCGCAGCATCAACCGGGCGGCCATGTCATCTTTCGCCCGCCGATGAGGTGCAGGTGGATATGGTATACTGACTGACCGCCCTCCTCGCCACAATTGATCACCGTGCGGTAGCCTTTCGTGAGCCCTTCCTGAGCCGCTAAGCGCTGCGCCACCAGGAACAGATGCCCCATCAGCGGCTCGTCGTCTGGCGTCAAGTCGTTGAGCGTGGGAATTGGCTTGCGGGGTACGATCAGGATGTGCGTGGGCGCCACCGGGTTGATGTCGCGGAAGGCCAAGCATTGCTCATCCTCGTGGACAATGTCCGCGGGTATCTCGCGGGCCGCGATTTTCTCGAAGAGGGTCATGGCGATTTGTGATTGCTCGTTGCGTGAGCAATCTAAGACTGCTTGACGTCCCGACGCCAATCGGTTTGGGAAGCTCTCAACGAACCGATAATGGCGTACCGCATATATCAACCTGTAGGCCCGTAGGCCAAATTTATAGGTTTATCCAGTTCTGGATGTTATGAGTAAGCAGCGACGTACGATTAAGCCATCTCACAAAACCGGGCACATCAGCC
>JBCCMF010000127.1:0-11723 GCA_039026435.1 Bacteroidota bacterium
CCGTACCATACGACCCCGCTCGCGCCTGATACCTACCACGATAAATCGCACGTTCACGTCACCCGCATGGCTACACCACCAGCCCCAGCAACGCTAGTAGATACGGTGCTTCAGGCGGCGACGTTGGCTGCAAGCGATGACGCCACGCGCGATGCGCTGCTACCTCAGCTCTACGACGAACTGCGGTTCTTGGCGCGCTACCATCTTCACAACGAGCGCCCCGACCATACGCTGGCGCCGACGGCGTTGGTACACGAGGCCTACATCAAGCTCACACAAGGCGCTGACTTCGAATGGCAGGATCGCCGTCACTTCATCGCTATAGCCAGTAGAGCCATGCGGCGCATCCTCGTGGACCACGCCCGCCGCCGCGGACGGGCTAAGCGCGGGGGCAAATGGGAGCGCGTAGCCCTGACGGACTACAACAGCCCGGCCGTTGCCTATGAAGATCGCCTGGAAGCCCTCGACGAGGCCCTGGCTGACCTCAAGCGCTACGATGCGACGTTGGCCCAACTCGTAGAACTCCGCTTTTTTACGGGGTTTACCATGAACGAAGCTGCCGACGTGTTGGACCTCTCGGTGCGGACGGCCAACCGCTACTGGGTACGGGCCAAGGCCTTCCTGAATCAGCACCTCAGCGCAGAGCCCTCGCTGTAAGCCTACAGCGTCACCGTGAGCGCTACCTGAACCGTACGCCCGGGGGCGGGCTCGAAGAAGCGGCCGCCGAAGCCGTTGATGATGACCGCGCCGTTGTACGTGGCATCCAGCAGGTTGCCCATCCGCACGGTGGGCTGCAGCTGCACATCGCCAAACGACAGCGCCGTTAGGCTGAGGTCGAGGTCGAGCAGGGTATAGCCGGGCGTCTCGATGGTGTTGGCGTCGTCGACGAAGTAGCTGGGCACATGCTGGGAGCTGAGCCGCGCCACGCCGAAGTCAGCGTTGTACGTAGCTGCGAAGCTGGCCTGGGTCGTGGGCAAGCCGGGCAGGGTGGCGTCGAGCGTGTCGAAGCGGTAGCGGTTGGTGCTGCCCGTGCCCTCCAGCGTGAGCTGCGGCGTAGGCGCCCACAGCACGGCGACTTCGATGCCGCGGTGCGTGGTCCCGCCGCTGTTCTGGAAGTAGGTCCGTCCATCCTCAGCTTCTGCAGGCTGGAGGCGGTCGCTGACATCTGCAGCGTACAGGGCGACGTCGAGAAACAGATTGCCCAACGCGCCGCGTGCGCCGATCTCACCGCCGAAAATACGCGAGGGGTTCAAGTCGGGGTTGAAGCCGCTCTGGTTGTCGGGGCGGTTGACGAGCTCGGTGGTGGTCGGGGTCTCGAAGGCGGTGCGCACATTGGCGTAGTACGTCACGCTGGCAGGCTGGACGCTGAGGCCCAGGCCGGGGCTGAGCGCGTCGAACGAGCGGCTGCCGGACTGGTCGCCGTTGTCCAATAGGTTGTCTTCTAGCTCGAACCGGATGGCGTCGTAGCGCACCCCCGCGTTGATGGAAACGGCATCGGTCAGCGTGTAGGTAGCGTAGCCGGAGCCTGCCACGTTGCTGACGGTTTCGCGCTGGTCCAGCGTGGGCGCATCGCCTGGGGTGCCGTCGTTGTTGGGCAGGTTGAGGCGGTCGTCGTCCATGAGCGAGGCGTCGAGGCCCAGGCCCCAGCGCCAGCGCTCGGCGGTGCCTTGCCAGCTGAGCCGCGTGCCGTAGGCCAGTCGGTTGAGGTCGATGTAGGTGAACGTGAGCGGGTTGTCGAGGTCGCGGTTGAGCACCCACGCCGTTGCTGAGAGCGTGCCCGCCGTCAGCCGATGCTCAAGCTGGAGTGCGCCCTGCACCTGCTGGCTGAACTTGGCGGCTTGCCGCGTCACGTTGAGGTCGCGCGGCGATCGGCGGTCGGCATCTACTTGCTCCTGGTTGATGGCGCCGGGGTTATCGGCGTCTTGGTCGGCGAAGGCGGCGGTGAGGCGAAGCGTTGTGGCAGGGGAGAAGGACGTGCTCGCCCGCAGCCCCGCACGCGTGAAGCGCCCCGTGCTGTACGCCCGGTAGCCGTCCTGGCGCAGGTCGGAGAGGTAGCCATGCACGTTGACCTCGCCCAAGGTGACACCCGATTCCGCGAGCAGGTGCTGCTGCCCGAACGAGCCGCGCATCGCCCGCAGCCGTAGCCTTGGTGCGGCATCGCTCAGCGTCGTCAGCGCGAGCACGCCGCCGCTGCCGTTGCCCCAGAACAGCGCCGACGGGCCGCGAATCAGTTCTACTTGCCGAAGCTGGTTCGGGTCGGCGATGTCGAGGATCGCTTGGCCGTCGGGCATCGTGAGGGGGACGCCATCGAGCAGCACCTGCACGCCGCGCACGCCGAAGTTGGCACGCCACCCCATGCCGCGTATGCTCAAGCGCTCGCCAATGGCAAAGTGGCCGCGGTCGCCCATCCAGATACCGGGCAGGAGGCGCAGCGCGGTGGTGAGCGCGGCGTCGGTGCGGGTGTCGAGCGTCTCGGTCGAGCGTGACTGCAGCGTGACGGCATACGGCGAGGCCTGCACGCCGAAGGCGCCGCGTGCGGCCTCCACCTGCACATCTGGCAGCACGACGCGTGTGGTGTCAGTGGGCTGCGCGAGCGTCGAGGTCGCGCAGAGCAGCAAGGTGGCGAAAGCGAGTGGGCCTCTCATGAGCGGTACAGGCGGCCTGTTTCGGGGGCGAAGGTGACGTCGATCCATGCACGTATCTCGTCGCGAACCTGTTCAAACGCGCGGACTTTGGCCTCGTCATCGCCCTCGGCGTTGGACGGATCCCAAAAGCGCTGATGGAACGTCGCGTACTTCGACGGCACGTAGGGGCATGCCTCGCGCGCCGAGTCGCAGACGGTCACCACGTAGTCCATCGCGATGTGGGCCAGGTCGTCTACCGTTTTCGACGTGTGCGCCGTGATGTCGATGCCTGCGCGGCGCATGGCTTCGATAGCAGGCGGCTTCACAAACGTCCGCTCGGTGCCCGCGCTGTAGGCAGCGTAGTGGTCGCCGTAATGGTGCCGGAGCAGTCCTTCGGCCATCTGAGAGCGGGCCGAGTTATGGGTGCAGACGAACAGGACGCGGCGCATGGGTCAGGCGTGAGATAGAGAACACGCCCGCAAAATAGCCGGATGATCCGCCCAAGACCATGAAAAACGGTCGGATGGCGCCCGTAATGTGCACGCAAGGAGCCATCGGGTGAGAAAATTACGCGCCGCAGTTAAACGTTGGCGCTTCCAGCCGATCTCTACAGCATGCAGCGTATTCAGTGCGCTGTAACGGAGAGAGAGTAGGAAGGCTCGGTCGTTCAGGCCGGGCCTTTCTGCAACTTCAGGAGGGTTAGCTCCAGGGATCGAGCTCGACGGCGTTGCCCGAGGCGATAGAGGCATAGACCGCATCGACCACGCGCATGTCGAGCAGGCCTTCGAGGCCGGGCACGCGCATCGGCTGGTCGTCGCGGATGCTACGGGCTTGGTCGTCCATCTGCACCGCCTGCTGGTTGACGGCCGGGAAGTCGATGGGGCCGTCGGAGCTTCGCCCGGTGATGCCGCCGTACGACGAGAACGGCTCCAGCTCGAACCAGCCTTGCTGCGCGCGCGCCTTGAGGTAGTTGCCGCCGAAGCCCAGGCTCGTCGTGAGCTGCGCCACGGCGCCGCTGGGGAATTCAAGCTGCACCATCGTGGTCTCGTCGGCGCGGCCTTCAAACATTTCGGGACGCTGATACGTGGTCTGCGCCATCACGCGGATGGGCTCTTCGCCCAAGACGTAGCGTGCGCCCTGCAGCGGGTATACGCCCATGTCCATCATTGCGCCGCCGCCCATCGGGCCGTTGGTCTTCCAGTGCTCAGGCCGTCCCTCGCGGTAGCCTGCCACGGCAATCACGTGGCGCACAGGGCCAAACTGCTGCTCCTGGCCCATCGCCATGACGGCTTGCGTGTGCGGCTCAAACTGCATCCGGTAGCCGATGCTGAGCTTCACCTTGTTTTTCGCACACGCGTCCATCATCTGGATGCATTCCGCCGTGTTCATCGCCATCGGCTTCTCGCAGATGACGTGCTTGCCTGCGTTGGCGGCGCGGATGGTGTATTCGGCGTGCAGCGCGTTGGGGAGCACCACGTAGACCGCGTCGATGGCGTCGTTGTTGGCGATTTGATCGTAGCTGTCGTAGTCGTAGACGTTGCCCTCGGGGATGTCGTACTCGGCCATCCACTCCTCGGCTTTGCTCGGCGTGCCCGTCACCACGCCTGCGAGGTAACAATCCGAGCATTCCTGCAGGGCTGGAGCCAGCAGGTCGCGGCTGTAGTAGCCCAGGCCCACGAGCGCGATGCCGATCTTCTGGCGGCGCGTGCGCGACGTGTGGGCGTAGACGGAGGCGAACGGTGTGGCGGCGAGTGCGGCCGTGCCGAGGGCGGCGTGCTGGATAAACGTGCGGCGCGTAGGCATCGAGGCAGGGACGGTTGGATCAGGGTAGGACGCGCCCAACTTACACACGCCGTCGCACAAAAGCAGGGGCCGCCAATCGGATTGTATAGCGCAGCCCAGCGGCTTAGTAAAACCACACGAGGCCGAGGCGGTAGCGGATGGAGGTGGCCTCGAACGTCACTGGCTCGGCTGTGCCCGGCACGTCGAGGTCGGCGTAGCGGCCTACCGTGATGCGGATGCCGTAGTCGATGCCGAGCGATTGGGTGAGGAAATGCTGGATGCCGACGCCCGTCGTGAAACCGGGGCCGATGGCGGTCATGCGCCGCCCGTCGAACTGCGTCTCTGCGGAGCGAACCGTGGTCGCTAGGTCGAGGTAAGGACGAGTAGGTGTGGACCACGAGTGCCAGGTCAAGCGCACACCCAAGTCAGCGTGCAACAGGTAGTAGCGCGCTAACGCGGCTTCCACGGCGGTGGCGTCGAGCGTGGCGAAGAGGGCGGTGCGTTGCGTGAGGCCGTAGCCGACGTGCAGGCCGCCGCCCAGGCCCCACAGCGTCTCGCGCCCCGCTGAGGCAATGGACGCTGGCAGGTTGGTGCCGAACAGGTTGGCGTGCATCAGCTGCTGCACGTGGACCATTACCGATGGCCCGCGCACGTCGGAGCGCACAGTCTGGCCAACGGCGACGAACGGGGCAGCAACGGCAAGGCCGAGCAGTAAAGCAACGCGAAGCATGAGCGAAAGACGCGGGGTGATGAGAACAGAGAGCAGGCAAACAGCACGCCAAGCTCACCGTGAGACTATTCGCACCGAGTCGTTCGGCACCGAGTCGTTCGGCACTGAGGCAGTCCGTGCTGAGACGAAAACGGAAAACCAACGGGACAGCGGCCGTAGCGACTTAAAAACGGGGTAGACCGACCGATAAGGCACCTATCCAGGCACCGATCTACGCTTTACGCGCTACACAGCCATCGTTGGCGGGCGAAGCAGGCCGATCATCGCCGGAGAGCCGCACGCGGCTGTAGTTCTATCGATTATCGTCTGCACAACCCCACAGCAAACCAACATGGCTGCACATCCCATCCTCGCCGATGACATGGTCGAGATCGTTGAAGGCTTCCTCGTGGAAGTCCAGGATTTGATCGAAGACCTCGACCACGACCTGCTGCTCCTCGAAACCAACGCCGAGGACGCCGATCTGGTCAACCGCATTTTCCGAGGCGTCCACACGATCAAGGGCACCTCGGGGTTTCTGAGCCTGACGCAGGTCACTGAGCTGACCCATCACTTCGAGGATGTGCTCAACCGGTTGCGTCGGGGTGAGCTCGCGTTCAACGCCAACATGATGGACGTCATGCTGGAGGCGTTTGACACGGTGAAGGTGCTGCTACAACAGGTCGAAGACCGCCACATCGTCGAGATCGATCTGAGTGGTATCATCGGCAAGCTCGTGACGATTGGCAACGGCGAGACAGCGCCTGAGCAAGCAGAGGCCGCCGCCGAGACGCCCACGCCTGCACCTGCTCCAGTTCCAGAAACGACGGTGTCCGGCACCGAAACCAGTGGGGTCGCGGTGCCCGAGGGCGTCGGCGAGCCCATCGATGGCTCCGCCGTCTTCTCGGAGGACATGCTGGAGATCATCGACGCGTTCGTGGTGGAGACGCACGAGATCTTTGACGACCT
Organism: Bacteroidota bacterium; assembly: GCA_039026435.1. GTDB lineage: Bacteria > Bacteroidota > Rhodothermia > Rhodothermales > JBCCMF01 > JBCCMF01. The sequence goes on from JBCCMF010000127.1 coordinate 6,085, forward strand.
CGACAACGACCTGCTGCTGCTAGAGCATGGCAGCGATAACCCCGACCTGGTTAACGGCGTCTTCCGCGCCGTGCACACGGTGAAGGGCACGTCGAGCTTCCTCGGCCTCAAGCAGCTGACCGACCTGGCGCACCACTTTGAGGATGTGCTCAACCGCATCCGGCGTGGCCAGCTCACGTTCAACCCGGCCATGATGGACGTCATGCTGCTGGCGTTTGATCAGATGAAGAGCTTGGTCAAGCAGGTGGAAGAGCGGCAGCTGGTGCGGATGCACCTGGAGCCGACCATCACGGCGCTCAACGCGATGGCCGATGGCACCTACGACGCCAGTCAGAAGCCCGAGGCGGCATCGGTCGCCATCGATGCCGCGCCCCCAGATGCCGCGCTGGCTGCTGACGCCGCTACACCAGAGGTGCTGCCCGCCGCTCAACCCAAGGAGACGGCCAAAGCCGCTGCCGCGCCTGCCAAGGCCAACGAGAAAAGCGATAAGGCCGCACCCAAACGCTCAGAGACCATCCGCGTGGAAGTGGACCGCTTGGACAGCCTGATGGACCTCGTGGGTGAGTTGGTGCTGGGTCGGAATCGCCTGCTGCAAGTGGTCGAAGACGTGCACAGCGGTACCAACACCGAGGAGCTGATTCAAGCCCTCCGCGACACCACCACACAGATTGACTTTATCTCCAGCGAGTTGCAGGGCGCCGTCATGAAGACGCGCATGGTGCAGATCGGCCGCGTCTTCAGCCGCTTCCCGCGCATGGTGCGCGACCTGGCGCGTGGCTTCGGCAAGCAGATCAACCTGGTGCTGGAAGGCGAGGAGACCGAAGTGGACAAGTCGCTCATCGAAGAGATCGGCGACCCGCTCGTGCACCTGATCCGCAACGCCTGCGACCACGGCGTGGAGTCGCCCGAGGCGCGTGTGGCGGCTGGCAAGCCCGCCAAGGGCAATGTGCTGCTCTCGGCCGCGCACGAAGGCAACCACATTGTCATCCGCCTCAAAGACGACGGCGCCGGCATCGACGCCGACAGGATGCGTGCGAAGGCCGTAGAGAAGGGCCTGATGACGCAGCGCGAGGCCGACGAGCTTACCGACGCCGAGGCGTTCAACATCATCTTCCGCCCGGGCTTCAGCACCGCGCAGCAGCTCAGCCAGGTCTCGGGCCGGGGCGTGGGCATGGACGTCGTGAAGACCAACATCACCCGCCTCAACGGCACCGTCACCATCGACTCAGTGCTGGGCGAGGGCACCACGTTCACGCTCAAGCTGCCGCTGACACTCGCTATCATCCAGAGCCTGATGGTGCGCGTAGCCCGCGAGACGTACGCCGTGCCGCTGCACGCCGTCATCGAGGTGGTGGCCATCGAAGAGGAGAACGTAGAGACCATCAACGGGCACGAGGTCATCCGCCTGCGCGAGCAGGTGATGCCGCTGCTCCAGATCAAGAACCTGCTCGATGTGCCCGACCAGGAGGCCGCCGAGCATCGCTATGCCGTCATCATCGGCTTGGCGGAGCACCGCGTGGGGATCGTAGTCGATGGGCTCGTGGGGCAGAAAGAGATCGTCATCAAGTCGCTGGGGAGCTACCTCAAGAAGACGCGCGGCATCTCGGGCTCCACCATCATGGGCGACGGCAGCGTCATCCTCATCCTCGACGTGGGCGAGGTCATCCGCATGGCGTCCAGAGAACCCGAGGTCGCGACGGCATAAGCGCAACAGATGAGGCTAGGCTTGTCTGGGCTGTGGAAGTGAGAAGCAGGCGTGCAATTTGTCCAAGGCCGCGTTGTCCATACCAAACCAACCGTAGTTACGCGATGTACCAGTTTATGTGGGTGTGTAGGGGAGTGGGTTTCGCCGTGCTTGCGGCCTTGCTGCTTGCCGTACCCAGCCAGGCGCAAGACGCCGAAACACTGTACCGAACCATTGCTAAGCTCGAAACGTCGTTACGCGATGCCGTGGCGCAAGAGCGGACCCAGCGCGATCAGCACCTTGCGCGCATGCAAAATGAGGTGCGGGCGTTGCGGCTCGTCCTCGAGTACGAGGCCCAGAGCCAAGCTGACTCCGTTGCCGCCACGGCGGCGATATTTTCCGAGTTGAAGCATCAGCACGCCGCCCTCTTCGCCGCCCAGGTCGATGCCGAGTCCCAGTTTACCCGGCTGCAGCGCGAGGTCCAAGACCTCAGCCGACAGGTTGCCGCGCTGGCTGCACAGCAACCCGACCGCGCCGAGGATGACGGGCAAGACCAGCAGTACGACGAACTGCAGCGCGTTGTGGCCCAGCTGTCGGCTTACCTCGACGAGATCCGCCCGGCGATTGAGCGGGTGCAGGCCGAGCGATGGACGCTCAGCGGCGAGGTGCGCCACCGCAGCACCGCCGACGCGCGCCGACCCTCCACCTCCGCCAACAACAACCACCTGCTGCGCACGCGCCTGGCCGTGACGTTTCAACCCGGCGACGGGATGGCGGCCTTGGTGCAGGTACAAGACGCCCGCGTGTTTGGTGGGGGCGACCCGAGTCGTGGCCGCGGCACCCTCGACGCCTCCGCCGATGCCATCGGACTGCACCAAGCCTACGTGGATATCCAAGACATCGGCGGCACGTCAACGTCTGTTCGCTTTGGCCGCCAGGAGCTGGTGCTGGGTAACCAGCGCCTCATCGGCAGCCTGGGCTGGAGCAACGTGGGGCGCTCGTTCGATGCCGTCAGTGTGCGGCACGCAGCCCAGCGCGTGACGGCGCTGGCGTTTGCGGCGCGGCTGGAGCAAAGCCCGGATGCCGTGCAAAACCTCGCGGCGGTGCAGGCTACGTTCGATGTGGCGGAGGGCCACGCCCTCTCGGGCTTTGCCGTCTACGACAACAACCGCGCCAGCGCCACGGCCGACATGGCCGCGTTCCGGCCTCTCGAACGCACCACGACGGGCGTGCGCGCCAACGGCCAGCAGGGCTCCTGGCGCTACGATGCCGAAGTCATCGGTCAGCTCGGGAAGAACCGCGCTGCGCCCATGAACATGGCGGACATCCGCGCCTACCTCGTGAGCGCCAAGGTAGGCCGCGTGTTTGACCTTGGCCTTCCGCTCGAGGTCAGCGGCCTCTACACCATCCTCAGCGGCGATGCCACACCCGGCGACGCCACACGTCAGACCTTCAACACGCTCTTCGCCACCAACCATGCCTTCTACGGCATGATGGACTACTTCCCGGTGACCTACGCTGCCCAAGGCCTCCACGACGCCTCGCTGTCGGCGCGGCTGCGGCTCGACCCCCAAACGGTCCTCCGGGCCGATGTACACCACTTCCGGGTGGATCAAGCCGTGACGCCCGGTGATGGCCGCCGTGCACTGGGCCAGGAGGTCGATCTCCGCCTCACCCACACCTTCCGCACCCACCTCAACATCCAAGCTGGCGTCGCCGTGTTTCGCGCGACCGAGCTGATGGAGTCGGCCATCGGCCGATCGTTCACCACCTTCGGGTACCTCATGACCCGAATCAGCCTGTAGACCCTCAACACCATGACCGCCAAAGGCAGTATCTTTTACACCATCACGTTTAAGGTCAGCGCGCTCATCGCCGTGCTCATCGCCATTCTCGGCTACACGTCGTATATCGTGCAGGAGAACCTGGAGGCCACGACGGCTTCCACGGTGGTCATCAACCAGTCGGGCAAGCTGCGGATGCTCAGCCAGAAGATGACGAAGGAGGCGCTGTACTTGAGCACGCTGGACGCCGCGGCGGTGAGCGAACAGGCCGATACGCGCTCAGCCTTGCTGGCCACAGCGGCGGAGTTCAGCACGTTGCTTGCCAACGTGACCGATGGCAACGCCGAGGCTGGGATTCCCGCAAACATCGGGGCCACGAACCCGAAGCTGGACCAGGTGCACGCCCGGTGGGAGACGGTGAGCACCAACATCCGGCTCATTGCGGAGGCCGAGGTAGGCAGCACGGTTCAGCAAAGCGCGCTCGCCGAGGTCTGGGCTACGAATGTACCGCTGCTCAAAGAGGCCAATGCGGCCGTGCAGGCCTACCAAGACGAGGTGGGTGCGCGGAAGAGTGAGCTGATGCAGACCATGCAGCTGATCCTGTTTGGGAGTGGTGCCCTGTTCCTGGTGAGCATAGGGCTGCTGGTCTGGCTCACGCGCCCCATCCGGGTGCTGTCTACCGTGGCCCAGCACGTAGGCGCGGGCGACTACACCGTGCAGGCAAGCGTGGGCGGGCGAAGTGAAATCGGTCGCCTGGCTACGCGCTTTGATGCGATGGTGCGCCAGGTGCGCGACAGCCAAGCCGAGATGGCCGCCCAGCGTGACCACGCCGAGGTGGAGCGTGAGCGGGCCGTCCGGGAGGCGCGCGCAAGCCTAGCTGCCCAGAACCAGTACCTCGCCGACAGCGTGGACACGATGGTGGCTTCGATGCGGCGCTTCGCCGAGGGCGACCTCACCGTCTCCGTCCCGGCCGCCGCCACAGACGACGCCATCGGCACGCTCAACGCGCAGTTCAACCGGATGGTGCGTAAGACGCGCGGCGTGATCGAGCGCGTGGAAGAGGCCGCCAGCCTCACCGCGCAGATGGTCCAAGCCGTCAATGTGGCGACGGAAGAGCTCTCCCAAGGCACCCAGACGCAGACCACCCAAGCCGACACCGTGGCCACCTCGGTTGACGAGCTGACCCATGTCATTGTGGGCAACGCCGACAAGGCCAACCAGACAGCCGCGGCCGCTCATGCCAGCGGCGATGCGGCACGCGAAGGCGGAGCCGTGGTCGAGCAGACCGTGGCCAAGATTCACCAGATCGCCAACGTGGTCACCGACAGCGCGGCCACCGTGGAGCGCTTGGGCACGGCCAGTAAGGAGATCGGCGAAATTGCCGCCGTGATCAACGACATCGCCGACCAGACAAACCTGCTGGCGCTCAACGCCGCCATCGAGGCCGCCCGCGCAGGCGAGCAAGGCCGTGGCTTCGCCGTCGTCGCCGACGAGGTGCGCAAGCTGGCCGAGCGCACGACAGGCGCCACGCGCCAGATTGCTGAGATGATCGACAGCGTGCAGCACGAGACCAAGCAGGCCGTCGCGTCGATGAGCAAAGGCCGAGAAGAGGTCGCCGAAGGCTTGCAGCTTGCCGACAAAGCCGGGAACGCGCTCGAGCGCATCGTAGTCGAGGCCGAGTCGGTGGTGGCGCTCATCAAGACCATCGCGGCGTCGTCGGAGCAGCAAGCGGGGAGCGCCGAGCAGATCTCGGGCAACGTCGATGCCATCGCATCAATCACGGCGCAGTCAGCAGGCGCCGTGCAGGAAATCGTGCTACGCGTCAACGACATGCAGGCTCAGGTGAGTGGCCTCCACGAAGTCGTGCAATCGTTCCAACTCACTGCCGATGTTCCTGCCAGGCGCGCTTACAACCGCGCCGCCTAACGCCGATAATTACACCGGTTCAGCAATCCAACAGAGGACGCTTTTATGCTCCGTGTAGTTGTTGTGGATGACTCGGCCTTCATGCGCAAGGCCATCTCGATGATGATTGACGCCGACCCCGACATGGAGGTAGTGGCTACGGCACGCGATGGCCTGGAAGCGCTGGAGGTGGTGCGCCGCGAGCGCCCCGACGTGGTCACGATGGATGTAGAGATGCCGCGCATGGAGGCCGAGTCATCCACAAC
>JBCCMF010000128.1:0-11716 GCA_039026435.1 Bacteroidota bacterium
CCTGACGTGCTGGCTATCGTTGGGGGCAACCCGTTCACGGTGGAAGACTTCGAGCGGCAGTACATCCGCTCGGTGGGCAGCGAAGAGGCGGCGGCCGATGACTCGATGGGCGCCTATGTTGACTTTTTGGAACGCTACGTCAACTTCCGGCTCAAGGTGCGTGCTGCCGAGGCACTGGGCCTCCGCGATGACGCCACCATCAACCAGGAGATCAAAACTTACCGCCAACAGCTTGCCCGCCCGTACTTGCTGGAATCCGAAGTACTTGAGCCGCTGATGCGCGAGCTCTACGCCCGCAAGCAGGAGTTGGTGAACGCTAGCCACATCATGGCGCGCTTGCCAGAAACGCCGTCGCCCGAAGACACGCTGGCCGCCTATCGCAAGATCGTGGCGTTCCAGGACTCGCTGGCCGCGGGTACCGACTTTGGCGACCTGGCCTACCGCAATTCTGAAGACCCCTCCGCACGACGCGCCCAGGGGCTGGGCTACCGAGGCAACCTGGGCTACTTCAGCGGCGGCCGCATGGTGGAGGCCTTCGAGGACGCCGCGTTCAGCACGCGCGTGGGCGAGACCTCGGGCATCCTGCGTTCGCAGTATGGCTACCACATCCTGCGCGTACACGACCGCACCGAGAACTTCCCCGACATCAACATCTCGCACATCCTGCTGCGGGTGATGCCCAACGACACGAGCCGTGTCCTGACGCTAGCCGACAGTATCCGCACGGCCCTCCTGGGCGGCGCAGACTTTGCCGAACTCGCGGAGCAGTACTCTCAGGATATCGGTAGTGCGCAACGCGGCGGCGCGCTCCAAACCGTCGGCTACCAAGACGACCTCGTCCCCCCCTTCAAGGAGGCAGCGTTCGCCCTCGAGAACGCGGGCGACATCAGCGACCCCGTCCTGACGCGCTTCGGCTATCACATCATCAAGCTCAACGAGCGCATCCCGCTGCCCACCTACGAGGAGATGACGCCGACGCTCAAAACTGAGCTGGCTCGCCTCCCCCGCTCTGCCGCCGCCGAAAAAGAATTCGCGCAGCAGGTTATCGAAGCGCGCGGCGCCACACTCGACACGATGGCGGTGCTCAGCGCGGCCTCGCTGACCATGTCCACGATCAACGGCCTGCCCGCCGACTCCGTGCAAATCAACATCGTAGACCGCCAGCTGACGGCGCAGGACTCCAGCACCGTCGTGGCCACGCTGGGCGACTCTACCTACACGCTGCCCAACCTCCGCGACTTCGTCATCGGCACGAGCTTGCCCAGAAAGTTCAACGCGATGGATCAGCTGTTGACGCTCGGCCAAACCTTCCTCGAAAACAAAGCCATCGAGTACGAGGCGTGGGCGCTCGAGGAGAAAGACCAGCGGTTCAAAGCGACCATGCAAGAGTTTCAAGACGGGCTGATCCTGTTCCGCTTGATGGAAGACTCGGTCTGGACCGCTGCCTCCACAGACACGCTCGGACTCATGGCTTTTCACGAGCCTCGGGCCACAGAATACACTTACCCTGACCGCCACCGCCTCGTCAGCTTCTACAGCATCGACAAGGCCGCGTTGGACTCTGTACGCACCGCGTACGGGGCATCAGCTGACCTAGCGGGTGTCGTATCCGGCCTGATGGAAGCCGACGTAACCGTCACGGTCGATACGACGCTCGTGGCAGGCGTCACCAACTCGATTTACGATGCGGGCGTCAACGTGGCGGAGGGCAAGGCTACGCTGCCCGTGGCGTTCCGGGGCGGCTTCATCTTCATGGTCAACGACGGCATGGAGCCTGCCCGGCAGAAGACGTTTGAGGAAGCGCGTGCTGAGGTGTTGAGCGCCTACCAGCAACGGCTCGAAGACGACATGATCGCGAGGCTCAGGCAGGAGTACTCCGTGACGACCTACCCCGAGCGGCTCGACCGTGTCTTTGCGAACACGCTCTAGCACCGGAGGCAGGTCTTGATGCGGCCTTGGATGGTATGGTGTGCCGTGCTCATCGGCGTGGCCGGCTGTGAAGCGCCACCGCCGACGGGCGACTACGTGGCACGCCTAGGCGACAACGTACTTACGTCCGTGGATGTAGCGGCGTCGCTGGAGGTGCTCTCGCCCAACCAGGACTCTACCGCGGCTACGTCACACATCGCCGAGCAGTGGGTCGTTAACCAGCTGCTTGTGGGCGAAGCGCAGCGCCTGAACCTCAGTGCGCTGCCCGAGGTACAGCGCCAGATCGAGCAGAACGCACAGTCGATCTTAATCGCTGCGCTGGTTGACCAGTGGATGGCTGACGCCGCCGACGCCGCCAGCGACGACGAGCTCGCTACCTACTATGCCCGCAACCGCAACGTGCTCGTGCTGCGCGAGCCATATGTTCGGGTCCGCTACGCAGCCCTCGATGACGTAGAGGCGGCTGAGGGCTGCCGCGAAGACCTTCAGGACGCTACGCGCCGGGCCATAGCCGACTCGCTCTGGGTGACGACGTTGGCCGCGTGCGCCAACGACCCCGACGAAGCGCGTGCCCTGGCCACGCAGCACATCCCCGAGCGTCAGCTGGTCCAGACCTACCCCGTCCTGGCCTCGGTGCTGCCCCGGCTCCGCGATGGCGAGATCGCGCCCCTGATCGAGCAGGGCGACGAGGTGCACCTGGTCCAACTGGCGGAGCGCCACCCCGTGGGCACTGTGCCCGAACTGGCTTGGGTGGAGGACGAAATCCGCAACCGCATCGCCATACAGCGCCGGAAACAGATCTATTCACGTCAGGTTCAACGTCTACGCACCGAGGCCCTAGCACAGGAACGGCTGGACATTCGTTACTAACCCCCGTTTTCTGAACCATCGCACTCGGCAATAACGCGGCGCATTCCAGCGTTCTACCCCGCGTTCCTTGAGGCAACCTTCCCAACCCATGCGCACCCTGTCCCTCGCCTTACTCGTTTGTGTCATTGGCACCATCCCGCTGCGCGCGCAAGACGCCCAAGTCATCGACCGCATTGTGGCGGTAGTGGGCGACCGGATCGTGCTCAAGTCCGAGGTCGATGCCTTGACCGGGCAGGTGGCGCAGCAGCAGCAGATCCCCTCGAACGCCGAGCTGTGGACCACCACGCTCAACGAGATCATCGACACCAACGTGCTGACGATCCATGCCGAGCGCGACACGACCATCGAGATCACCAACGATCAGATTGAGCAGCAACTTGACCAACGCCTCGCCGCCATGACGGCACAGGTGGGCAGCGAGGAGATGGTAGAGGCCGCATTGGGCAAGAGCATCCCCGAGATCCGGCTGGACCTGCAGGACGACATCCGCGATCAGATGCTGGCCGAGACGATGCGGCAGCGCAAGTTGGCTAACCTGCGGGTGACGCCCACCGAGGTCAGGCAGTGGTTCAAGCAGTTTGAGGGCGAAGAGCTGCCCATGATTCCCGAGCTGGTCCGGGTGGCCCACATCGTCCGCTTCCCCGAGATCACCGAGGAGGCCAAAGCCGACGCCAACGAGGTGCTCACCGCCATCCGCGACCGCGTGATTGCCAAAGAGGCTACGTTTGAGGACATGGCCGAGGCGTTCTCGGAAGACCCCGGCTCAGCCACCAACGGCGGCCGCTACGCCGACCGTCCGCTCAGCCAGTACACGCCCAACTTCGCCGCCGTGGCCAGCCAGATGGCGAACGTGCCCGGCGCCATCTCGCAGATCTTCGAGACCGAGTTCGGCCTGCACATCCTGCGTGTGAACGAGGTGCGCGGCGAGATTTACGACTTGAACCACATCCTGGTAGGGTACGACTTCTCCAAGGCCGACCCCACGGCGGCCATCGAGTACCTCAACACCGTACGCGACTCCATCCTGACCCAGGATATGCCGTTCGAGTTGATGGCGAAGCGGCACTCCGAGGAGCAGCAGAGCGCACCCATCGGCGGCCGCGTCACTGACCCCCGCTCGGGCGAGCGTGACCTGGTGGTCGAAGCGCTGGGTCTCAAGTGGAAGACGGCCCTCGACCAGGTCGAGGTGGGCGACATCAGCGAGCCCTCCGAAGTCGATTTGCTGAACGAGCGCGTGGGCTACCACATCATCTTGCTGCAGCGGCGCGTGGCCGAGCACGCGTGGAACCTGGAGACCGACTACGAGCGGCTAGAGCAGTACGCCTTGCAAGAGAAGCAATTCAACGCCCTGCGCGAGTGGCTCCAGATCCTACGCAAAGACGTGTATATCGACATCCGCTACACGCCCGAGACGTAGCCCCCGCCTCGCCGCTTCCCCCTTCCCCATTCCTTGCCCCTAACCTTCATGGCCGACGCCTCCCTCGACGCGCTGCAAGCGTCCTTCGAAACCCTTCGCACCGAAATCGGCAAGGTGATCGTGGGGCAACACGAGATCGTGCAGAACGTCATGGTAGGGCTGCTCTCGCGTGGGCACGTGCTGCTCGTGGGCGTCCCGGGGCTGGCGAAGACCTTGCTCATCAGTACACTCTCGAAGGCGCTCGACCTCAACTTCAGCCGTATCCAGTTCACGCCGGACCTCATGCCGAGCGACATCACGGGCACCGAGATCATCGAGGAAGACCAGACGACGAAGCAGCGCGTGTTCAAGTTTGTGAAGGGTCCCGTCTTCGCCAACATCGTCCTGGCTGATGAGGTCAACCGTACGCCACCCAAGACGCAAGCGGCCTTGCTTGAGGCGATGCAGGAGCACCGCGTGACGGCCTCGGGGCAGACGTTTGTGCTCGACGAGCCGTTCTTCGTGCTGGCCACGCAAAACCCGATTGAGCAGGAAGGCACGTACCCGCTGCCCGAGGCCCAACTCGACCGCTTCATGCTCAACCTGTGGCTGGACTACCCAACGTTTGACCAAGAGGTAGACGTGGTGCGCAACACGACCAGCGCGCACCGCCCCACGGTCAACGCCGTACTAGACGCCCAGACGCTGGTCGGCTACCAGTCACTCGTCCGCGAGCTACCTGTAGCCGACAACGTGATCCAGTTTGCCGTCCGGCTGGTGGGGCAGACGCGCCCTGGGCGTGAAGGCACATCCGAATATATCAACAGCTACCTGAACTACGGTGCCGGGCCACGCGCCTCGCAGTACCTCATCCTCGGCGCCAAAGCGCTCGCCGCCCTCGACGGCCGCCCCACCCCCCTCATCGCCGACGTCCGCCGCATTGCTGCCCCCGTGCTACGCCACCGGATCGTCACCAACTTCAACGCCGACGCCGAAGGCATCACGCCTGTCGATGTAATCAAACACTTGCTAGACGAAGCGCCAAAGGCGTAAGGTTGTTAATACCCCATTTCATGCAATTACCCTTTTGCTCTCTTACCCGTACATAGGTTCCGAAGCCATTCGCCTAGCAACCAATATGGGCATAGCGAGGCAGTGTATTCAAAACCAGCGATCGTTCCAGCTATGGATGATTAGCACGGACCAGTTGTTAGATCGGTCAGGACTGATTACCGCCACCTACATCGTTGACTTAGATGGATGGATGTGGATCAGTGATCGGCACAGTGAACATGTGGCTTGTGCGCAAGGCCAGGACGTGCTCGCTGCAGGAGAAATCACCTTCTCAGGAGTTCAAGAGATTGAGCTTGTCTCTTTGACCAACCAGTCCACTGGCTACTGCCCTCCGCCGACATGCTGGCCAGCTGTAGCAACTGCCCTTGACCGAGCGAATGTGTCTCATCCTGGCTTCTTTGACCCTGCTTATGAGTTCAGGACCTGCGCTGAGTGTAATGCTTTGCAGATCGTCAAAGATGAATACTATGGATGTCAAGAATGTGGAGCTGACTTGCCAGACGATGTTTAGGCGCACGATTAACATCTCAGACCGTTAGCATGCAGGAGATACTCGATGCGAGCTCGCGCATGTCCGCACTGATTACCCAATCAGTCACGCATCAGCCAACCGTTTCAACTCCGCCAATGCCAGAAGCGCTTGAATCGGCGTCATGCGGTCGGGGTCGAGGTCGTCGAGCTTTTGCTGTAGCTCGATGAGCCTCGGGTCGGCTTGGAAGAGCGACATTTGGAACGTGTGCGTGCTGAGGTCGGGCATGGCGGATCGAACGGGCGCAGGCATGCCGTCACCTTCTACTACTTCGGCTTCGGTGTCGATGATAAGGTTCTGACTTTCTAGATGCTGCAAGATCTCCTTGGCGCGTTGGATGACGGGCTTCGGCAGCCCAGCCATCTCGGCCACCTCGATGCCGTACGAGTGATCGGCGCCGCCGGGGACGAGCGTCCGTAGAAAGATCACCTTGCCCTCGTGCTCCTGCACCTGGATGCTGAAGTTGCGGATGCGCCCGAGGCGGTCGGCGAGCGCGTTGAGCTCGTGGTAGTGCGTGGCGAAGAGCGTGCGTGCCGCTACACGCGGCTGCTCGTGGAGGTATTCGACCAGCGCCCAGGCGATGGAGAGGCCGTCGAACGTGCTGGTGCCCCGCCCCACCTCGTCGAGCAGGATGAGCGAGCGCTCGCTGGCGTTGTTGAGGATGTTGGCGGTCTCGTTCATCTCCACCAGGAACGTGCTCTCCCCCGCCGCCAGGTTGTCCGAGGCGCCAACGCGGGTGAAGATGCGATCCACCACGCCGATGTGGGCCGCCTCGGCCGGGACGAACGCGCCCACCTGCGCCAGCAGCACCGCCAGCCCCACCTGGCGCAGCACCACGCTCTTGCCCGCCATGTTGGGTCCGGTGATGAGCATGATCTGCTCCTCGGCAGGATCGAGCCGAACGCTGTTCGGGATGAACGGCTCGCCCACGGGCAGCATGTGCTCCACCACGGGATGCCGCGCCCCGGTGAGGTCAAGCATCGTAGAGGCATCCACCACCGGCCGGACGTAGCGATTCGTCGTGGCGACCTCGGCGAACGACGCGAAGCAGTCGAGCATGGCGAGCAGCGCGGCGTTCTGCTGGATCGGTGCCGTCTCCTCAGCGAGGTGCAGGCGCAGCGTGTCGAACAGCTCTTGCTCCAGCGCGCCGATGCGCTCCTCGGCGGTCAGGATCTTCTCCTCGTACTCCTTCAGCTGCGGCGTGATGTAGCGCTCCGCGTTCACGAGCGTCTGCTTGCGGATGAAGTCCTCGGGCACCTTGTCCTTGTGCGCGTTCGTGACCTCCAGATAGTATCCAAACACCTTGTTGAAGCCGACCTTCAGCGACGGGATGCCCGTGCGCTCGCTCTCGGCCTGCTGCATCTCCGCGATCCACGACTTGCCCGAGCGCGCGATGGTGCGCAGCTCGTCCAGCTCACCGTGCACGCCCTCGCGGATGAAGCCGCCCGCCTTGAGGTTGGCGGGCGGATCATCGACCAGCGTGCTGCCGATACGGTCGATGACATCCTGGCACAACGTCAGGCTGCGGCCGAGCGTGTCGAGCGTGGCGCAGTCGCTCAGGTCGGCAAGCAGGGTTTTGATGCGCGGGATCTGGGCGAGCGAGAGGCGCAGATGGACCAACTCGCGCGGCGTGGCCCGGGCGGTGCACACGCGGGCGGCGATGCGCTCCAGGTCGCCCACCTGGCCGAGTTCGGATTGGATGGCCTCACGCACCGTCTGCCGCTGCACCAGCACCTCTACGGCATCCAGCCGCTTGTTGATCTGTTCTACGTCGATGAGCGGACGCACCAGCCACTTGCGCAAGAGGCGGGCGCCCATCGGCGTCTGCGTGCGGTCGGTGATTTCGACCAGCGTGCCCTCCTGCCCGCCGCTCTGCATCGACGCGATCAGTTCGAGGTTACGCTTCGTCTGCGGGTCGAGCGCCATGTACTGCTCGGTGCGGTAGCGCGCGATCTTGCGTACGTGCGGCAACTTGCCCCGCTGCGTCTCGCTGAGATAATACAACGCCGCCCCTGCTGCCACGAGGCCGACGGGCAGGTCTTCGACGCCAAACCCCTTCAGCGAGTGTGTCTTGAAGTGGCGCAGCAGCGTCTCGTAGGCAAAGTCCGTCCCGAAGCACCAGTCTTCTTGGGCCGTCGTCACAAAGCTGCGGTAGCTGAGGTCGTCCAGCTGGTCGCGCTGTTGCTTGTTGACCAACACCTCGGCAGGCATGACCGTAAGCACGAGGCTTTCGAGTTGGTCAGGGGTCACCTCCGTCACGAAGAACTCGCCGGTAGAGGCATCAACAAACGCGAAGCCGACCGTGCGTGCGCCGCGCTCCGTGGGGAAGTGAACGGCCGCGAGGTAGTTGGAACGCTTCGGGTTGAGGATCTGATCGTGAAAAGACACACCAGGCGTCACGACTTCGACCACGCCCCGCTTCACGACCTTGCGCGCATGCTTCGGGTCTTCCAGCTGCTCGCAGATCGCCACGCGCTTGCCCGCTTGCACGAGTTGCGGCAGGTACTTGTCGAGGGCATGATGCGGGATGCCAGCCAGCGGCACATCCTGCGCTTTGCCGTTCGAGCGCTTGGTGAGCGTGATGCCAAGGAGCTGGCTGATCTCGATGGCATCTTCGTCGAACGTCTCGTAGAAATCGCCCATCCGAAACATGAGGATGGCGCCCGGATGCTTCGCTTTGATCTTGTAGTATTGCCGCATCAGCGGCGTGTGCTCGGTGCCTTTCTTCTTGCGTGCCGCCATGAGGTAGGGTGGGGAATCAAACGGGGCCGGAAGGCACGTTGCCATACCTCAACGGTTCCCCCAGGCCTGAAACGACGGCGATGCGCGTCACAGGGCACTAATTCTTACCCGATGCACCAACCCACCGTTTGTAACGTTAATGTTTTCGCTGGCACAAAACGTTCCGCATGGCGGTCTTTGTGCGGCTACATACAGCACAGCATACCACTTTGCGACCTGAGTTTTCGGGGGAGTTCTCAGGCCGCATGCTCAGGGCGCTGCTTCTTTCGAGGGGCAGCGCCCTGAACCGTTTAGCACGCCCTCAGCAACATAGCACCCGCTATCCGACGCCGTTGAGGATCAGCCTCCGGGCATCTGGACCGTGGTTCAGCAGCACATCGAGCGAGGAGAGGTTCGGCTCAAACCCCTCAAAATTCTGCCGATAGAGCCGAGCACGGTATCCAAACCGCGTAGCGCGCGACACCTGCTGCGCATCGTGCTCGAAGGCCTCGTCCAAGCTGACGAGCGTGGCGCCATCGAAATGCGCGGCCACCTCACGCAACGTACTCGGCTCCCTATCGATCTCCGATGCGAATCGGATGGGCGTGTCGATGCGAAAGGCCTCCGTCACACATTGCATCGAGCGCCTCAGAATCGGGAGCAGATGGGCATCGTCGCGAGCCATCACCTCGCCGATGGGGATCTCGTAGTGCAGGAAGAACGGTGCTGAGCGGTAGTTGTAGACCAGCGCTTTCTGGTGCTTGCGCTGCCAGGGGAAGCGCGGGTCGCGCTCCACGGCACTGATGGGTAGGCCGTGCTGTCCGCCGCGAAGGGGGATTGAGAGCCATTGGGTGCCCTGCGGCGTGCGAATGCGGGCGCGGTTCTGGTACGACTGGCGGCTGTACTGAAACGTGTCGGCCACCACGAACACATCCACGCTGAGCATGAGCGCCACGTACGCCGCGCGCGGGAAATATTCGGGGGCGCACACGGCAAATGTCACGATGAATAGCGCTTTGTAAAAGGATTCTTACGCACCAAACTAGCAGTAACATACTAACGCGTCACGGTTTATACTGAGGCTTCATATCGGGTATCCACCGCATCTGTATGGCTGTTGCAGCAAAACTCACCTCTGCCCTTTCGCTAAGCCGACCCACGGCCAGTTACGAGCGGCTTGAACGTGGGCTGATTTGGACGTTCGTCGGTACGATTGCCTTTAGCTTGGCGGGCACAGCGCTCCTGCGCCTCTTCCCTTCGCTGATGGGCGTCTTCGGGCCGATTTACCCGTGGCTGGTCAAGTCGCCGACGTGGACGTTCATGACGCTGATGCCCATCATTTCCATCGCCTTGTACGGGCGTTCGCTCGGCTGGGCGAATATGGGCTTCTTCTTTGCCTGGGGCTCGCTGATTGGCGGGATCAGTGAGCTGGTCGGCACCACGACGGGCATTCCGTTTGGCAACTACGTCTATACCGAGTGGCTCGGTGCCAAGATGCTCGACCATGTCCCCTACTTCATCCCGGCCTCGTGGTTTGCGATGTCGATCATCTGCTACGACCTCTCCTACCGCCTCACTGACACGCCGTGGGGCCGTATCATCGTGGCCTCGGTGTTTATGGTGCTGTGGGACTTCAGCCTGGACCCGGCCATGAACCGCGCGTTCCCCTTCTGGGTCTACCCCGAGGGTGGCTTCTTGTACGGCATGCCCGCCTCGAACTGGGCAGGCTGGATGGCCGTCTCGGTCGTCATCATGTGGGGCTACGAATACATCGGAGGCGGCTTGCCGAAGCTGCACCGCCTGGCCCCGATGGTCTTCTTCCTCAACTGCCTCTTCCCGCTCGGGATCTCGGCGCTGTACGGCCTCCACGCTGCCGTCCTACTGGGCGTCTTCGCCACCGCCATCCCGCTCCTGGCCGTGTGGGGCCGCTCGAAAGACAAGCACCCCTTCGCCCTTCGCCCCTAGCTCGTTCTCTCCATGCTTCAGCGCGTAGCCCTCGGCGTTTCTGACTTCTTCAACCCCGGCACCAGCGACGAAGACCGCCGGGTGTGGGACAGCTTTCACTACCACTCGCGCACGTTCTCGATGGCGGCGCGGCTGCTGCCTCGGGACATTCAGATGCCTGTGGCCACGCTCTACCTCTTCTGCCGCTCGGTAGACACCATCGCCGATGAGCGCATCACCGAGGTGGGCGCCGCGCAAGCCTTGCGGGAGTTGGACGCCCTAGAGCAGAAGCTGAGCGCCACGCTCGAAGGCTTCCCGCCCGATGAGATGCTCTGGCGGCGGCTGGCGCAGGTCAACCAACAGGTCGGGCTGCAAGCGAAGCCACTCTACGAACTCATCGCCGGAGCGCGGTGGGACCTCACGGGGCAGACGGTAGAAACCGAGGCCGACCTCGCCCACTACTCCAACCTCGTCGGTGGGTGTGTGGGGGCGATGATGTTGCCGTTCCTGCTGGACGACCGCTCGCAAGGCGCCTCGCTCGACGAGCCCGCCCGGGCGCTGGGCATCGCGATGCAGATCACCAACATCACGCGCGATGTGGGGGAAGACCGCCGTGAGCTCAACCGGACGTACGTGCCGCAGGCGTGGCTGGACGACGCTGGCCTCGACCTGGATGCGCTGATCGGCCGCTCTCCCGTGCCCGTGGCGTACCAGGATATGATGGAGCGCATGATGGTGTCGGCCGAGCGCTACTTCGACGCCTGCCAGCCCGGCATCGATGCACTCCCCAAGCGCGTTCGCGGCGCCATCCGTGGGGCCGCACGCATGTATCGCGGCATCCTGAACGAAGTGCGCGCCAACAACTACGACAACCTGACTAAGCGCTCGTACGTGTCCTTCCCGCGCAAGATCGGCGTGCTGTTCCGCGACGCGTATGTGCCTCGGAAGCAGCGGCTCCAGGTGCGAGCAGGTCGCCGGCTGCTGACCGCAAGCTGATGCTCAATCGCGGAGTCGAGTGGATGATGCGGCGCACGTTGCAGTCGGCCCTGCACGACGTCACGCTGTGTGGCGCCCGTCCGTCTATCCCGCCCGACGCCCCCGTGGTGCTGTACATGAACCACCAGTATTTCTACGACGGCTACGTGGCGTGGTGGTTTTTGAAGACGGTGCTGCAGCGCAACTGCCTGGTATGGATGCGCGAGTGGCATCGGTTCCCGTTCTTCGCCGCCTCCGGTGCGTACCCCTTCCCCGAC
>JBCCMF010000129.1:0-11700 GCA_039026435.1 Bacteroidota bacterium
CGTAACCCCACACCGAGACGCCCCGACGGGCCAGGCCCGCTGCCCACAGGTCGTTGGCGAGTTGGGCGCGCCCGTGAGCCGTCATGCTCGTTCCAAGGTCAGACGGCTCCGCCAAAACCGTCTTGTACCGATCCGAAAGCCGACCACTCTCCGCTGCGCCAATGTTGACCATCCGAAACCCGTCGGCGAGCTGCACTCCGCCAGTCACAGCGACGCGTGAGAGCCACGAGGTGACGATGTTTTCATCGATCCCTTCGGCGGTCGGCTTTGATGTCGGCTTGAGCGTGCCCACGGCATGGACGATGGCCGAGAACCCGCCCGGTCCCGCGAGCGCGCCAGCCTCGGTCGCCAGCCGGTCGGCCTCCGCGATGAACAATAGATCGCCCGTGAGCACGGTGATGTGGCCCGGCAAGCTGTCCGCACGACGCTCGACGGCGCGCGCCTTTGCCTCGCTCCGTCCCATGCCGACTACGCGCCAGCCCCGCTCGGCAAGCTGCGTGGCGACCTCGGCCCCGATGCCGCCCGTAGCCCCCGTCACGAGCGCCGTTTTCGGCTCGGGCACTGTGCGCTCCTCGTAGGCCTCGCGTCCCCATCCCCACGACAGCCGCGTCCCACGCTCGATGGCCACGACGGCCGCCAGGAAGGTGACGACGTGCATGAGTTCGAGGACGACGATCTCGACGATTCCTGCTCCCTCTAATCCCGTCAACGGCGTGGCGAACGAGAGGAGGAGCACGATGACCGCGATGGCGAAGAACGCCCACCGCGCCCTCGACCGCCGTAAGATTAAGGCAAGCACGGCCCGGAGTAACCCCGCCGCGACGACGCCTACGACGCTCGCCAGCACGACGGGCGGGAGTGCCAGGGGCTGCCCGGCGGCGGTGGCGATCACGTCAGGGCCGAACGCGCCGAGCGTGTAGGCGATAACGAAGAGGAGGGCGTTGACGGCGGCAGCGGCCAGGGCGCCGAAGACAACGGAGATGGTAGGCTTCATGGAATCTATTGTTTACCAGTGAACTATGAAAATGAGGATGGCAAGGTCTGTCTGTTTGGTAGGTGGGGTTAGTCTAAGCTACGGTCCAGCTTGGCGAGGAGGCCGTAGAGGTGATCGAGGTCGTCAGTCGATAGGGCGGAGAGACGGTCTTCGATGAACGTGTCGTGGGCCGGGATCTCGCGGTCGAGCAGCGCGCGTCCCTCCTGCGTGAGGTGAACCGCTTTTGTTCGTCCGCTGGGAACGCGGTGGACGTACCCCTTCGCTTCGAGCTTGGCCAGGAGTTGGCTCACGTTCCCTTTCGTGGTGGCGAGCCGTTCCGCGAGATCATCTTGGAGCGCCCCTTCAGCGCCTCCGACGGCCGCCAGCAGCGTGAACTGGCCCGCCGTGAGGTCGAGGTCAGCGAGTGGTCCTTCGGCCGCGCGGCCCACCTTTTGGGCGACACGAACGAGCCGGAGCCACGTGCGAACAGAGAGGGATCGATCAGTCATTGTATACCACTAAACAGTAGGTTCACCTATCGGTTCCTCTTGTCTCAACGCTGCATACGAGCGGGCAGATCAGTCGTCGAGGACGCCCAGCGCCGCGTATTCACTCGACCTCAAGGCTGAGCTGGTTGTCGTGGCGTTCTACCAGCACCGTGGCGCCGTCGGGGAGGCGCTGTTCGAGGACGAGGCGGGCGAGGGGTTGCGTCACCAGGCGGTCGAAGGTGCGCTGCATGGCGCGGGCACCATAGCGGATGTCGTAGCCATCGCGTACGAGGAGGGCGTAGGCCTCGTCGGTGAGGGCGAGCGTGAGGCGGCGGTCGGCGAGACGGGCTTCGGTTTGGGCGATGAGGCGGTCGATGATAGCGCGGATGGCATCGCGGCCGAGCGGACCGAACACGACGCGGTGCGGGATGCGGTTGAGCAGTTCGGGGCGGAGGTGGGCTTGCAGCGCCGCGTCGATCTGCGTGGTGTACGCCTCGAGGTCGAAGCCGTTTGGGGCCGGAGCTTCGGCGGTGAAGCCTAGGCTGCGCTTGGCCTGGGAAAAAACGCGGCTCCCCAGGTTGGAGGTGAGGACGACGATGGCCTCGCGGAACGATGCGGTGCGGCCTTGGCTGTCGGTGAGGCGACCGTCGTCGAGGAGTTGAAGCAGCAGGTTGAGCACGTCGGGGTGCGCCTTCTCGACCTCGTCGAACAGCACGATCTGGTAGGGGTGCGTGCGGATGGGACCCGTGAGCTGGCCGTCCTCGCCGTGGCCCACGTAGCCCGGCGGTGCGCCCACGAGGCGGCTGACGGTGTGCTTCTCCATGTACTCGCTCATGTCGATCCGCAGCAGGCGGTCGTCGCTGCCGAGCAGGTCTTCGGCGAGCGCCTTGGCCAGCTCGGTCTTGCCCGTACCCGTGGCGCCTACGAACAGCAACACCGCACGCGGACGGTTGGGGTCGCGTAGTCCCGATTGCGCCGCTTGTACCGCGTCGGCGACGGTGCGGAGCGCGGCGTCCTGCCCCTTCACGCGCTCCCGCAATCGGCTTTCCAGTTGCAGGAGCCGACCCGCTTCGTCGCTGGTGAGCTCGGCGAGTGGGATGCCGTACCGCGACTGCAGCACTTGCACCACATCGGCGCGGCTCACAGTCTGATCGTGTGCGATGTCGAGATCGACGGAGCCGAGCAGGGCGCGGGCACACGCCTGGTCGAGGAGCGCCAGCGCTTTGTCGGGCAGGAAGCGGTCGCGGACGTGGCGGATGCTGAGATCGACGGCGGCGGCGAGCGCGCCGGGGGCGATGGTGAGGCCGTGCTGCCGCTCGAAGCGCGGGCGCAATGCGGTGAGGATGGCGAGCGCATCGTCGCGGCTGGGCTCGTCGACCTGGAGGATGTCGAAGCGGCGGGCGAGGGCCGCATCGGGTTCGAGGTGCTTGCGGTACTCGCGCGTGGTCGTGGCGCCGATGCAGCGGAGGGCGCTGTCGTCCAGCGCTGTCTTGAGCACCGTGGCGAGGCTCGCGGCATCGCCCTTGGCCTCGGCGAAGGCGTGGAACTCGTCGAAGAACAGCACGGTCTCGGGCGTGGCGGCGTCCAGCACCTGCTTCAGCCGGCTCTCCAGCTCGCCCTTGTAGAGCGGCCCGGCCGTCAGCTTCGCCCACGACACCTCGACGATGCGCCAGTCGCGGACGACCTCGGGCGCGGCGTCGGTGGCGGCCCACTGCGCCAGGCCTTCCACAAGCGTCGTCTTGCCCACGCCGGGCGGTCCGGTGAGCAGCACGTTGCGCCGCCGCTGTTGCAGTAGCATCCGCGCCAGCCGCCGCAGCATCCGCTCGTTGCCGATGTAGGGCGTTAGCTCGCCGAGTCGAGCGGCTGCCGAGAGGTCGCGGCCGTACAGCGTGGCGGGCGTCACCTGCCGAGCGTGCTGGGTTGGCTTCGACGCAGAAGGCGACGGCTCCTCGGCATCGGAAGCGGCGATGAGATCGGCGAACAGCGGGTCGGGCTGGGCGACCAGGGCGTCGAGCAGGTGGACGGCTTGCATCGGGGCGCCTGCGGTGATCCGCGCACGGGCGCGCTGGAAGACCAGCTTGGCAGCGTCGGTGCGGTGGATGGTCGTCTCGGGCTGTGCGGGCGATGCCGCGGGCGTTAGGCGACGGCGCAACTGCTCGTGGAGCACATCGGGGTCGAGGCCCGCATCGTCGAAGCGATCGTAGACGCGCCTGACAGACGTGCGGATAGCTTGCTCGGCAGCCGGGGTGGCGGCATTGTACTCGGTGGCGGCGCGGTCGAGGCGGCAGAGCGCCATCAGTAGATGCACGGGCTCGATGGCCGCGCGGCGCGTGACGAGCACCTCGTGGGCGGCCCACTTCCAGGCGAGCAGCGTGCTTGGGGCAAAATCGGACATGCTTCCTCGGTTGATGGCGGCACCTGGACGGCGGATGACGCGTTGAGCCCGTGATTCTCTCACCAGGCACACGAGCGCGGCGCACCATGCAGACGTTGGGCAAATATCACCTGCGCGAGCCGTTAGGGCAAGGCGGCATGGGCACCGTCTACCGCGCGTTCGACCCCGTCATCGAGCGCGAGGTGGCGCTCAAGGTGATCCACCCGCACGTGCTGAACGTCCCCAACGTCCGCGAGCGGTTCCTGCGCGAGGCCCGCACCGCTGGCCGCCTCACGCACGACAACATCCTGACGGTGTACGACTTCGGCGCCGTCGGCAACCAGCTGTTCATCGTGATGGAGCTGTTGCCCGGCTACGACCTGGACGCCCTCCTCCACCGCACCGCGCAGTTTCCGGTGGCACAAGTCACTGCCATCGGGATGCAACTGGCTGATGCCCTCGCCTACGCCCACCGGCTAGGCGTCGTGCATCGCGACCTGAAGCCCGGCAACGTGCGCCTCCTCACCGACGGCCGCGTGAAGCTGATGGACTTTGGGCTGGCACGGTTAGAAGCCGCCGGTGGCACCGTCACCAACTCGCGCATTGGCACGCCGCGCTACATGGCGCCGGAGCTGGTGCGCGGCGAGACCATCGACCACCGCGCCGACGTCTTCTCGCTGGGCTGCGTGCTCTACGAATTGCTCGCGGGGCGGCCGGCCTTCTCAGGCGATCAGATCAGCCAGATCCTGTACCAGCTCGTCAACGTGCAGCCCGCCGACTTGCGCACTTTACGACCTGACATCCCTCCCGAACTGGCCGCTGTGGTGATGCAGTGCCTCAGCAAAGACCCCGCACAACGTCCGATGGATGCGCAGGCCCTCCGCATGGCGCTGGCGGCGATCCACGCATCGCTCACGCAGCCCAACGCCTCCGGCATCCGCCCCCTGCCGCCACCGCCCACCGCGGTCAAGCCGCGCCTCGAACCCGTAGCCGAGCGTACGCGCGCCACCAGCGTGCCGCTCGTCTTCGGCATCTTGCTGGTCATCGCACTCGTGGCGGGCTTTATCTATTTTGTGCGCGGTTTCGAGTTCTGACGCCGCCGATTCATCCCCTTCTCTACCCCGACCGATGCCGACCTTCCGCCTTGCCCTCGACTGGACGCCCAACATCAATCACATCGGTTTCTTCGTGGCGCACGCCAAAGGATTCTACCACGACCGAGGGCTGGAGGTGACCATCATCGACCCCGCCGATGACAACTACGCACTCACCCCTGCCAAACGCGTCGAGTTGGGCCATGCCGAGGTGGCGCTGTGCCCCACCGAGAGCGTCATCAGCTACCGCACCAAGGCGACGCCGTTCGACCTGATCGGCATCGCCACGGTCTTCCAGTACGACCTCAGCGCGATCTCGGTCAAGGCCGACGCGGGCATCGCCTCACCCAGAGACCTCGACGGGCGTTCGTACGCCTCGTACCAGGCGCGGTACGAGGATGAGATCGTGCGGCAGATGATCCGCAACGACGGCGGCCAAGGCGACATCCAGGTGGGCTACCCGGCTAAGCTCGGCATCTGGGCGACCTTGCTCGACGGCGACTACGACGCCACCTGGATCTTCCGCAACTGGGAGGGCGTCGCCGCCGACACCCAAGGCGTGAACCTGCGGCATTTCGCGATGCGCGACTACGACGTGCCCTACTCGTACTCGCCGCTCATCGTCGCCAGCGAGGCGCAGATAGCTGCGGACGAAGACGTATACCGCCACTTTCTCGCCGCGACGCAGGCCGGATTCCTGTTCGCTGCCAAGCACCGGGACGAGGCGGTGGAGCTGCTGCGCTCACACGTGCCGTCCACCGATGCGCACATCGACCTCTGGCACGCCCTCGATGTCTCGGTCGACGCCTTGGGCACGGAAGGCACCTGGGGCACGATGGACGAGGCCACGGTGGAGCGATTTCTGACCTGGCTTCGGGAGCGTGGCTTGGAATCGCACCCGCTTGCCGTCGATGACATCGTCACGAACAGGCTGCTGGCATCCATCGGCTGAGGCCGCCCGTGCATGCTGTGCGACGCAAGCATGATTTGCCACGAGGTCACCGTTTTTATTACCTTTAGGCCACCCCACAGCTTCGCGACCCCCTACTGCTTGCTGCCCCTTTACCCCCGGGACCCCACTCCAGGCGCGGCGTACCCCCTGTTTTGATGTACTTCACCCCTTTGCGCTGGATGGCCGTTCTGGCCGTCTGGTTCCCGTTGCTGGCGTACGGCCAACCCTCACCTTTCCCTGCCAATGACCTCCGTGCTACCCTCGCCCAAGACGGCGCGGCCCGCGTGGTGGTTGCCTTGCGCGAGTCGCCCAGTGCATCGGCCAAGCGGACGTCGACCCAAGCGATTGCGCTTCGGCAGGCCCGCGTCGTAGCCGCACTCTCGACGGCCGGATTTGCGCTCACGCACCAGTTTGAGCACCTGCCCGCGTTGTCGGGCGTCGTGCGGTCCGAGGCCGCGCTCGAGGCGCTTCTGGCGCACCCCGATGTGGTAGCGGTTGACCTCGACGCCAGCGGTGGCGGAGGGTTGGCCGAGACGGTGCCGCTGGTCAACGCCACCACATGGCACGACCGCGGCCAGTACGCCCTAGGCATCCGCGTGGCCGTGCTCGACACCGGCATCGACGCTGACCACCCCGACCTGCAGGGCGCCGTCGTGCACGAGGCCTGCTTCCTGAACGCGAGCGACGGCAGCAGCTGCCCCGACGGCTCCATTCGGCAGACGGGTCCGGGCTCCGCCGAAGACGACCACGGGCACGGTACCCACGTCGCGGGCATTGTCGCCTCCAACGGCACCGACAGCGACATGGGCATGGCGCCCGGCGTCCACCTGGTGAGCCTGAAAGTGCTGGACCGCAACAACCGCTTCTCTAGCGCCTCCGAAATCCTAGCGGCCTTCGACTACCTCATTGCCAACCCGCAACTTGGCGTGCAGGTGCTGACGATGAGCTTGGGCACCAACGCACTCTTCAACACGGCCTGTGACAACAGCCGCTCGTGGACGCGCGCAGGCTTAAGCGCCGTGCAGCAGCTCAACGAACAAGGCGTGGCGATTCTGGCCGCTGCCATGAACGACAACGCGACCAGCCAACTCGCCTACCCGGCCTGCCTCTCGAACGTGATCTCGGTGGGCGCTACGGATAAAAACGACCAGATGGCATCGTACTCGAACCGAAATGCCGAACTCGACGTGGTGGCACCGGGCACGAGCATCCTATCGTCGCGGCGGGGCGGGGGCAGCGTTTCGCTCTCAGGCACGAGCATGTCAACGCCCCACGTGGCGGGCTGCGCGGCCTTACTGCTGGCCGAGGACTTGGCGCCCACCCCCGACGACCTCCGGCGCCTCCTCCGCAGCTCCGACACGAAGATTACCGACTCGCGCTCGTTCGACAGCAACGGCGAGCCCATGCAGTACGCGCGCCTCGACTGCTACTCAGATGTCATCCAAGGCCTCCCTACGAACACCAAACGCCCCGATGAGCTGGGCCTCGGCTGGTCGATCTACCCCAACCCCGCCACCGCGCGCGCCACGCTCCGGCTGTCCACGCCGGGCACTCCCACGCTCGCACAGCTCGACGTGTTCGACTTGCTGGGACGCCGCGTCGAAACCCGCAGCCTTTCTCCCACGGTGCCCACCGTCACGCTCGACACAAGCGGCTGGGCGACTGGGCAATACGTGGTACGCCTACGCCGCGCCGAGCGCGTGGAGACGCGTCTGCTCACCGTGCTGCGCTAGCCTAGTCGAGGGATGGCAACGTCACCTCGCTGCCATCTGTGAGCGGTGGTAGGTTGCTGGCAAGATTGAGCGATTCCTGATAGAGCGCGTTCATGTCGGGCAGCGTGAGAGCGGTGCCCTCGCGGAGGTAGATCGGCGTCTGGTGCATCGGCGCGGGAGCGGTTACGGTGGCAGGTCCAGCGATGGTCTCCCCCGTCCACGCATCGGTCCAATTGCCACGGGGCAGGTAGACGCTACGCTCCATCGCACCCTCAGTGATGACGGGTGCCACGAGTACGTCGGGGCCGAGCAGGAACTGGTCCCAGATCTCCCATGCGGTGTCGTCCTCGGGGTAGTGGTAGAACAGCGGCCGCACCAGGGGGTGTCCGTTTTCGTGCGCCGCACGAGCTAGCGTTTGGAGGTACGACTGCATCGCCTCGCGCACTTTGGTGTAGAGGCGGTACGTGGCCACGAGCTCGGCGTCGTAGCGCGGCCCGGTGGGCATGTCCCACGGCGCCCGGTTAGAGGTGGGACCGACCTCGTAGATGCCGTGGAAGGCGCTCATGCCCAGCCAGCGCGCCGTCACCTCACGGTACGTCGGCTGGAAGTAGCCGCCGGTGTCCGATCCCCAGAATGGATAGCCGAGGAGGCTGGCGCGCTGCGCGCCGATGAGTGCATTGCGGAGGCCGAGCCAGTCGTTGTAGTGGTCGCCGCCCCAGAAGACGGCTTGCGTCTGCGCTCCGGGGAAGCCCGCACGTGGGAGCAGCACCATGTCGTCGCCGTGGATGCGGCGCGTGACCTCGTAGGTCGCGTCGATGGAGAGGTTGGGATAGTCGTTGGCGATTTCGCGCATGGTGCGCCCGTCGTGGGCCATCACATCGCGGCGACGCGACACCATCTCCTCGGCGCGGTCCAGCTTAAAGCCATCCACGCCATCTTCGAGCACTGTCGCCACCGATTCCTGCCACCACGCCGTCGCCTCGGGGTTGGTGAAGTCGATCAAGAGTTGCCCGCCGTCGGGGACGATGAGCAGGCGCTGGAGGGCTTCGGTCGTCGTGGCCCCGTCGATGTAGGCGCGCAGGTCGTCGCGGGCGGCGTCCTCGCTGGTGTACGCGGTGCCCATCAGCAGCGCAGGTACGCGGCGGATGTTGCGGCCGGAGACGCCGTCAACGTCCTCGTGGAGGGCATCGGCGTAGGCGCGCAGGAAGTCGGGGTCGGTGGCTTGGGCGGCGGTGGTCAGGCCACGCTCGATCTGCGCGCGGCTCGGCAGGAAGTAGCCCTCTTGGATCGCCTCGATGGCCATGTCGCCCATCACCCACGGGCCAATCCACAGCAGAAACTTGACACCCCGATCTTCGAGCCAGGCTACCATCGCCTCGGGGTTGGGCAGACGCTCGCGGTCCCACAAGAAGTCGTCGTAGCCGTACGCGCCGGGGCTCCACGGGCGGTCTACCCAGTACACGTCCAACGGCATGTCCAGCGCCTCCAGCATGGCGATGTCTTCGTACAGCTCGCTGTTGATGGGGCCGTTGTAGGGCGTGCCGTCGTGGAGCGTGTCGCGCTGTCGGTGCTCGTCGCGCCAGCGCCAGTGACCCAGCGTCCAGTCGGGCGGCAAGATCGTGCGGCCGATCACCGAGGTGTACTGCTCCATGAGCCGCTCCGGCGTGCCGCCGGTAAAGACGTGGTACGCCAGCGAGGGACCATCGAAGCGAAAGTGGATGCGCTCGGGGTCGGAGGACGCCATGTCGTACTGCCCCAGCCACGTGCCTTCCACGAACAGGCCGTAGCCTGCACTGCTGAGGAAGAACGGGCTCTGCAGCGAGATCGTGCCGTTGGCGATCATCGGCACCCGCGTCCCGCGACGATCGAGGGCGACGGGCGTCTCGGGGTCGCGTGCCGCTCGATCGCCGCCGCCAATCACGCGTACGGTGAGGCCGTGCAGCTTCTCGGTAGGCGCGGAGAACAGCGTCTCGCCCACATGCAGGATGCCGTCGGCAGGCTCGAACTCGATGCTGACCCGTGCGCCGCCGTGCTCAGCAGGCTGGATGGACACGCTGGCAGTGCGGCCGTCGGTGGTGGCATAGGTAGCCGTCAGCGCGTGCGCCGTGGTGCCGAACGCAGTGGCGTCTGTGAGGTACTGCACACCCGCGGCGGTCGTGAAATAGAGCGCCGTCTGCATGGTGTCGGCGGCGTGTTGGCGGAGCAGCGGCGCATCGGCATCGCTGTGGATGGCGTAGGCGAACGGCGACTCGGTGACGCTGAGCGTGTAGGCAGGCGATTCTGCTGGGGTTGCGTCGTCTGGCGGCGGGTCGCAGGCTACGAGCACGAGGGCGGACGCGAAGGCGAGGACTGCACCGAACTGACGCATAGTAGGAGCGGGGGTTTGTGAGGACGTGCGATACGCAACCGTCAAGATCGCGCCTCACATGCTGTGCTGCGTCATACAGAACGCTCGCACCTTGTAACGGCGCTGCCAAATCGGAGCAGCCTTCTCACGTCGTAGACCTCAAAAACGAATCGTTTCTTTGACCGATGCACGGAAGCGGTCGTGCGCAAGATCGTATCATGGCGCCACGTTTCACACGCGCCAACCATCAATGCAAGCCTACCTCGAAGCCAGCCTCCGCACCGTCTTGACCCAACTCGGCGTCCCCGAGGATGTGGCGGTGACGTTGGAGACGCCCAACAACCCGGACCACGGCGACCTCGCCACGAACGCGGCGCTGCAGCTGGCGCGTGTGCTGCGCAAGGCGCCGCGCATGATCGCCGAGGACATCAAGGAGGGCTTGCTCGACCTGCCCGTCGATCCCAACCGCATCTCGGGCATCGAGATCGCCGGACCAGGCTTCCTGAATTTCCGCTTCTCGGAGGCGTACTTGACGGAGGAGTTGGCGCAGATTCTGGATGCGGGCGATAGTTTCGGGCGCACTAACGTCGGCGAAGGTCAGACCGCCAACGTCGAGTACGTGAGCGCCAATCCCACAGGACCGCTGACGGTGGGCCACGGCCGCAACGCCGTCCTGGGCGACACGCTGGCCAACTTGCTGGACTGGACAGGTTACGCGGTCACGCGCGAGTACTACTTCAACGACGCCGGGCGGCAGATGCGCGTGCTGGGGCAGTCCGTGAAGGGCCGCTACGACGCCATCGCCAACCCCGCGCTGGGCACGAAGACCATCGAGGTCTCGGAGGGCGTCACGGCCGAGGTCCCTACCACGTTCCCCGACGACGGCTACCTCGGCGACTACATCATCGGCATCGCCCAGTCGGTCTTCGACGCGCACGGCGATGCGCTGCTCGACAGCGACGACATCGCACCATTCAAGGAAGCCGCCGAGCAAGCGATCTTCGCCGACATCGAGCAGACGCTGAAGCGCCTCGGCATCGAACAGGACACCTACTTCAACGAACGCACGCTCTACGACTCAAAGGCCATCTGGAGCGCGCTGGACCAGCTGCGCGAGCAGGGTCACGTCTACGACGCCGACGGCGCCACGTGGCTGCGCACCACGACCTTCGGCAAGGACAAAGACACCGTGCTCGTCAAAAGCACGGGCGAGCCGACCTACCGCCTGCCCGACATCGCGTACCACGCCAACAAGTTCGACCGGGGCTATGCTAAGATGATCGACATCTTCGGCGCCGACCACATCGCCACCTACCCCGATGTCCTCCTCGGTGTGGAGCTACTCGGCTACGACAAGCGCAAAGTCGATGTGGTGATCTACCAGTTCGTGACGCTCATCCGCGCCGGGCAGCCCGTCAAGATGAGCACGCGGAAGGCCACCTTCGTCACGCTCGACGAGCTGATGGATGAGGTGGGCGAGGACGTGACGCGCTTCTTCTTCCTGATGCGCTCGCCCAACACGCACCTGGAGTTCGACCTGGACCTCGCCAAGGAAGCCAGTGACAAAAATCCGGTCTTTTACCTCCAGTACGCGCACGCCCGTATCTGCGCCGTCCTCCGAAAGGCCGAAGAGGTCGGCTTCTCCTTCGGCGCCACGCCCGACCTGGCGCTGCTGACGCACCCGGCCGAGGTCAACCTGATGAAGACGCTGCTGACGTTCCCGCAGGAGATCCAGATCGCGGCAGAGTCCAAGGGACCGC
>JBCCMF010000130.1:0-11668 GCA_039026435.1 Bacteroidota bacterium
ATGGGTATTTCCTTCTGCTTTTTGAGGACGAGTTAGCAGAGTCGATGCGGCGACACAAGTAGTTTTAAATGATGTAAATGTCACAAATTAGCTCATTTTATACCCATAAGCGTATAAAAAAGCGCCTTACGCATGAGGGATGTTTTTTGGGTAATTATGGCGCATAAAATTGCATATTGGCGCATATTTGCGTATGTTCTTGTACGTGCTAGGCACACCTCGGATACAAGGTGCAGCTTATGCAAATTCCCTTCCTTCTCGTTATAACTCACCCGCGTTATGCTTTCCATGCCTCTTGATGAGATAGGCCAACGTATCCGCCACGTTCGCAAAAACCACAACCTGAACCAGTTCGATTTTGCCGAGGCCATCGGCGTCTCGCGCCGGGTGGTGCAGCGCATGGAGGCGGGTCGAACGTCTCCACGCAAGAGCACCATCGACTCGATCTGCGAGGTGTTCTCGATCAACAAAGACTGGCTGAACTACAAGGCTGGCACAATGTCGGGACACGTCGAGTGGGGGTTGCCGTTCAAGACACTCACGTTTGAGCTGGACGACAACGTGATACGCCTCGGCCAGCAGGGGCAATACCTTGTGATCGAGTCCGAGAACCGCAGTCTGTCTGCGATGGCGAAAGACGGGCGCGTGTACATCTCAGTGCTGGCTGAGCCTGCCTGAGCTAAGCCATGCGTTTCACGCTGTCAAGCATTCGCCGCATGCGCTGTCGCAGCTCATCTTTTCGCTTTATCGGCGGCGGCAGCGATGCCCTGTCAGTCCGTCTCTTGGTCTGTTTCGATCGTGTCCTCGAGATGCGACCCGAATATCTGATCTGGTGTGTGCGAGATACTACTGCCGCTTTGGCAGCACATCGCCTGCTCGCTTCTGCTCGTACCGGCGACTCTTTTTCTCCTGCTGAGTGCATCCGCATGTGCTGGAGTCCGGTGACGAGTCGGTGGTGGGCAGTGCATCGTTGTCAGCCACTCACAAGTACCTCTCATGTGGCAAGAGGTCCGAGGGGGAAGGCGCCTTCGACCACTTTTGGTAGCCTACCACTATGCTACCACGCAGTGATCGGGCACGAGCGAAGGGTGCTGGAGTAGAGCATTTTAGTGGCGCATAAGGCGGTAATTTTATGTCTTTAGTGGCGCAACTAGCGCCATTTGGCAAGTCGGCATGGACTTAAAATCCGCTGGCCGCAAGGCCGTGCGGGTTCGAGTCCCGCCCTCGGTACACACATCAGTCCAGCGGCTCGGCGACGAGCGTCAGCCATTGCCCATCCGGGCTCACGTCGAGGCGGGTGATGTTGCGAAGCCCCTCGAACGTCTGCACGGGCTTCCAGTCGTCCAGCGCATCGGTCCACACGTAGAGCGTGCTGTCTTGGCCCGCAAGCATGCCGCTGCCGTCGGGCAGCCAGTCGTAATCCTCCACGCCTTCGGGCAGGAAGGCGATGCGGCGGTCGATGCCGTTGCGGGGTTGCAGGTAGCGCACCATCCAGCGGTCGCGCTTGAGCACATAGCTGACACGTTGCGTGCCCGGGATGACGCTGAAGCCGCGCCCGATGGTGGTTGCGCGGTTGAGCGAGCGTTGACCTGTGAGCGAGATTTGCCGCAGCAAGGTGGGGTCGCCCAGCTTGAACGCCACCACAAAGGTCGTATCGAGCCACGCGTAGTAGCCGAGCGAATCCTCGTCGGGAAACGCCAGCGTGGGGTTGTTGCCGTGCTCGTCGAACCGCCAGATGCGCTGGGTGGCACCGTCGGCCTCGATGCGGATGGTGGCGAAGTCACGCGTGAGCGGGATGGGCTTGGGCGAGTACTCGGCCTCGGCCGTCGTGGTGACTTGCGTCAGGATCTTACCGTCGATGATGTAGCGGTAGATGTCGGTGGGCGGCGTGCGGTCTGACGTGAAGAGGATGGAGCGGCTGTCGTGCTCGAACTGCGGCTGGTTGTCGTAGCCGTCGTGGTTCGAGATGTTGAGGAGTGGCCCCACCTGCACGCTGTCGGCGGTGTGCATCAGGGGGGCGAGGTAGACCTCGGTGCTCGGCTGTGCCCAGATGGTCAGCGTGGGGACAGACAAACAGATGGCGAGGCTTAACACGTGGCGCATGATGGGCGGGTCTTGGTGTGAGGACGGTGGGGTGAGCAAACCGTTAAAAATAGGACGAGCGGTGGACGTTGCACAGGCTAGGGTCTATCCTGCACGGTGTGGATACACGCCGATGCCGTGCAAGGGAAACGGTGGAACGGGGCAAAGCGTGCGTCTGTAGTTACTATGCTCTCGCTTTTACCCATTGGGTGATCTTATGAATGAAATGCTGGCCGTAATTCTGGGCGGTGGTGCCGGAACACGACTGATGCCGCTTACCTCGAAGCGCTCCAAACCCGCCGTCCCACTGGCTGGCAAGTACCGCCTCATCGACATCCCGGTTTCGAACTGCATCAACTCGGACGTCACCAAGATCTTCGTGCTGACGCAGTTCAACTCGGCCAGCCTCAACCGGCATATCTCCAAGACATACCAGTTTGACCGTTTCCGCTCCGGCTTCGTCAACATTTTGGCCGCCGAGCAGACCCCCAACTCGCGGTCGTGGTTCCAAGGCACCGCCGATGCCGTACGCCAGTCGCTGCCGCACATCTCGCCGTACCGTCACTCGCATACGCTGATCCTCTCGGGCGACCAGCTCTACACGATGGACTACCGCAAGATGCTGGCGCACCACGTGGCGCTAGGGGCAGATATCTCCATCGCCACGATCCCCGTCAACGCCCAGGATGCTCCGGGCTTTGGCATCCTAAAGACCGACGACGATGGGATCATCACGGAGTTTCACGAGAAGCCCGCCGCCGACGAACTCGACGATAAGACCAGCCCCGTGAGTGCCGAGATGGAGGCGCAGGGCCGGGTCCACCTCGCCTCGATGGGCATCTACATCTTCAACAGCGCACTCCTCAAGGAGCAGCTGGAAGGCCACGAGGGCGACCACGACTTCGGCAAGCAGATCATCCCGCGCGCCATCGACAAGCTGCGTGTGGCGAGCTACCCCTTCGAAGGCTATTGGAGCGACATTGGAACGATCCGCTCGTTCTTCGACTCCAACATCATGCTGGCGCGGCGCAATCCGCCGTTCAACATGTACGACACCACCATGCCCATCTACACGAACGCGCGCTTGCTGCCCCCGGCCAAGATCGTCAGCTCGTTCGTGCAAGAGTCCCTGATCTCGGAGGGGAGCATCGTCGTCAACAGCCAGATCTCCAACTCGGTGATCGGCATCCGCTCGTTCATCGACAACAACACCACGATCAAGAACTCGGTCATCATGGGCTCGGACTACTACCCGTGGCACGACGCCAGCAAGCGCAGCATCGTGGACGGGCCCATCGCCACGGGCGTAGAAGAGGAGGCGTACATCGAGAGCGCCATCGTGGACCGCAACGTGCGCATCGGCAAGCGCGCCATCATCAAGAACCGCGACCACGTGCAGGAAGGCGAAGGACCCAACTTCTACATCCGCGACGGCATCGTGGTCATCCCCAAGAATGCCGACATCCCCGATGACACGATCATTTGACGGCCAGAGGCTTCCAGCGCGGTGTGGTATTACATCGATGTAATAAACCTTACCCCCAAGGCCTCATTAAACAGCGATACCGTTCCTGAAAACAGGGCATCTCCTGAAGACAGGACCTCAACACTACTCATTCAATCCTACCGATCATGGCTTTTACGCTCCCCGACCTGCCGTACGCAAAAGACGCTCTCGAACCGCACATCGACACGCAGACGATGGAGATTCACTACGGCAAACACCACCAAGGCTACGTGAACAAGCTCAATGCCGCGCTCGATGGCAGCGACGTGGAGGCCGACTCCATTGAGGCCTTGCTGCGTGGCATTGCGGACCTTCCAGACTCGGTGCGCGGCGCGGTCCAAAACAACGGCGGCGGCCACGCCAACCACAGCCTGTTCTGGAGCGTGATGTCGCCCAACGGCGGTGGCAACCCCTCGGGCGACCTCGGCGCGGCCATCGACAGCACCTTCGGCTCGTACGACGAATTCAAAGATGCCTTCTCGAAAGCGGCGGGCACGCGCTTCGGCAGCGGCTGGGCGTGGCTCGTCGTAGATGGTGAGGGCAGCCTGCACGTGTACAGCACGGCCAACCAGGACAGCCCGTTCATGCAGGGCCACACGCCCATTCTGGGTCTCGACGTCTGGGAGCACGCGTACTACCTCAACTACCAGAACCGCCGCCCGGACTACGTCTCGGCATTCTGGAGCGTCGTCGACTGGAACGCCGTGGCCGCCAACTACGCCGCCGCCACCTAAGGCTCCGCAACGACCTATTCCGTTTAGCAAAGGGCAGGGCGCTTCGGGTGCCTTGCCCTTTGTGTATCTTGCCTCCATGTCCATCACACCCGCTTCTATCGCTACAGAGCGCCTGGTTTTCGATCCCGAGCAGGAGGCTGCGTACCGCGATGTCATCTCCGAAGAGGAGCGCGAGCGCATCGGCACCTTTGGCAGCGAAAAGCGGCAGCGTGAGCACCTGCTGGGGCGCGTAGCCCTGCGGCAGCTGGTCTCAGACCACACGGGCATGGCACCTCGAGAAGTCAAGCTGCGCGTAGCGAGGGGCGGATGGGTCGAGGTCGATGTGTCGCCGTGCTGGCTGAGCGTCTCGCACTCGGGCACGCACGCGTTCGCGGCGCTGGCCACGCATCCGGTGGGCGTGGATATCGAAGTTCGCCGTACCGTGCGCGACGACCTGCACCGCTTCCTGCTGCACCGCGACGAGTACTGGTTCCTCAATTACTGGGAGGATGCCAGAGGCGGCAACGGCTCGTACAGCGACACGCTCGTGCGGCTGTGGAGCATCAAAGAGGCGGTGCTCAAAGCGCGGCGGACGGGCTTCCGCATGTCGCCCAAGAAGATCCGCCTGAAGACGCTTTCCGCTATTGATGCCCAGCTTGTGGTAGGCCAGGAGCAGTGGACGGTGGCGTACGGCTTGGACACACACGCCTGGGCCGTAGCGTGGCCGTCGTCAGAGGCGGCTGAAGTTGGCGAGGAGCGCTAGGCCGTTGTCTTGGCTCTTTTCCGGGTGGAACTGCACGCCGTAGACGTTGTCGCGGTGGACCATCGCCGTAAAGTCGACGCCGTAGCCGCAGGTGGCCAGCGTGTGCTCGGGGTGCTCGGGGATGCCGTGGTAGGAGTGGACGAAGTAGAAGTAGGGCGCCGTGGGAAGATCGGCCAGCAGCGGCGTCTCGCGTGTGGTCGTCGTCGTGTTCCAGCCCATGTGCGGCACCTTGAGCGCGCGACCGTCGCCATCGGCGAGGTTGTGGGCAAAACGCGTGACGCGGCCGGGGATGAGCCCGAGGCCCTGATGCTCGCCCATCTCGTCGCTCCCGTCGAACAGCAACTGCATGCCTACGCAGACGCCGAGGAACGGGATGCCGCGCCCCACGGCGTGGTGGATGGCGGACTCCAGGTCGCGGCGGCGGATCTCGTCGGCGCACGCGCCGAAGGCGCCCACGCCGGGCAGCACCAGCCGCTCGGCCTCGGCGATGCGCTCGGTGTCATCGGTGCGGAGCACGTCGGCGCCGACACGCTCGAAGGCTTTCTCGATGGAGCGCAGGTTGCCGATGCCGTAGTCGATAATCGTGATCATTCGCCCTTGGGTTGGCTGAGTTCGTGCGAGCGCTGGGTGGCCGTAGCGACGGCGTTGATGAGCATCGTGCGGAGGCCGTGCGACTCCAGGTCGGCGATGGCGGCGATGGCCGTGCCGCCGGGCGTCGTCACCTCGTCGCGGAGGATGGCCGGGTGCTTGCCCGTTTCGATGACGAGCTTGGCGGCGCCGAAGACGGTCTGGGCGGCGAGGCGGAACGCGGTGGGGCGGGGCAGCCCCTGCTTCACGCCGCCGTCGGTGAGCGCTTCGATCACCATGTAGACGTACGCGGGGCCGCTGCCCGAGAGGCCCGTCACGGCGTCCATCAGGTACTCCGGCACCACCTCGACCTTGCCCACGCATTCGAACATCGCCCGGACCACGGCGAGGTGCGCCTCGGTGGCCGTCGAGCCTGCCGCGAGCGCCGTAGCGCCTTCGTCCACCAACATCGGCGTGTTCGGCATCGTGCGCACCACGGGCTGCTCGCCGCCAAACGCCGACTCCAGCGCCGCCGACGTCACGCCCGCCAGCACCGAGACAACGATGGCATCGGGCGAGACCGCGCCTTCAATCTGCGCGATGACCTTCGGCGCGATCTGCGGCTTGACGGCGATGACTACGACGGTAGCGCCGCGCACGGCGGCCTCGTTGTCCGTCGTCGTGACGATGCCCGGAAACTGCTCGGCGAGCGTGTCGAGCGCAGCGGGGTTGCGTCGCGTCGCGCGGATCGCCTCGGGCGCCACGTCGTGCCCGCTCAGCAAGCCGCCGATGAGCGCCCGCCCGATGTTACCTGCGCCGATGATGGCAAAGTGGTGATCGCGAAGCATCGCTACCTCCGTCTGAAGGTGGAAGAGGGCATGGCATGGTACGACGCCGCAACGGCCCAAGAGCTTTCGAGTACGGCACGACGCCCACCTTTTTCATCCCGGGCGGAGGCCGCAGGCCAGCGCCGAGAGCGCGAAGCACACCGCAGGAAAATCTCCCACCTTGGAGTTGTGCAAAACGTAGACGGGGGAGAGCCCTCGGCTTCGCTCGGGATGACAACCTTAATCG
The DNA here is from genome assembly GCA_039026435.1 of Bacteroidota bacterium. GTDB lineage: Bacteria > Bacteroidota > Rhodothermia > Rhodothermales > JBCCMF01 > JBCCMF01. Next base: position 6,707 of record JBCCMF010000130.1, read on the forward strand.
CCCAGTCAGCCATCGGGATGACAGCCTGAATCGCCCAGCCAGCCATCAGATTTGCCCCTTCGTCGAGAGCACCGCTGCGCCATCGGGGTTGCGGCGGGTGGCGGCGTGTAGCGCTCGGGCGGCGGACTTGAAGATCGCCTCGATCTGATGGTGCGTGTTGCGGCCGTAGAGCACCGTCAGGTGGAGGTTGCACTGCACCTGCTCGGCGAACGAATACCAGAAGTGCTCCACCATCTCCGTCGACAGATCGCCGACGATGTCGCGCGTGAACGTGGCGTCGAAGTGGAGGAAGAAGCGGCCCGAGAGATCGACGACGCAGCGGGCGAGGGCCTCGTCCATCGGCACGTACGCGTGGCCGTAGCGGGCGATGTACGCCTTGTCGCCCAGCGCCTGTGCGAACGCTTGGCCGAGCACGATACCGACGTCTTCCACCGTGTGGTGATCGTCCACGTGCAGGTCGCCATCACAGCTGACCTCGAGGTCGAAACGCCCGTGCTTGGCAAACAGGTCGAGCATGTGATCGAGAAACCCGACGCCCGTGGCGTTGTGGTACGTGCCCGTGCCGTCCAGACCGAGGGTGACCGTGATCTCCGTTTCGCCCGTTTTGCGGTGGACGGTGGCGTGACGTAGGTCGAGCATGGCGTGCCGCAGCGTGTTCGTGTGAACGATTAAACTACAATGCCCCCGCGTGGGATAGAAGTTGAATCTTAGCGAAGGCGCTGCCGTTTGCCGCTGCCGCAATCCTCGCTGATCCCTTGCTGCATTATGCCTGCTGCTTTTAAGCGCACCCTCGTGACCTCGGCGCTCCCGTACGCCAACGGCCCCATCCACCTCGGCCACCTCGCGGGCGCCTACCTCCCAGGCGACCTGTACTGCCTCTTCATGCGCCTCAAGGGCGAGGACCTGGTGTATGTGTGCGGCTCCGACGAGCACGGCGCGGCCATCATGATCCGGGCGCTGCAAGACGGCATCACGCCCCGCGACATCATCGACCAGTACCACCCGATGATCGAGGCCAGTTTCCGGGCGTTCGGTATGAGCTTCGACCACTACAGCCGCACCTCGGCTGAGATCCACCATCGCACCAGCCGCGAGGTGTTTCGGTCGATGGCGGAGAAGGGCGCGTTCACGTACAAGACGCAGCGCCAGCTCTATGACCCCGAAGCACAGATGTTCTTGGCCGATCGCTTCATCGTGGGCACCTGCCCGGTGTGCGGCTACCCCGAAGCGTACGGCGACCAGTGCGAGAACTGCGGCTCTACGCTGAGCCCGAGCGAACTCATCGACCCGAGGAGCACGGTTACCAACGCCACGCCCGTATGGCGCGAGACCACGCACTGGTACCTGCCGCTGGAGAACTGGCAGGAGCGGCTGGAAGCGTATGTGGCGGGTCACCCCGAGTGGAAGCCGAACGTATCGGGGCAAATCAAGAGTTGGTTCAACGATGGCTTGAAAGCCCGCGCCATGACGCGCGACCTGACGTGGGGCATCCCCGTCCCCGAAGACGTGGCCGCTGCCGCAGGCATCGACGCCGACGGCAAAGTGTTCTACGTCTGGTTCGATGCGCCCATCGGCTACATCTCGGCCACGCGCGAGTGGGCCGAGCTGAACGGCCACCCCGACCGCTGGGAGGACTACTGGAAGCAGGACGACACGCGGCTCATCCACTTCATCGGCAAAGACAACATCGTCTTCCATTGCCTCACCTTCCCGGCCACGCTGATGGCCCACGGCGGCTTCGTCGTGCCCGAGAACGTGCCCGCCAACGAGTTTCTGACCATCGAAGGGAAGAAGCTGTCCACCAGTCGCGGCTGGGCGATCTGGCTGCACGAGTACCTGCACGAGTTCGAGCCCGACCTGCTGCGGTACGCGCTGGCGACCACGCTACCGGAGACCAAAGACGGCGACTTCAGCTGGACGGATTTCCAAAACCGCGTCAACAGCGAACTCGCCGATATCCTGGGCAACTTCGTCAACCGCACGATGACGTTCGCCACGCGCTACTTCGATGGCGTGGTGCCGCCGCTGGATGAGCCGTCCGACCTGGATCGCAAGGTGCTCGATGCCATCGCGGCGTTCCCCGCGACGATTGCGAAGGGGTACGAGAGCTTCAGAACACGCGAGGCAGTGTTCGAGACGATGGCGCTGGCGCGCCTGGGCAACAAGTACTTCAACGACACGGCCCCGTGGCACACGCGCAAGACGGACCTGCGGGCCTGCGGCAACACCATCCACGTCTCGCTCCAGATCTGCGCCGCGCTCGCCATCCTGGCCGAGCCCGTGCTGCCGTTCTCGATGGCCAAGCTGCGCGCGATGCTGAACCTCTCAGGTACGCGGTCAAGTGAGCCGAAGGGCGCCAAGGAGGGCATCGGCTGGACGGAGGCTGGGCAGGCGATTATGCAAGCAGGCCACACCCTCGGCACACCGGAGATCCTGTTTCGCAAGATCGACGACGCGGTGATCCAAGCGCAGATCGACAAGCTCGGTACCTACGAGGTTGAGGAGCCCGCCGAGCCAGAGGCTGCGCCCTATGTCGAGCCCAAGCCCGAGATCGTCTTCGACGACTTCACCAAGCTCGACCTGCGCCTCGGCACCGTCACGGTCGCCGAGCGCATCCCAAAAGCGGACAAGCTGTTGCGCCTGGAAGTAGACCTCGGCTACGAGACGCGGCAGGTCCTGGCGGGCATCGCCGAGCAGATGACGCCGGACGAGATGCTGGGCCGCAAGGTCGTGGTGGTGGCCAACCTCAAGCCTCGGAAGATGCGCGGCTACGAGAGCCAGGGCATGGTGCTGATGTCGGAAGACCGCGACGGCAAGCTGATCCCGGTTGGCTCCGACGGAGAGAACGGCGGCGTCGTGCGCTAGGCAGGGCCAAAGAACGCCAGCCCACCCGGAATACATGTGAACGTTGCAGGCGTGTGGCTGCCGATCTCACCATCGGGCGAGAGCAAGAGCGGCTCGGGGCTGTCGATGGTGATGCTGCGAGCGCGGTAGGTCACGACCTCGGGGGCGTCTACGTGGGCGCCGCTGAAGATGGTGGGGAAGAGGCGCAACAGGCGCGTGCGCGACACCGGGTTGAGCACGATCACGTCGAGCAACCCGTCGTCGTGCCGTGCGTCTGGGGCGATGAGGAAGTCGGTGCCCGTGTAGCGGGTGTTGGCGATGGCGAGCAAGACGGCATCGTGCCGGTGCGTTCTGCCATCAATCGTGAGCGTGAGTGGGTACGTGCGCAGCCGCGCTACCGTCTGTAAGACGCCCATCAGGTAGGCGTTGCCGCCCAGCCGCTTGTACCGCGCCGAGGCCCGCGCAGCCTCGGCGGCGAAGCACAGGTTGACAACGTTGATGAAGTGCGCCGCTTGCCCCTCGCCATCGGTGTACTGGCCCACGTCCACCTGCTGCCGACGACCCTGCCGGATGCGTTCGAGGCCGCCCTGCCAGTCGCCGGGCGACAAGCCCAGCTCACGGGCGAACGCGTTGCCCGTGCCAATCGGGAAGACGCCTATCAGAAGTCGCTCACCAAGCGCCCGAGCCATCATGCCATTGACGACCTCGGAGAGCGTGCCATCGCCTCCGGCAGCGACGACGGCGTCATAGTGCGAGAGGTCGGCAGTGGGGAGCCAGGCGGCGGCGTGGCTGCGGTGCTGTGTGGGCCAGAACGTCGCCTCGAAGCCGAGCGCGTGGCATTCCGCTTCGATGGCCGGACGGAGGCGATGGGCGCGGCCGTTGCGTGCGGCCGGGTTGTAGACGATCAGCAGGCGCACGACATGGCCTGCGTCAGTTGGCGGGGGCAGCCGCTATCCGAGCGCCTTCGGGCATCGAAAGCATGTCAGCATCAAAGGGTCTGCTGAACGAGATGGAGTCGGCCCAGGCGTCGTTTTTGGGGCGGATGATCTCGCCATCCGCATAGTGGAAGCCCCGGAAGCGCGTGGGCGTGGTGAGGCCATCGACCGTGACGTAATCCTCGTAGTACATCAGCGTCTCGCTCGGCTGCGCATCGGGGGCGGGGCGACCACGCCCGTAGGTGACGGTGTAGCGGATCACATCGACCAGCGACGTCTCGGGGTTGACGTAGAGGATGTAGGTGTCGCCCGACGAGTCGCCGACGCCCTCATCGAATCCAACTTTGACCAGCTCATACGTGACGCCGTTGACCTCGTCATCGGGGAGCCGTTCGTACGTCAGGCCGGGATCGGCCAGGATGAACGGGATGGACTGGAAGTAGTAGCCCGTGGTGGCCCAGAAGCGCGGATTCGGGTTCGAGATGCTGTCCGGACTCATCCAGGCGTCGGTGCCGTCCCATGCGAAGCGCGCGTCAACGGGCTGAGGGTCGTCGTACGTGCCCAGCGTCATCAGGTCGTGGTAGACGCGTCGCGAGGCGTTGTCGGCCACGAGGTACGACTTGAAGCGGATGTCGCCGTCCACGTTGCCGTACTCCCAGGTGTACGAGCTGGTGGGCGCAGCGTACCACGCCTCCAGGCCGCCGTGGGCTTCGATGGTGCGCAAGACCAACTGCCCGCCCTCCGTAGCTTGCAGTCGGGCGCGCGCCTCATCGGCTTGGCTGGGGCTGGCATCGGCAGCAGGCGGCGCCGCCGACGGTTCGCAGGCGATGAGCAGGGTGGCGAGAGCGAGGGCGAGGAGCGGACGTCGCATCGGAGGAGCGGAGGGAGGAGGGTTGAGATAGAGGGATGCGATGGTGCCAGGAGACCTTACACGAGTGCCGCGGCCCAGCATTCGGCGAGCAGCGTTTCGTCGCTGACCTCGCGGACGAGCGCGTGGCCGATGGCGTCGAGCACGACGAAGCGTAGGCGGCCTTGCTTCACCTTCTTGTCGAAGTACATAGCTCGCGTCAGGGTGGGCACATCGAGCTGCGCCGGGTCGGGATGGACGGGTAGGGCGTTGGCAAGGGCAAGTGCGGCGCCGAAGTCCGCATCGGGGTAGAGGTGGGCGGAGAGGTAGAGGGCG
>JBCCMF010000131.1:0-11562 GCA_039026435.1 Bacteroidota bacterium
CAGCTACCGCCTGCCCGTGTTGGCAGCGGGGACGCATCGCTTCCGGCTGCGGCAGCATGACTTCGACGGACGCATCGAGTACAGCCCCGTTGTGGAAATCAGCGTGCCGATTCACCACGCGCTCGAGTTGACAGCAGCGTTCCCCAACCCGTTCACCCATCAATCAGCAATCACACTCAGCGTAGCCGAGACGCAAGCCGTGCGGGTAACGATGGTGGACCTGCGAGGCCGCGAAGTCGCGGTGCTGCACAGCGGCGTCGTGGTCGCTGACATACCGCATCGGCTGTCGATTCCCGGGTATGCCTTGGCTAGTGGCACGTATATGATCCGTGCAGTGGGCACAACAACTTACACCGTGCAGCGGCTAGTCAAGCTGCGGCCCTGAAGTATTCGGGCGGAAGTATCGCCGGGCTGTGGCGTATGAACGCGCCGTTTGGCCTTCTGCCTGCCGCCATGCCCACTCAACTCACCACGGATCCTGCCGAAGCGGCTGCCTTGCTGCGTGACGGAGGCGTGGTGGCATTCCCGACGGAGACGGTCTACGGCCTGGGCGCAGACGCCCTCAACCCCGATGCCGTGGCACGCATCTTCACTGCCAAGGGGCGCCCCGCCGATAACCCCCTGATTGTGCATGTTGCCGAGATCGATGCGATCAGAGCCGTCACGTCGGTCCTTCCGTCGGTGGCGGAGGCCTTCATTGAAGCCTTCTTCCCCGGCCCGCTGACGCTCATTTTGCCCAAGGCCACGAGCGTGCCCGGTGCTGTCACAGCTGGGCTCAACACGGTGGGCGTGCGGATGCCGGACCACGCGCTGGCGCTCGACTTCCTGCGCGCCTGCGCCACTCCCGTCGCCGCGCCGTCGGCTAATCGCTCGGGTCGGCCCAGCCCTACGACGTGGCCAGCCGTGCAGCACGACCTCGACGGCCGCATCGACGCTATCCTGCAGGGCGACCTCGCACGCGTCGGCCTGGAGTCGACGGTGCTGGACTGCACGGGTGAGGCGCCTGTCATTTTGCGCGCGGGCGCCGTCACGCTAGAGATGCTGCGCCATGTAGCGCCCGCCACAAAGTATGCGCATGCTGCTAGCGACGCGCTCCAACGGAGCCCAGGCACGCGCTACCGCCATTACGCACCCGATGCCATCGTGCGCCTCGTAGACACGCCGCATCATGGCGAGGCGGATCCGATGCACGGCTACATCGGCCTCACGGCACCCGCCGCGCCCCAAGCGTGGGGCTTGTGCCACACCTGCACCGACGTGGCCGACTATGGGCACCGCCTGTACGAGACCTTGCGCGAAGCCGACCGCCGCGGGCTTTCCACCGTCTACTGCCAGCGCGTCTCCGAAGACGACCTCGGTCGCGCCCTCATGGATCGCCTGCAGCGCGCGGCGGCGCGTTAGAACATGTGGATGGTGTCAAGGGCTGTTCCTGACAGGCGCCTGAAGCGTTGAGGGCCTACGCGAAAGCTCCGTTTCGCCTACAGGGAGTGCAGATTTGATGTATTGCCTGAGCGCCTACCGGAGTAAGGAAAAGACCTGCGTCGGTCAACGACGCCCTCGCCTGCTCAACCGCTTTCAGGTGGGTGTGAATCGGTGACAAAATGTGGTCTTACCATGCTGCTGGCCTGGGCCACGAGGTGAGGTTGACTGTCGAGGAACGCGGTGCCCCAAGCGTCGAGCGCCTCAATCAGCCCCTTAACATCTCCCGCGCCGTAGCTCAGCACATACTCCACGCGGGGAGGAAACTCGTAATGCACCACCCGGCTGACGACCCCGTCTGCTTCGAGTTCGCGCAGCTGCGATGTCAACACCTTGTCTGTCACGCGTGGCAGAGACGAAGAGAGCTCAGAAAACCGCCGCGCCCCGCCCACTAGCTCGGCCAAGATGAGGAGTTTCCACCTGCCTCCGAGCACCCCGATGGCTGCCTCTGACGGGCAGTGGTACGCTGGCTTTCGAATCGCTGAGGACATAGTTAGAGACGAAGCCGCCAGACTTCGCATTTTGTTCACAGATCATGCGTAGTGTCGAAAACGGCCTCGCTCGGTCCATTTCTTCCCTGACGGGAAGTCGCTTCCCTGCTGGGAAGATACACGTTGGCCCCCTCAGACGCCGCAACTGGGGAATGATTGTATCGTGTGACGGGCGCACGCCATCCCGAACACAGCACCATCTACCCCGAACCGATGAACACCGCCCACGACATCACTCTCGCCGAACGCTTCGCAGAGGCGATCAATAGCCGTAACCTGGACCTCTTCGACCAGTTCGTCAGCGGCAAGCGCTATGCCAATCACAACCCATTCGTCCCCGACGGCCGCGACGCGGTCCGGTCGTTCTTCGCTGGCCAGTGGCTCGCATCATTCCCGGACACCCACGTCACGATCAAACACGCGCTGGCTGTCTCTGACGACCGTGGTGACTTCGTGATCGCCAGGGTCGCGTATGAAGGGACGCACACTGGCGCTCCGTTCCTTGGGATCCCTGCTCAGGGGCGCTCGGTGCTCATGCGGAGCCTCGACCTCTGGCGTGTAGCCGAGGACTCCGACGGCATCCGACGGTTCGTTGAGCACTGGGACGAACTCAATCTCCTTGAGGTCATGCAGCAGCTCGGGGCTGTTCCGGCTCCAGACCAAACGGCCAGCGAGCATAGCACCGCTGAGGGAGTCTGGACCTCGTGAACGAAGCCAAAATCATCAGGACTGGACACGGCGAGCAGTTTGAGGTTCTCGAACACACACCAGATGTTCTCCGCATCCGGACCACCTTAGCGCCCGATGCCGTCCGGCGCCCACTCCACATCCATCCCAACCAACAAGAGCGGTTTGTCGTCGTGACGGGTCGCCTTGGGCTGCTCGTTGGGCGTGGCGCTTGGCGTACGCTCGTTCAGGGCAACGAGGTCTCCATCGAACCGGGTGAAGCCCACACGATTTGGAACGCAGGCACGGAGCCAGCGGTGGTCGTAACCGAGCACCAGCCGTCCATGCGCTTTGTAGCCTTTCTCCGCGAGATTGCTGCGCTTGACGCCCGAGGGGTTCCACTTACGAATGAGGGCGTCCCGCGCAATATCTTGCAAGCGGCCGCACTCATTGACGCATTCAGCGACGTGATGCGGCCCGTTTCACCGCCAGTCGCTGTTCAACGCATCCTGTTCCCCCCACTTGCGTGGCTCAACCGGCGTTTTAGCCCATAGCTATGGAAGGTACACGACGACCTCGACGGCTGCGGGTATGTGACTAATTGCACGCACCGCCTGTACGAGACCTTGCGCGAAGCCGACCGCCGCGGGCTTTCCACCGTCTACTGCCAGTGCGTCTCCGAAGACGGCCTCGGTCGCGCCCTCATGGACCGCCTGCAGCGCGCGGCGACGCGTTAGAACATTGTGGATGGTGTCAAGGGCAGTTCGGCAGTACCTTGGCCGCCAGCGGAAACGAATACCGATGCGCAGCATCCAACGCGTCCCGTCCGTCGGCTTGACACACCGGCGCAGTACTCGCCCTCGCGAAGACCCACCGACAGACTATGATATACCGTTGCGCCCTGGCATGCGTCGCGTGCCTCCTCGCCGTTCTCCCCGCCTTCTCCCAGACCGCTCCGCCCGCCACGGTCCGCGCCTACCTCGACGCCAACCACGCCGCGCTTGGCCTCACCGCCGACGATGTGGCCCAAGTCATGGTCACGGATGAGTACAGCAGCGAGCGCTCGGGCATAACCCACATCTACCTCCGCCAAGCCGTCGATGGCGTCCCCGTCTTCAACACGTTCCTGGGCGTCCACCTCGACCGACGCGGCCGCGTCATCAAGGCCGATGCCCAGTTCGTGGCCGGCCTGCGCGACCGCCTGGACGACAGCGTGGCCGCCCTCGATGCCACCGCTGCTGCCCGCGCCGCTTTCGACGTCCTTCGGGTGCAGGCCCCGCTCGCGCTGACGCCCATCCCCGAGGCGCAGCGCCGCGGAGGCATCAGAGACCGCGGCACCTACTTCGATGCAGACGACGTCACGCTCGACCCCGTCCGCACGGAGTTCGTCTACTTTGTGACGGAGGAGGGCTCGGTACGCCCCGCGTGGCATGTGAGCGTCAACCCGTCGATGACAAGCGACTACTGGAGCCTCCGCCTCGATGCCGCGACAGGACAAGAGCTGGAGCGCCACAACTGGACCATCCACGAACAGTTTGAGCCCACACCGGCGAAGGCCGTCTCCCAGCCTATCTCGCTGTTCGACCCTGTCTCTCATCTCCTTCATGCCCAAGGTGGTACCTACAACGTTTTTCCGCTGCCTGTGGAGAGCCCGAGCCACGGCTCGCGTGCCCTGGTCTCGAATGTAGATGACCCCGACGCCTCGCCCTTCGGCTGGCACGACATCAACGGGCGTGAGGGGGCGGATTTCACGTTCACGCGCGGCAACAACGTATTCGCCTACGAGGACCGCGACAGCCTCAACGTGGCCGGGGACCGTCCAGACGGCGGCGCAAACTTGGTGTTCGACAACCCGCTCAACTTCACCCAAGACCCATCCACCTACACGTTCGCCGCCGTCACCAACCTGTTCTACTGGAATAACATCGCGCACGATGTTTTTTACCACTACGGGTTCGACGAGGCAGCAGGCAACTTCCAGCAACGCAACTACTCAGGACGTGGATTGGGCATTGACTTTGTCCGGGCGGAAGCACAAGACGGGCTGGGCTTCAACAACGCCAACTTCGCCACCCCCCCGGATGGCTCGCGCCCACGCATGCAGATGTTCCTGTGGCAAGCGACCCAGTCATCCACGCTCCAGGTCACGGCGCCAGGTAGCCTAGTGGGCGACTACTCCATTGGGCGTGCCAATTTCGGTAATGGCTTTCCCACAGGCGGGCTCCGCGGCGAGGTAGTCATCGCCCAGGCCCAAGATTCGACAGGTGCGGCTAGTACTATTGCTTGCACTCCATTGACCAATGCCGCTGACCTTGATGGCCGCATTGCGTTTATCGACCGCGGAGAGTGTGCCTTCGTGATCAAAGTGGCCCGCGCACAAGCTGCGGGTGCAACAGGCGTCATTATCGCGAACAACCAAAACGATGGTATCATACGGCTGGGAGGAGATGACCCGGCCATCACCATCCCGTCGGGCATGATCTCGCTGAGCGATGGCAATGCTATCCGCACCGCTGCCGAAGATGGCACCCTCGAGGTTAACATCGTTGGGGCATCTACAGCCTTACAAATCAATGATAGCAGCTTCGACAACGGCATCATCATCCACGAGTACGGGCACGGTATCTCTACGCGATTGACTGGAGGGCCGTCACGCTCTGGGTGTCTCATCAACAACGAGCAAGCGGGCGAAGGCTGGAGCGATTTCTTCGGGCTTGTGTTCACCGCTACCGCCCAGCAAAGCGGCAGCACACGGCGTGGCATCGCCACATACGCCAACGGTGATCCTATAGACGGGCGTGGCATCCGGCAACAGCCCTACAGCACCGATATGAGCATCAACTCCATGACGTATGACACGATCACGGCGGCGAGGACAAGCCAAGACGGGCGGATCGTGCCGCACGACGTGGGCGCGCCGTGGGCCATGATGCTGTGGGAGATGTACTGGATGCTGGTTGACCAGCACGGCTTCGACACCGACTTCTACCGCGGCACGGGCGGCAACAACATCGCGATGCAGCTCGTGGTAGAGGGCCTGAAGCTACAGCCCTGCAACCCCGGCTTCGTGGATGCCCGCGATGCCATCCTCGCCGCCGACGCCGCCATCTACGGCGGCGCCAACAGCTGCACCGTTTGGAATGCCTTTGCCAAGCGCGGCCTCGGCGTGAGCGCCGACCAAGGCAACCCTGACAACGCCCGCGACGGCAGCGAGGCGTTCGACATGCCGCCCGAGTGCGAGATGGTGACTAGTGTGGATGCCGCCGAGCAGCCCGGCGGCTTCGTGCTCCACGGCACCTACCCCAATCCATTCAACCCCACCACCACGGTGCGCTTCGACGTACCCGAGGCCGCCGACGTGGAAGTCCGGGTCTACGACCTGATGGGCCGCGAGGTCTGGAGCAGCCCGCGACAGCTGGTGGCGGCGGGGACGGGGCACACGCTCTCCATCGACGGGAGCCGGTTGGCATCGGGCGTCTACTTGTATCGGGTCACGGCCTTCGGCAGCACGGCGAAATGGAACGCTTCAGGCAAAATGACACTGCTGAAGTAGTTGGGGTTGAACTCCGCCCAAATGTGACGACATTATATCGGTTGTTCACTTCGTCACAGCCTCCTTAGCGCTATGCGTCGTCCATTCTGGATCTTGGCAGTGCCAGTCCTGTGCCTCGCTGTACTCTCTTTCGCCCCTACCGCCGCCCACGCTCAATCAAACACCATTTCCATTAGCCCCGACGTCAGCCTCAACCTGGGCGGGTCAATCCAAACGCGTGCCTACTACACCCATGCTGACATCAACGGCCTCACGACTGCCCGCCTCGGGTTTGGGGTACGACGTGCGCGGTTGATGTACCGCATCAACATCGGCGAACGTTGGGGCCTCGTCTTCCAGAACGAGTTGACAGGCAACGCTCCGTCGTTCATTGACCTCTTCTTGACGTATCAGGTCAACGACAGGTTCAGCCTCCGCATGGGCCGCATGCCCGATGCCCAGCCCCGCTCTTTTCTGTTGACGCCGTTCATCGTCACCGACAGCTACGACAGGCCTAACGTCTCGCGCCAATGGGCCGCCCGCACCATAGCTGGCGATGGCCGTGACTTCGGGATCTCTGCCCATTTCACCACCGAGACCAGCCGCCTCCTTCTCTTCTTGCACAACGGCAGCGGCGACTGGGATAGAAACCTAGGCGGAGCCTCATACACCGAAGGATCCGTTGATACAGGCCTGGCTGTGAGTGCTTATGCCGAGCACCGCCCTAGCAGTCTCGAAGGCGTCGAGGTGGGGGCTTTCGTGGGGCGCAACACCAATAAGGGCCGGCGTACGAGCCTGAACGGCAACGCAGGACGCAATTATACCAGCTACTCTGCCCACATATACTACGGCGCCCTCCCGGGCAGCCAGCCCTTCCGCGTGAAAGTAGATCTGCTTGGCGTCGAGTACAACCGCATCAACGACAGCAATCCGAGTGAATCAACGCTTGGCCTCAATGTGCTTGGTGCGGCCCTGGTACAGCCCTGGGCGGAGGCGTTCGTTCAGGCCGAGCAGCTAGGCCGAGATTTCAACAACACGGACATCAGTACGACGTATCTCACCGCAGGCATCACGCTGAGCCCCTCCGCGTGGGAGAGCAAGGACTTCAATGCACAACGGTTCACGCTGGCCTACGAGTACCAAGCCGATGATGGTGCGCCGAACGACCGCACCTTCCACCGCGTGATCGCGCAACTTCAACTTGTCTTCTAACTGATTGAGTACTGCTGTTCCTCCTGACACGCGCCTGCTGGCACCTACGCGCGCCACCATCGACCTCGGCGCGCTTCGGCACAACGCCCGCCAACTCCAGCACTACGCTGGCACCGCCAACCTGATGGCCGTTATCAAGGCAGATGCCTATGGTCACGGGGCCGTTCGCGCCGCACGTGCCCTGCTTGAGGCGGGCGTCACCCAGTTCGCCGTTGCCACGCTGCCCGAAGCGATAGCGTTGCGCGAGGCGGGCATCGGCGAGCCTGTGCTGATCTTCGGCGCGCCACTTGCCGAGATGCTCCCCGCGTATGCCGAGTACCACATCGGCGTCACGATCTCTTCGCCGCACATCGCCGAAGCCGTAGCCCGCCATGCCCGAGCGGGCCATCGGTTCCAGGCGCACCTCAAGCTCGACACCGGCATGCGCCGCATCGGGCTGGAGGCTGATGAGATCGCAGCCACCGTCTCGCTGCTGGAAACGACGCCCGACGTAGACATTGCTTCGATCTGGACGCACCTGGCCACGGTGCAAGACGCGTTTGTGGAGGACCAAGTGGACCGCTTCATCGGGCTGCTGGAGCAGCACCGCCTGACGGAGCGCTACACGCACGTCCTCAACAGCAGCGCCCTCCTCTGGAAGCCCACGCTTGCGGATCGTTTCCCCCAGCGGATGGTGCGCTCTGGCCTCGCCCTCTTCGGCCTCCACAAAGCATTGGCTTACCTACCGGATGTGCACCTTCGGCCCGTGATGCGCCTCACCTCGCGCGTGTCGCACCTCAAAACGGTGGCCGCGGGCGAGTCGGTGTCGTACGACCGCCGCTGGCGGGCGGCGCAGCCCACGCGCGTGGCGACCGTGGCGGCAGGCTACGCCGACGGCTACCCCCGCGCCCTCACCAACTGCGGCTTCGTGGGCATCCGCGGGCAGCGCTATCCGGTCATCGGCACGGTGTGCATGGACATGTTCATGGTAGACCTCGGCCCGGCAGACCACACAGGCGACGCCGTCCAACTTGGCGACGAGGTAGTGCTCTTTGGCAGCGGTGGCCCATCCGGGATGGAAGTAGCCGCATGGGCGGGCACCATACCCTACGAGATCTGCTGCCGGGTTTCGCAACGCGTCCCTCGCTTTTATGACGATGCACACCCCCAAGAGTAGCGCAATCGAACGAAAATCGCGTATCTTCATAACCCTGTTCCCGTTTCATTCACCAGGCTCCCTTTCCTGATGGCCACAACATCTGAAGCCGCTGACATCAACATCCTCGTCGTAGACGACGAAGAGGACATTGTAGAAGTAATCACGCATTTTCTCGAAGACGAGGGCTACAACGTACAGCAGGCCTATGACGGCGAAGAAGCCCTCACCAAGGCGACGCCCGAGATCGACCTGATCCTGCTGGACATCATGCTCCCGGGCCTGGACGGGTTTGAAGTGTGCAAGCGCCTCCGCTCCCGCGTGGAGACCGAGACCATCCCCATTATCTTCCTCAGCGCCAAGATTGAAGAGCAGGACCAGATCAAAGGCCTGATGCTGGGCGCTGACATGTACCTGACGAAGCCCGTGCCGCCCAAGGTGGTGCTGGCCAACGTGCGCGCCGTGCTGCGCCGCAGCGGCGTGGAAGAGAGCAAGACGCTTCAGGTTAACGACTTGACCATCTACGAGGACGAGTACCGTGCTGCCCTGGCGGGTAAAGACCTCGGCCTGACGCTGACCGAGTTCGAGCTGCTGCGCTACCTGGTGCGCCATCCGCGCAAGGCCTTCACGCGCCAGCAGCTGCTGGAGACCATATGGAAAGACGCCATGATGGTCACCGAGCGCACTGTAGACGCGCACATCAAGAACCTGCGCGAGAAGCTGGGCGACTTTGCCAAGCACATCCAGACCGTGCGCGGCGTAGGCTACCGCTTTGTGCAAGAAGGCGAGTAACCCGAGACGTATTTGAACGGCATTGCGTCCCTTTCCCCAACTGCCGGGGGGAGGGACGCTGCCATTTAGGCTTCCCCAAGGCGTATGCCCGATCCAGCACCTTCCCCAACGAGCGGCGGCATCATCCCCAGCCGCGCCTCTACGCAGACGTGGATGCTGCTCACGTTTGTGCTGTTCATTGGCATCGGGATCGTCGCGGTCGTGTTCTACCTCGGCGTGCTGCAGAGCGAAGCGTACCAAGCCAACCAGGACGACCTCCGCACCGAGGCCGAGACGCTGGCGGCTGAACTCGCCGGTATGCCCGACTCGCTGCAGATGGCCACCGTGGCGCGGCTGAGCCGAGTGACGGGGATGCACGTGACGGTGCTACGCGATGGCCGGGTGGTGGCCCAAGGCCTGCCCGATTCGGCTCTGTTTGACGACGGCTGGAGCGAGCTGGACGTCTCGGCAGACGAGCCCGTACGCTACGCCCAACGCACGGTGGATGGCGAGACCGTCCGGTACGCCGCGCTCTTTGTGGCGCCCAACCGGATCGTGCATATCGGCGAGCCAGAGCAGGCGGCCGACCGGCTGGTGCGGCAGATGCGCATCGCCCTCATCGTGAGCATGGTCTTAGCGCTCATCTTGGCGATTGCGGGCAGCTGGGTGGCGTCGCAACGCATCACCGCGCCGCTCAAGGACATCCGCGACCGCGCCCGCCGCATCAGCGACGGCGACTTCGAGCAGGCCATCTCGGTCTCGACGCGGGCCTCGGAGTTTCAGGACTTGGTCAAGAGCCTCAATCAGATGTCCGCGCGCTACCGCGACAAGATCGACGAGTTGCAGCGGCTGACGCAGATGCAGAACGAGTTCATCGGCAACATCTCGCACGAGGTGCGCAACCCGATCTTCTCGGTGGGCGGCTACCTGGAGGCGCTGTCGTCGGCCAGCCTCAAGACCGAGTCGCGGCAGCGCTACGCGCAGAAGGCGCTGGCCAACCTAGAGCGGCTGACGAACCTCTTCAACGACCTCATCGAGATTGCCCGCCTGGAGTACCGCGACGACCTGCTCAAGTCGACCACGTTTGACATGCAGGAGCTGGTAGACGACCTCGGCGACATGCTCTCGCCCAAAGCCGAGCGCAAGGCGCTGGTGCTGGAGTACGACAACCCGGCCGTGATGGTCGATGCCGACCGCAACCGCATGCGGCAGGTCATGCTCAACCTCATCGACAACGCCATCGCCTACACCGACGAAGGCTCGGTGCGCGTCCGCACGCGGCGCCACGTAGACAAGGTACGCATCGAGATCATCGACACGGGGCGGGGCATCGCGCCAGAGCACATCGAGCGCATCTTCGAGCGCTTCTACCGCGTGGACCCCGACCGCTCTCGCAAGAGCGGCGGCACGGGCCTGGGCCTCAGCATCGTCAAGCAGATCCTACATGCCCACGGCGAGCAGATCCACGTAGAGAGCACCGCCGGGCGCGGCACCCGCTTCTGGTTCGACTTGCCCTTCTCGGAAGAGGAGCCGACGGACTGATACGAGTTCGGCAACACGCCAGTACCATGCGTCACGCAAAACCTCTCCCTTGAGGGAGATGGGCCGCCTATGGGCGGGTCAGAGGGTGTATGCGTCCATCTTTGTGGTTGTGCTCGATACACCCCCAGCCCTTCGGGCAGCCCCCTGGAGGGGGCAGTTGGGTCTTCGGTCAGTTGATCAGACGACGGGCGCCCAACCCGGCTCGTAGTCGCGCGACCACATGTCCATCGCCTGGCGGTCGCCGATGATGGTGCCGTCGGCGGGGTTGAGGTAGAGGCTGCGGCCGGTGAACTGCGCGATGTTGCCCAGGTGGCACAGCAGCACGCTCTTCTGGCCCTCTTCGACGGGCGCCGCCAGTGGCTCGGCATCGGTGATGGCGGCGAAGAAGTTAGCCATGTGCGCGTCGGTCATGTTGCCGCCGCCCACGGTGTTGGTCTGGTCGGACTGCTCGCCCTGCATGTTGCGGCGCAGTTCCTTGCCGTCCATGTCGGTGAAGACGTAGCCGTCGCGGTCGATGAGCAGTGTGCCTTTGGTGCCGTGGATGGTGGAGCCGCGGCCTCGGCCGTAGTGCCCCATCGGCGTGCAACTGCGGCCCTCCCAGACGATGCTCTTGTCTCCACCGAACTCGAAGGACATGACTTGCGTGTCGAAGAACTCCCAGTCGTCCTGGTAGTGATAGCGCCCGCCGCTGGAGGTAGCGCGGGTGGGATAGTCTACACCGAGTGCCCAGCGGC
>JBCCMF010000132.1:0-11524 GCA_039026435.1 Bacteroidota bacterium
CGGCAGATCGACTACGTGCTCACCAAAGACCTCGGCCTCGACAAGGAAAACGTGCTGATGGTGACGCTGGAGAGCGACATCAGAGATCAGTTCGACACGTTCAAGCAAGAACTGATGCAGCGCCCCGGCATCGCGGGTGTGACAGCGAGCAACGGCAACCCGCTCGACGTCGGCCAGTCCTCTACGGGGCTAGACTGGGAGGGCAAAGACCCCGATTTCAACCTGCTGTTCTACATTGTCCACACCGATTACGATTTCACCGACGTTCTGGGCATGGAGGTCGTGCAGGGCCGCGCCTTCTCGGAAGCCTACGGCGCCGACAGCTTGGCGGTGATGTTCAACGAGACGGCCATTGAACAAATGGGACTCGAAGACCCCGTCGGCAAAACCGTCACGATGTGGGGCGACGAGGTCACGGTCATTGGCATCGTCAAAGACTTCCACACACAGTCGATGTACAGCGATATCGAGCCGACCGTCATCCGCTTCAGCCCAGAAAGCACATGGACGGCGATGGTACGGACGCAAGCCGGCCAGACGCAGGCGGCCATTGCCAGCCTGACGGCGACACACGAGCAATTCAATTCAGAGTACCCGCTCAGCTACCGCTTCCTGGACGAGGCGCATGAGGCGTCGTACCAGAGCGAGATCCGCATCGGCCGGCTCGCCAACTTGTTTGCTGGGCTGGCCATCGTGATCGCGTGCCTCGGCCTGTTCGGGCTGGCCTCGTTCACCGCCGAGCAGCGGTCGAAGGAGATCGGCGTGCGCAAGGTGCTGGGCGCCAGCGTGGGCGGCGTGGTACTGCTGTTTGCTCGCGACTTCCTCAAGCTCGTCGCGGTGGCGTTCGTCCTGGCCGTGCCCGTGGCCTACCTCACGATGAACGACTGGCTGACGCAGTTCGCTTACCGCGTAGACCTGACGCTGGGCGGCTTCCTCGTGGCCGGCGTCGCCGCGCTCGCCATTGCAGGCCTCACGGTGAGCTACCAGTCGCTCAAGGCGGCGCTGGCCAACCCCGTGGATGCGTTGAAGGCGGAGTAGGACGTACCGAAGATATTGCGCAAAACATAGCTGATGCGCCTTTGACTGAGTCCCCTCTCCTAGGGAGGAGAGGGACAGGGTGAGGTCCGAAATAGGATGGCGACAAGGCTGATCTACCTCACCCCAGCCCTCTCCTTGGCTAGGAGAGAGAGCCCGCTGTGCTCGTTTGGGACGTATACTCGAACTCATTCACCCATTCCCCTCTAGGAGTCAGCACAAGCTGATCAATGCTCACTCGAACAACTTGAGCTGCGGATCGGGCGGTTGCGCGGGGCCGTGGATGGAGCGGCCGCCGTGCTTCCATGACTCGGCGCGCTCCTTGGCGATCTGATCGTCGAAGAACGGTGCGGGCGTGAAGCCTTCCTCGGCGCGCTGGGCCAGCTGGCTGAGCTTCTTGATGGCGCGCTGCTTGTCGGAGAGGCCCATCTTGGCGCGGTCTACGGCGGTGCGCAGGGTCTCGATGGTCTCGTCGTATACCTTCGTCGGGACGGGAAACGGCGAGGCGCCTTTGCCGCCGTGCGCAAACGCAAAGCGCGCCGGGTCGCGGAAGCGCGTGGGCGTGCCGTGGATGACTTCGCTGACGAGCGCCAGCGACTGCAACGTGCGCGGGCCGAGGCCCTTGAGCAGCAGCAACTCCTCGAAGTGCTGCGTCTGGCATTCCTGCGCCAGGTGAAGGATGCTGCCAAGGCGCTTCAGATCGACGTCCTGCGCCCGCACGCCGTAGTGCTTGGGCAGCTTCATCTTCGGGATCTCCGTCAGGATGCGGCCGGGCTTCTCGTGCGCGATGGTCAGGATGCCGTCTTGCGCAGGCGCGGCCTGGGCATCGACGAGGTTGAGGATCTGGCCCTGCGACGGCCCGCAGATGGCCTGGTGCGGCTCCTCCACGAACGACGTCAGGTTGGCGGAGTGCCAGTGGTAGCGCCGAGCACTGCGGTCGGACGGCTTCATGCCCTGCTGGATCACGGTCCAGTCGCCCGTCTGGCTGACGACGAAGCTGTGGATGTAGAGCTGGAAGCCGTCTTGCACGGCGGTGTTGTCGACCTTGGCGCTGAGCTTGCTGGAGCGCGCCAACTTGTCGCCGTCCAGTCCCGTGCGGTCGCCGAAGCGGCGCAGCTCATCGGGCGTGCGAAGCGACGCCTTGCCCTTGCCGCCGCAGACATACAGGCCCAGGTCGCGCGCGTGTGGGTTGAGTGAGGTTTTCAGCGCCCGCATCACCGCCGTCGTCACGCCCGACGAGTTCCAGTCCATGCCGATCACGGCGCCGAAGCTCTGAAACCAGAACGGGTCGGAGAGGCGGCTGAGGAAACCGTCGGTGCCGTGCTCCTGCACCACGGCCTCGGTGACGGCCAGGCTGAGCTTGGTCATCCGCTTGAACAGCCAGCCCGGGATGGGGCCGCCCAGCAGCGCGAGATCGGCAGAACCGGAGTGCTTCATACAAGCAGGCGCCGTTGCGCGGTTTTCCATGCCAGCAGGTACCGCGTGGCCAACGACCGATGCGGCGCCCAGTCTTCGGCCACGTCCTTCATCTGCGCCTTCAACCGGCTCGACGGGTTCAGGTCGTACAGCCCAGGCATGAGTTGCTTCAGGTGGTGATCATCCGCGGGAAAGACATCGGGGCGTCCCAGCGTGTAGAGCAGGATCATGTCGATGGTCCAGGCACCGATGCCCTTGATGCCGCCCAAGATGCGCCGCACCTCGTCATCTGAGCAGTTCTGCCAGTCGTGGTCATTGGTGCTGAAGTGCTCCACGACGGCCAGCAGCGTCTCGTACTTCCGCATCGACAGTTTCGTACCGCGCACGCCATTCGCCTCGAAAGCGGAAAACGTGTACGGCGTGAGCTCGCCTAGGCCAGCGCGGTCGAGCATCCGCTGGTACGTGTGCTTGGTGCTCCGGTAGTGAATCTGCTGCTCCACCACGCAGCCAACGAGGTCGTGAAACACGTTGCCCGTGCTCTCGATCGGCGGCAGCGGCACCGACGCCATGATCGACGCCAACACCGGATCGGCATTCACGAGATGATCGATGGCGTCTTGGATCAACACGGTGGCAGCAACCGAAATTCAGCGGATTACGCAGCATGATACCGCTGCAATGTGACAACCCAGCGTCAGCGAGTGGTGCTTTTGCCAGAGCGTTACGGGTACATGGCAAGCGGCGCGATCAGCCTTGAGACACCGACATGTTGGCATCACGAGGCGATTTCTCCACATTTGGGGCAGACGGTGCCAACCTTCCAGTCGTGGCGCCCCTCCAATGTTCGTCGCCCTCCCTCTCCAGTCCCGCTGTGCCTCATGCTGACTAGCTACCTCAAGACTACACTCCGCTTCTTCCACCGCCACAAGGGCTACGCGTCTATCAACATCATCGGCCTTGCCCTTGGGCTGGCGTGTAGCTTCTTCATTCTGCTGTGGATCCACGATGAGGTGAGCTACGATCGGTTCCACGAAGACGAGGACCGGCTGTACCGCGTGATGCGCAACTCGCATTATGCAGGCGATATCCAAACGATACCCGCTATCACGTACCCACTGGCGCAAGTGCTGGAGGATGAGTACCCCGAAATCGAGAATGTGGCGCTTATCTCCTGGAGCACTCAGTTTTCCTTGTCGCGGGGCGACCAGACCTTTCGTGAGGGGGGTCACTACGCGAGCCCCGACTTCTTCGAGATGTTCTCCTATCCTATTCTCGCAGGCGATGCCGCCACGGCGCTTCAAGCACCAGATCAGATTGCCGTCTCAGCGTCTGTAGCTGATAGATATTTCGGGAGCAACTGGCGTGCCGACGGCATCATTGGGCAACCCATTCGCGTCGATAACCAGCACGATATGACGGTCGCTGCCGTCTTCGAGGATGTGCCCACAACCTCATCGTACCAGTTCGATGTCATGCTGCCCCTGGCCGTGTACGCAGCCAATCCTGGCAATGATTGGATTTACGGATGGGGCAACAATGGGCTGCGCCTGATGGTGCGCACGGTGCCCGATGTCGATCTCGACGCCCTCAACGCCAAGATCATCGACATCATCAACGTCAACACGAATACGGCCCCCACGGATATCAACCGCTCGGACATCTTCCTCCAACCCTACACCGATATCCACCTGCATTCGGACTTTGAGAACGGCGTGCTCGTTGGCGGCCGCATCAGGTACGTTCAGCTCTTCGGCGTGGTCGCGATCTTCATCTTGCTGATCGCCAGCATCAACTTCATGAACTTAGCCACGGCTCGGTCGGCGCTACGGGCACGGGAGATCGGCGTGCGCAAGGCGATTGGCGCGACCAAAGGCTCGCTCGTCAGCCAGTTCCTGGGCGAGTCAGTGGTGATGACTCTGGTGGCCTGGCTGATCGCCCTGGCCGTGGTGGTACTGGCTTTGCCCGGCTTCAACGCCATCACGGGCAAGAGCATCAGCCTGCTGGCGCTGCCTGTCTGGATGTGGGCGCTCTTCCTCGGGTTGGCTCTTCTGACGGGACTGCTCGCGGGCAGCTACCCTGCGCTCTACCTTTCCTCCTTCAACGTGGTGCGCGTGCTGCGCGGGCGCGTCACGGCAGGGCGCGGCACGGTGTCGCTGCGCCAAGGCCTCGTCGTCTTCCAGTTTGCACTGTCCATCCTGCTCATCATCGGCACGCTGACGGTCTACCAGCAGATCGACTACATGCTGAACAAGGACCTCGGTCTCGACAAAGAGAACGTGCTGATGGTGACGCTGGAAGGCGATATGCACGACCAATACGACACGTTCAAGCAAGAGTTGATGCAGCGCCCGGGCATCGCGGGCGTGACCGCCAGCAGCAACAACCCCACGCGGCTAGGACAGTCGAGCACCAACCTGGATTGGGAGGGCAAAGACCCCGACGTCAACCTGCTCTTCCATGTGTTGCACACCAACTACAGCTTCACCGATGTGATGGGGATAGACGTGGTAGCTGGGCGTACGTTTTCCGAAGACTATGCCGCTGATGGTGCAAACGTAGTCTTTAATCAGACGGCCATTGAGCAAATGGGGCTTGAAGATCCGGTCGGCAAAAGCATCATGATGTGGGACGACCCCGTCACGATCATCGGTGTGGTGAAGGACTTCCACATGCTGTCCATGTATAGTGACATTGCGCCGACAGTTCTTCGCCTAGCACCTGGCAACACGTCCTATACCCTGGTAAAAACGCAGGCTGGTCAAACCCAGGAAGCCCTTGCGAGCTTGACGGCGCTTCACCAGCAGTTCAACCCCGAGTATCCGCTGAGCTATCGCTTCCTAGATGAAGCGCACCAAGCCTCCTACCAAAGCGAGATCCGCATCGGGCGGCTAGTCAACGTGTTTGCGGGCCTCGCCATCATGATCGCCTGCCTCGGGTTGTTTGGGCTGGCCTCGTTCACCGCCGTGCAGCGGTCGAAGGAGATCGGTGTGCGCAAGGTGCTCGGTGCCACGGTGGGCGGCGTGGTGCTGCTCTTCGCCCGCGACTTCCTCAAGCTCGTCGCCGTGGCCTTTGTCCTAGCCGCGCCTGTAGCCTATGTCATGATGGACGACTGGCTGGCCCAGTTCGCCTACCGCATCGATATGACGATCGCAGGCTTCCTCGCCGCCGGCCTGGCCGCGCTGCTGATTGCCGGGCTCACCGTGAGTTACCAGTCGCTGAAAGCCGCCCTGGCCAACCCGGTGGATGCACTGAAAACGGAATAACGAAACCGCGCTGAACAGCGAGCGCCGCTGCCTGTGAGTGGTAACAGGCAGCGGCGCGTTGGTTGTGCCAAGGCTGTGCTTTAGTTGCCGTCGGCTTGATCGCGGAATGTGTCATCGGCGAAGATGGCGACTTCCACGCGGCGGTTCTGCGAGCGGCCGAAGTCGGTGTCGTTCGTGGCAATCGGCTCGGTCTCGCCCTTGCCGAGCGTGGTGATGCGGCTGGGCGACACGCCTTGGCTCATCAGGTAGCTGGCTGCCGAGTTAGCACGGCGCTGCGAGAGCTGTTGGTTGTAATCATCGCCGCCCTTGGCATCGGTGTGGCCGATCACGACCAGCTCCGTGTTGTCGTATTGGTTCAGGCTCAGCGCTAGTTGGTTGAGGCTGGCACGAGCGTCGGGCGTGAGCGAGGACGAGTCGAAGCCAAACAAGATGCCCGACTCAAACGTGACCTGGATGCCTTCGCCGACGCGCTCGACCTCGGCGCCTTCCAGTTCGTCTTCTAATTCCTCGGCCTGCTTATCCATCTGATTGCCGATGATGGCGCCTGCGGCCCCGCCCAGCATCGCGCCGATGATGGCCCCCTTCGCCGTGCCTTTCCCCGTCGCTTTGGCGATGGCACCGCCCACGGCAGCGCCCGCGCCCAGGCCCACGGCAGCACCTTTCTCCGTCTGACTCATCGAGGCGCAGCCGCTCAGCGTGAGCGCGACAAACACGAGGCTGGCCAACAGCAGGTGGGTACTCTGTCGTATCTGTTTCATCATAATGCGGGTGTTCGTGGTTGAGAACAACGTAGGAAAGACGGCCGTGCTGCATGAGGTTAACAGAAGCCGTCATGCGGCGTCACCGTGGCGACGTCTTCTCCAAGGCCGATGCCAACCCCCTATGGCCGGATCGCCTACGCGCACGGCTAATCGCCACAAAAACACCTTTTTTGCCCTAAAATCGATGCCAATCGGTCCAGGTACGCTAAAATCGCCTCTGGGGAGGAGGCGCATTTTCGTCTACTATGCTAGACACATCGGGGTGTGAAATTAGAACGGATTGGCGGGCGCCAGACGCTTCATCACCGCAGGTTTGCGCCGCGTTGCTATCTTGGGCATCCCGTGCACCCAATACATTCAAAATCTGTGGGCTGTGCGGTTCGCGTGTTTTTGTTTTGATCGACTTCTCGGTGGCATGAAACTCATTATCCCGATGGCAGGGCGCGGCACGCGCGTCCGCCCGCACTCGCACGTCACTCCCAAACCGCTGCTGCCTGTGAAGGGCAACAGCATGATCGGCCGCATCGTCGATACGTTCGCGCGCATCATGCCGACCAACGTAGACGAGAGCGTGTTTGTGCTCGGCCCCGACTTCCCCGACAGCGTGCGGAAGCAGCTGACGGAGGTGTGCGACGCACGCGGCATCAAGGCGTCGTTTGCCGTGCAGGAGGTGGCGCTGGGTACGGGTCACGCCGTGTTTGCCGCCGAAGAGTACATGCAGGGCGACGGCATCGTGGCCTTCGCTGACGCCTTGTTTGACTTTGAGGACGCACCGGATGTGAGCGGCGCCGATGTCGTTGCGTTCGTCAAGTTCGTGGAGGATCCGAGTGCCTACGGCGTGGCCGTGCGCGAGGGCGAGCAGATCGTGGCCTTCGTCGAGAAACCCGACGAGCCCATCTCCAACGAAGCGCTCATCGGGATCTACTACGTGCAGGACCTCGGCGTGCTGCGCGACAAACTCGCCTACATCATCAACGAAGACATCCGCGGCAAAGGCGGCGAGTACCAGCTCACCGACGCGATGGACTTGATGCTGAAGGACGGCATGGTGTTCAAAACCGCGCAAGCCTCCGAGTGGATGGACTGCGGCACCATCCCGGCCCTGCTCGATACCACGCAAGCGATCCTCGCCAAAGAATCCGACTCGCTACGGCACGGCACGGTCGAGAACAGCGTGATCCACGAGCCCGTCTACATCGGCCCCGGCGCCGTGGTGAAGAACGCCGTCGTGGGTCCCAACGTGTCGATGGAGGCTGGGGCCAGCATCGAGAACGCAGTGGTACAAGGCAGCATCCTCTTCGCCGACGCCCAGGTGAAGAACGCCGTGCTAGACGGCACGCTGGTGGGGCGCAACGCCACAGTCACGGGCCAAGCGATGCGCGCCAACATCGGCGATCATTCAACCATCGCGTAACGCGGGAGCGTGCAGGGCGCCCGGCGCGTAAGGGGCGCCCTGTACTTGTGCTGTTCAACACGCCTCCATGACGGTCTACCCCCGTACCGCCGACGAGAAGCTCGGCTTCGATACCCTGCGTGCGCACCTCGCCGACCTCACCAAGAGCAGGCTGGGCGATGAGCGCATCGGCGCGATGAAGCCGCTGAAGGGACTGGACGCGGTGCGCACCGAAGTGCAGCGCGTGGCCGAGTTGCAGAACGCCTTCCAGTTCGACGACCCCGTGCCGCTGGACGACCTGTTGGACGTGCGCACGGTCTTGCGCGAGGTGGCGCCGAAGGGCGCGTTCGTAGAGACCGAGGCGCTGCACGCCGTCCGCCTCGCCGCGCGCACCATCCGCCTGCTGACGGGCTACCTCCGCGCTCGAAGGGCCAAGTACCCGATGCTGGCCGATGCCGTGGAGCGGGTGGAGCCGCTGAAGGCGCTGGAGGACCACATCGGTCGTGTGGTGGACGACGAGGGGCAGCTGCGCGACAACGCCTCGCCCGAGTTGCAACGCGTCCGGCGCCAGATCCAGAAGCGCCAGAACGCGCTACGCAACTCGGTGCTGCGCGCGCTCCGCTCGGCTATCGGCGCGGGCTACGCGACGGAGGAGCAGCCAACGATCCGCGGCGGGCGCATGGTGATCCCGGTGCGGGCCGAGACGAAGCGCAAGGTGCAGGGCTTTGTTCACGACGTGTCGGCTTCGGGGCAGACGGTGTACATCGAGCCCGCCGAGACGCTGGACCTCAACAACGAGGTGCGGCAGTTGGAGGTGGAAGAACGGCACGAGATCGAGCGCATTTTGCGCGAGGTGAGCGGGCATGTGCGGCATCACCGCGAGGCGCTGGCGTTTCAGCAGCGCGTGCTGGGCCGCTTCGACGTGTGGCAGGCCAAGGCCAAGCTGGCCAACCAGCTCGACGCCACCGTCCCCGACCTCAACGCCGACGGCATCATCGATATCCGCGCCGGGCGGCATCCCGTTCTACTGCTGCGCTTTGCCGAGCTCAACAAGGCCAACCCCGAGGCAGCGCCCCGCGAGGTCGTCCCGCTCGACATGAAGCTGGGCGAGGACTTCCGCACACTCGTCATCACGGGCCCCAACGCAGGCGGCAAGTCCGTGGCGATGAAGACGGCAGGCCTGTTCGCGCTGATGCTGTCGTACGGCCTGCCCATCCCCGCCGACCCGCTCTCGCGCTTCAGCGTCTTCGACCGCCTCATCGTGGACATCGGCGATGAGCAGTCGATGGAAGAAGACCTCTCCACGTTCTCGTCGCACGTGAAGAACCTGAAGTACATGCTGCAACGCGCCGACGCGGGCACGCTGATCTTGATCGACGAGGCAGGCACGGGCACCGATCCGGCCGAGGGCGGCGCGCTGGCGCAAGCCGTGCTGGAGCACCTCACCGATGTGGGCGCGCGCACGGTGGTCACCACGCACCACGGCACGCTCAAGGTGTTTGCGCACGAAACCGACGGCGTGGAGAATGGCTCGATGCAGTTCGACCAGGCCACGCTGGAGCCGACGTACCGCTTCCAGGCGGGCATTCCGGGCTCGTCGTACGCGTTCGACATCACGCAGCGCATCGGCCTTCGGCGCGAGGTGGTGAAGCGGGCGCGGGCGCTCGTCGGCGAGCAGAAGACGGCGCTGGAGTCGCTGATTGTGTCGTTTGAGCGGCGCAACCGCGAGGCCGAGAAGCAGCTGACGACGGCGCGCAAGCAGATCCGCGAGGCCGAGGCGGCGCAGCAGCGCTATGAGGAGCGGCGCCTGAAAATCAGAGAGGAGCGCGAGAACCTGCGCAGGCAAGCCCTCACCGAGGCCGAACGCATCGTGAGCGAGGCGAACGCGCAGGTGGAGCGCACCATCCGCGAGATCAAAGAGGCCGAAGCCGCCCGCGACGTCACCAAGACCGCCCGCGCCGAGCTCGAAACGTTCAAAGAGCAGGTCACCGAGCGCCGCAAGAAGACCGAGCGCAAGCAGCGCAACCGTCAGCAGAAGCGCAGCGCGCCCGCGAAGCACGCGCAGCCGCGCCCCGCGAAGTCCCGCGAGCTCATCGACATCGGCGACCAAGTCGTGGTGGATAGCGGCTCCTCCACGGCAGAGGTCATGGAGATCGAGGGCAAGGACGCGGTGCTCGCCCTCGGGTCTATGACGATGCGCGTGAAGCTGAACCGCCTGACCAAGGTGGGCGGCCCCAGGAAGCAACAAGTGACCGTGAAGCAGGTGCGCCAGACCTCCACCGACCTCGCCGCGCTCCGTGCCCAGACCCGCATCGATGTGCGCGGGCAGCGCGTGGACGAGGCCGTGCCGGCCGTGACGCGGCTCGTAGACGAGGGCCACCTCGCCAGCTTGAAGTATGTGGAGATCCTGCACGGCAAAGGCACGGGCGCCCTCCGCCATGCGATTCGCGACTACCTTGCCACCCGCCACGATATCGCCCACTTTGAGGACGCCGAGTGGGAGCAGGGCGGCCCCGGTGTTACCGTGGTTCATCTGGCGGGTGCATAGCCCGTCTCCAAATCAATATGTCCAGTCTTACCAACCGAATCCCCATCGTAGCCGTCTGCGGCTTCCTCGGCTCGGGGAAAACGACGCTGCTGCGGCGCTGGCAGCGCGACGGCGCCCTGCGCGACGCGGCTTTGATCGTCCACGACCTGAGCGATTTTGGGCTGGATGCCGAGTTGCTTGCCCCAGAAGGCGCAACCCCTGCTGCGGGGCAGCTCGCGGGTCGTGTGGCAGCGCTGCACGGTAGCCATGCCCGCGAGCAGCTTCACGCCTCCGTAGGCGCTACGCTTGATGAGATCGCCTCGCTTGATCCCGCACCGCCACTCGTTCTCTGCGAGAGCACCGGAGCCGCCCGCCCGTGGCCGCTGATCAAAGCGCTCACGCAGGACAAGCAGTTCTTCCTGCGGCACTTCATCGTCACCGTCGATGCGCTGAACCTGCACCGCGACTTCGCGGACGGGCACAGCCTCACAGGCGAGGCCGCCGATCTTCACGATCCCGCGCTTCTTCGCGCCGCTGGTGTGCTCGCCGAGCAGATCGCCTTCGCCAGCGTCATCATTCTGACCAAGATCGACACCATCCCCCGCCCCATCGTCGATGCCCAGGTGCAGACCCTGCAGAAGCTCCAGCCCCAGGCTGCGGTTGGCCTCTCGGCGCACGGGGGGCTGCTGCTGCCGCAGTTGGACGGGACGCCCGCACCCAAGCTGCCCATCCTGAAGAAGCGGGCCAAACGGTTTGGCCTCAGCCCGCACGCCGTAACCGCCGACGACGTTCAAGCGCTAGTCCTCCGCGACGCGCGACCCTTCCACCCCGAGCGACTGTACGGTGCATGCCAGAGCCAATTGGGCACGGGCGTCTACCGCACCAAGGGCTTCGTGTGGCTCGCCTCCCGCCCCGCCGATGTGCTGCTGTGGCAACAGTCCGGCAGTCAGATCGCGCTTGAGCTCACGGGCATGTGGCGAGCCGAGGTGGCGCAGAACCACGACGGGAAGCTGTTGCCTGAAGAGGTGGCACACCTACAGGCGAAGCTCAAAGCCCAGCACCCGCTCTTCGGCGACCGCAACAACGAGCTTACACTCATCGGCCTCAAGCCCGCCTGCGAAGCCTTCGC
>JBCCMF010000133.1:0-11454 GCA_039026435.1 Bacteroidota bacterium
CGCCAGCCCCGCCGTCGGGGCGGCCACCGCCGCGCTGCTGCCGCATCTGCGCTGCCAACGACGCCCGATCAATCTCTCGGGTCTCCATCCCGAAGCCGAGCATCGCGCCGTCGGCCAGGGCTACGGCGACCTCCGCGCCGGAAGTGGCCTTGAGCGGCAGGCGTAGCTCGTAGAACAGGGCGCCCATCGTGAGTGACGCGGCTACGTCGAGGCCGTTCACATCGCCAGGGCGGAAACGCTGTCCGCTTTCGGCGTCATCGCGAACGATCTCGACAGCAGCGGTAGACAGGTTGAACAGCTCATCCATCTGCTCCGCGCCAGGGCGCCCGCGCTGTCCACGCATCAGCGCTTGCAAGCCGTTTTCGCCTAGCCCCACAGGAAAGCGAATGCCGAGCGTTTTTTCGGTGCCGCCGGCGGGGTCGAACCAGAGCGTCAGGCCCATCGCCAGCATCTGCCCCACCGTCTGCTGGTCGCTGGTGGCGAAGGCGATGTAGAGGTCTTGCCCGTCGCTCACCGCGGCAAAGGCGAGGTTGCGGTCCTCGTCGGGCATGGGGGCTAGCATCCCACTCCAGTCGCTCTCGCTGCCGTCAATGGTGAGTGGAGTATGCAAGAACTGGGTGGCGAGCGGCGGCGCGCTGGACGCACACCCAGTCAGGGCGATGGCAAGGGTTAACAGTAAGAGGCGGTGCATGGCCATGTGGGTTGACAGATGTGAAGGTTCTCGAATAATCACGAGTGCGAGGAAGTGTTTTAACCAGACAAAGCGCCTCAATCTAAGTCCCCTCTCCTAGGGAGGAGAGGGACAGGGTGAGGTCCGAAAATGATTGGCGTCAGGGCCGATTCTGCTCTCGCTTAGCTCCCAGGCAAGGAGAATTGAGTGCGGAACGGGTGCGCCTAAACCAGAACAGATAACGCCCCCAGATATTGTCAGTTGCCGCGCATGCGTTGGCGTTGCTCGTCGCCGATGTCGTCCCAGAAGCCGTCGTACGCCTCACGCTGTGTATCGGTCAGCAACGGTTCGATGCGCTTGTGGGTGGCCTCGACGACACGCCTGAACTTGCGGCGCATGCTGAGCATGGCGAGGCGACTCTTGCCCTCCAAACTACGGATCAACGTGGCCATTTCCTCGCTGTGTTCGACCATGATCGGCGCAACCTCGATGCGTTGGTCGGCGGTGAGCTGTACCTGCTGATCGAGGCGGTGCAGCAGCGTGTCGGCGGGGATGAGCGCCTCCACAGAGGGCCGTTGCGCCACGGCGGTTGACGGGGAGAAGGAGGCTAAGCTGCACAAGACGAGCAGGGCAGCGACGAGGCGAGTGTTCAACATCCAATCGGTATACATGAGCTTAGGGGTGTGTTGCACGGTCTTCGATGGCACCTTCAATAAGCAGCATGTCATCGGAGTTGTTAACGCGACCTCAACGCGGTGTAACAGATGTAAACTCTGCCTCCGTACCCCGAACGTGGTGCCCTGGCGTGCCGTAGCAACGCCACGATGACCGACGCCCGCTCCATCTCACGCCGTCCGCTGCGCCTCGCCCTGGTGCTGTTCACGCTGCTGCCGATTGTGGCCGCGCTGCAATACTATTGGGTGACTGAGTGGAGCCAGAGCGAGCGCGTGCGGCTGCAGGCCACGCTCAACAGCGCCATCACCCGCTTGGCCGAGGACGTAGACCGCGAACTGCTGCAGCTCTACCAGGCGTTTCAGTTTCCGCCGGGCACCACCATCGGCGAGACGCAGGACGCGCTGATCTTGCAGAGCCAGCACTGGCAGTCGGTGAGCGAGACGCCCGAGTTGATAGAGACCCTATACTGGGTGCGCGTTATTGACGAGCAGCTGTTGCTGTACGTCTTCGACCCGATTGCGCATACGCTGGATGCCAGTGCCCCGCTGCCCTCGGCGACGGCGCTCGTCAACGGCGCGCTCGATGAGGAGCCGGAGCGCATCATCAGCCTGCTGCAGCATGTGTCGCCGCCGCACACGCGCCCGCTGCCCCTCATTGCCACCGCCCAGGTCGACCCCAATGCAGCCTGGCCGCCGCGCTTCATCCCGACCAAGTCGGTGCAAGAGTTCATCTTCTTCTCGCTCGACATGCGCGTGATGGAGCAGCGCGTGCTCCCGGCGCTCGTCGATGCGCACTTCCCGGCCGAGGGCGGCACGGCGTATGACGTGCTCATCACCGACCGCGCCGCGCCCCATACCGCGCGCTACCAGTCCCACGCTGCCCTCGCGCTGAGCGACTTCAGCACACCCGACGCCACGGCCGAACTCGGCGTGCCCGACTGGCCGCTCTTCCTCTCGCGCACGGTGGCCGACAGCCTGAGCGCCTCCATGCTGCCCTTCATGGCGCGCCAGCCCGCGCTGGCCAACGCCAACACCGAGGCAACCGCGCGGTTCAACAGCTTCCCGCGCACCTGGACGCTCTACGCCAAGCATCAATCGGGCTCCGTGGACACCATCGCCGCACGCCTCTTGCAGCGCAATCTGGCCGTCAGCGTGGGCGTGCTGGCAATCCTGGGCGCGGCCATTGGCCTGATCGTGCGCGCCTCGCAGCAGGCGCAGCAACTCGCCGACCGGCAGATGGCGTTCGTGGCCAACGTCTCGCACGAGCTGCGCACGCCCATCGCCGTGATGCACGCGGCGGGCGAAAACCTCCGCGACGGCCTCATCGTCGGGGCCGACGAAGCGCGGTCGTACGGCACGCTGATCACGCAGGAGAGCCAGAACCTGCAGAACCTGGTCGAAGGCGCGCTGACGTATGCGGGCGTTGGCTTGAGCGACCCGCTGGCCACGAGCGCACCCGTCAAC
This sequence comes from Bacteroidota bacterium, assembly GCA_039026435.1. Taxonomy (GTDB): domain Bacteria; phylum Bacteroidota; class Rhodothermia; order Rhodothermales; family JBCCMF01; genus JBCCMF01. The sequence continues at coordinate 2,809 of JBCCMF010000133.1, forward strand.
CTGCTGGATGTCATCGACGACGCGGTGTACCGCCTGCGCGGGGTGATGCAGGCGAGCCAGCGCATCGAGCGCGACGTACCGGACGCGGTGCCAATGGTGCGTGGCGACGCCAAGGCGCTCACGGCCGCCGTGCAAAACCTCATCCACAACGCCCTCAAGTACGGCGGCCCAGACGTGCGCGTCCGCCTGGAGGTGCGGGTCCAGCTCCACAGCCGCTCGGGCGGCGACCGGCTGCTCGTGACCATCTCTGACGACGGTCCCGGCATCCCGATGCAGGAGCGCGCCACCCTCTTTGAGCCGTTCGTCCGTGGGCAGCTCGCCACCAAGCTCAAGGTGCGCGGCAACGGCCTCGGCCTCAGCATCGTCAAACGCGTCGTTGACGCGCACGGGGGTAGCATCGCGGTCGAAAGCGGCGAACCCCGTGGCATCGGCTTCCAGATCACGCTGCCCGTCTGGGTGCCGGAGGCCGAGGCATGAAAGGACACTTGCTCCTGGTCGAAGACGAGCCCGGGCTCATCCTGACGTTGCAAAAACGCCTCGAAGCCGAGCACTACGCGTGCTACGTGGCGCCGACGGGCCAGGAAGGCATCGACCTGGCGCGCTCGCTGGCGCTGGACGCCGTCCTCTTGGACGTGATGCTGCCCGACATGGATGGCTTCGACGTGTGCCGCGCCATCCGCCAGTTCAACGAGCAGCTGCCTATCCTGATGCTCACCGCCCGCAGCCAAACCTTCGACAAGGTGCTCGGCCTCAAGCTCGGCGCCGACGATTACCTCACGAAACCGTTCCAGATGGCCGAGCTGATGGCGCGTATCGAGGCGCTGCTCCGCCGCTCGTCGCACCAGAGCGCACCATCCGCCACGGCGTTCCGCTTCGGCCCCATCCAGATCGACACGCTACGCGCCGAGGTGACGCTGGCCGGCCAAGTGGTAGACCTCTCGGCACGCGAGTACCAGCTGCTGGTGTACTTCATCAAGCATCGCGGCGAGGCCGTCTCGCGCGAGCGGCTGTTGCGCGACGTGTGGGGCTACGACCGCTTCCCCAACACCCGCACCGTGGACGTCCACGTGGCGCGCCTCCGGCAAAAGTTGGAGCCGAACCCGCGCGTGCCCCAATACATCAACACCATCCACAACCACGGCTACCGTTTCGATGGCTGACGCCGACTGTCCTCGTTCATTTAAACCGCACCGACGCGTTTCGATAGTGTCACGTTGTCGGGCCCAAAAAAGTCGTTTGATATGCTTGTGTCGTAGCGTCTTAAGTCTGATGCCCCGCTGTTCCTCCCGAATTGAAGCCCCAGCCTCCTTGAACCTGTTTTCCTTACCCTCACTCCGTGACGCACGCCGATGGCCACCTGCCGTCGCCGTCGTGCTCTTCCTCGGCCTGGCGGGCTGTGCCAAGCCCATGCTGGTCCCCGAGGCCACCACCCCGCAACCCGTCCGCGACATGCCGGACACGTTCTCGGCGGTCGATTCGGCGACGGTCTACGACCCGCTCCGCTGGTGGACGAGCTACGAAGACCCCGCGCTAGACCAGCTGATCGACACGGTGCTGGCCGTTAACTTCGACTTGGTCGAGGCCGTGGCGCGTGTGGACGAAGCCCGCGCCCGTGCGGCGACCGCGCAAGCCGGGCTGTTGCCGAGCTTGAGCGCCGATGGGAGCGTCGTATACTCCGACTCTCCGCTGAACGCTGGGCAGTTTGCTGCCTTCGGCGGAGGCAGTCCCGATGGCGAGGGTGGCGACCCGGACGCGCCTGCCCCTGACGCTGGCTCCGACCGTATCTCGTTCACGACCAGCTCGCTCTCGGCCGCCTTGCAGTACGAGGTGGACTTCTGGGGGCGCATCCGAGGCGAGGCGAAAGCCGCTATCGGCGATGTGTACGCCGCGATGGCCGACCTCCACACATCGAGGCTGGCGGTGCTCTCGCAAGTGGTGACGACATATTTTGAGGTCGCCGACCTCCGCCAGCAGATCGCGCTCACCATCGAGTCACTGAGCGTGATCGGCGACCGATTGGACGTGACGGAGGACCGCTACCGACGTGGCTTGGTGACGTCGTTCGAGCTGTACCAGCTGCGGCAGGAGTTTCGGAGCGCGCAGGCGCTGTTGCCCCAGCTGGAGCGTCAGCATGCCAACGCCGAGAGTCGGCTGGCTGTGCTGGCGGGGCTCTACCCCTCGCAGTTGGATGCGCTGATTCCCGAGCGGCCGCAGCCGCGCTTGGCCGAGGCCGCCATTCCCACAGGGCTTCCCTCCGAGCTGCTGATCCAGCGGCCCGATGTGCGGGCGGCGGCGTATCGGTTTGAGTCGGCGCGGTACCGCATCGGCGTGGCGCGGGCGCAGCTCTTCCCCACCATCTCGCTGGGTGGCTCGCTCGGCCTGCAGTCCAACGAGCTGGCCGACCTGTTCGACCCCGGCCAGTGGATTGCCAACCTGACGGCCGGGCTCACGGCACCGCTGTTCCAGGGCGGGCGGCTGCGCGCCAACGTGGATGCCTCTGAGGCTGCCTTCCGCCGCCTCGGCGCCGCGTACGCCCGGAGCGTGCTGACCGCCTACAGCGAGGTGGAATCGGCGATGGCGGCGCACGAGGAAGAACGCCAGCGGTACGCGCTCATCACCGACCAGCTTGCCGAGGCACGCGCCTCGCTCACCTTACAACTGGACCGCTACGAACGCGGCGTCGGCACGCTCACCGATTACCTCGATGCCCTCCGCGCCGAAGTCAACGTGCGCACGCAGCTTGCCAGCGCGGGCCGCGCCCTGGCCATCGCCCGCCTCGACGTCCACCGCGCGCTCGGCGGCGGCTGGACCGACGGCGGTATCCAGCCCAGCATCGAGCTCGTCGAAGGCGACGTGACCACCGCGCAACCGCTCGACGACGTGACGATTCGGCCCGCCATCCCGCTGCTGCGCATCCCCGACATCACATCTACACAAGATTAATCCTGCTCTCCTCGCTTTTCCCGCATCGAACATGAACACCATTATCAAACGCGCGCTCATCTCCGTCGGCATCCTCGCCGTCGCCGTGGTGATCGCTGTGCTGCTCGTCAACTCCCGCGAGGAGCCCGCGACGCTCCCGCCCCAACCGCGCACCCCCCTGGTTCAGACCGTCCCGGCCGAGTTACGCACGGGCGCCCTCGAAGTGCAGGGCGCAGGCGTCGTCCGCGCGCGCGACGAAGCCGCCGTGGCCGCGCAGGTCAGCGGGCGTGTGGTCTACGTGGCGCCCGAGATGGAGAGCGGCGGGCGCGTCCGACAGGGGCAGGTGCTCGTCCGCATCGACCCCGCCGACTTCGAGAACCGCGTGGCGCAGGCCCAGGCCGACGTGGCTACGCAGGACGTGGCCGTGCTACAGGCCGTGGAAGAAGCCGAGCTCGCCAAGGAGGAGTTCGACCGCTTCACCGCGCGCGAAGCCGCCCGGTCGCCGTTCGCCAGCGTGGACAGCAACGATTACGCCGCCCGCCTACTGCCCGATCAAGGCGCCACCGCTGGGGAATCGGCAAACACCACAGCCCGTGAGCCGAGCCCGCTCACCCTCCGCCAGCCCCAGCTCGACGCCGCCCGCGCCGCCCGGCAGCGCGCCGCCGCCGCCCTCAGCGACGCCGAACTCGCGCTCGCTCGCACGGAGGTACGCGCGCCGTTCGACGGCATCGTCCGCACCGAGACGGTGGCGCTGGGCGACATCGTGGGCGCCGCCCAGCCGTTTGCGCGCATCATTGCCTCCGCGGGCCTCGAAGCCGTCATCCCGCTCTCCGACGACCAAGCCTCGCTCATCACCAACCTCTACAGCGGCGGCGCCAAAGCCTCGGTAGCCACTGACTACGGGCGGCTCCGCTACGAGTGGGACGCCGTGGTGGACCGCGTAGATGCCACGCTCGACGAAGCCGCACGTACGTTTAACGTCGTGCTGCGCGTACCGTCGCCGCTGCAAGGGCGGCGCGTGGAGGCCAGCGCCCAGGTGCAAGACGGCGCCCCGGCCGTCGTGCCCAGCAGCGCACCCCCGCTGTTCGTGGGCAGCTACGTGGATGCCGCCATCGAAGGCGCTGACCTCGGCGCGTACGCCGTCATCCCCCGTGGCGCCCTCCGCCGCGGCGGCGCCATCTGGACCATCGAAAACGCAGGCGGCGAGACGCAGCTGCGCGTCGTACCCGTCGCCATCGTGCAGGAAGTCGGCGAAGACGTCTTCGTCACGGGCGACCTGAGCGACGGCATGCCGATCGTCACCACCGACCTCACGGGCGTGGTGGACGGCATGGCCGTGCGCCTCTCCGGCGAGACCTCACCCACAACCCCCGCAGCCTCAACCCCAACGAACTGATGAAAGGAGCTATCGCCTGGATGGCGCGCAACAGCGTCGCCGCCAACCTCCTCATGGTCGCGCTAATTGCGGTCGGGCTGTTCGGCCTGTCGCGCGTGGTCATCGAGGTCTTCCCCGAGTTCAGCCTCGACTCCGTCCAAATCTCTGTGGTCTACCCCGGCGCCTCGCCCGAGGAGGTCGAGGAGTCCATCGTCAAGAAGATCGAAGAGCAGATCGAGTCGGTGGAGGGCATCAAGGAGTTCACCGCCGTGGCGGCCGAAGGGCGCGGCTACGTCACCGCCGAGGTCGAGTTGGGCGAGGACCTGACGCGGGTGCTCGACGACATCAAGGGGCAGGTGGATCAGATACTGACGTTCCCGGCGCAGGCCGAGGAGCCGCTGGTGCGCGAGCTGACCAACCGCCAGTCGGTTATGCGCATCGCCATCTTCGCGGGCGAGAATTCACCAGCCGATGAGCGGGCGCTCAAGGAGATTGCCAACCGCGTGGAGAGCGAGATTTCGGCGCTGCCCGACGTGAGCTACGTGGAGACGTCGAACGTGCGGCTCTACGAGGTGTCGATTGAGGTGCCCCAGACCGCGCTGCGGCGCTACGGCCTCTCGCTGACCGATGTGTCGCGGGCGGTGGCCGCAGGCAGCCTGGAGCTGTCGGCGGGGAGCATCGAGACGAGCAACGAGGAGATCCGCGTCCGCACGCTGGGCCGCAACTACACGGGCGACGAGTTCGAAGATGTGGTGGTGGTGAGCACGCAGACGGGCGCACGCGTGAAGCTGAGCGACATCGCCGAGGTGAACGACGCGTTCGAAGACGCCAACCTGACTACGCTCTACAACGGCCGGCCGGCGGCGTTCGTGGAGGTCTTCCGGTCGTCCAACGAGAGCGTCCTGGAGGTGTCTGAGGCCGTGAAAGCCTACCTCGACACCGAGCTGCCCAGCTCCCTGCCCGCAGGCGTGGGCGTCGAGATCTGGTCCGACGACTCCGTCATCCTCGCCGACCGCATCTCGCTGCTGCTCAAGAACGCCGCCATCGGGCTCTTCCTCGTGCTCATCGCGCTGACGCTCTTCCTCGACGCCCGCCTCGCGTTCTGGACGGCCGTGGGCATCAGCATCACGTTCATCGGCACGCTGGCCGTGCTCTACGCGCTCGGCTACTCCATCAACCAGCTCTCGCTCTTCGGCTTCATCCTGTCGCTCGGCATCGTGGTGGACGACGCCATTGTGTCCGGCGAGAACATCTTCGCCTCGCGTGAGGCGGGCGACGGCCCGCTGGAGGCCGCGGTCAACGGCGCCACCCGTGTGGCGGGACCCGTGACCTTCGCCGTGCTCACCACCGTGGCCGCCTTCACGCCGCTCCTGGCCGTGCCCGGCACCCTCGGCAAGATCCTGGTCGGGATTCCCGTGGTCGTGATCTCCGTGCTGTTCCTCTCCCTCGTCGAGAGCCTGTTCGTGCTGCCCAGCCACCTCTCCCACCTCCCCAAGCCCGGCAGTCCCGAGAGAAACATCGTGCTGCGCGGGCTGGCGAAGGTGCGCGGGCGTGTCGATAAGAGCCTGCAGGCGTTCATCAACGGTCCGCTGAAACGCGCGCTTGAGTTTGCCACCGATGCGCCGTCGATCGTGCTCGCAGCCTGTGTGGCGCTCATGATCGTGTCGATCGCGACGGTGCCCGCCGGATTGCTGCGCGTCTCGTTCTTCCCATCGATTGAAGACAACGTGGTCACCGCGAACCTGGAGCTGCCGCCGGGCACCTCGGTGAACCAGACGGCCGTGATTGCGGCACAGCTGGAAGCCGCAGGCCAGGCGCTCGCCGACTCGTTGGACCAAGCGGGGCTCGTCGAAGGACGAAACATCGTGCGCTCCATCTACACCGTGGTCGGGCGGCAGTCGCAGGGCGGCGGCCCGGATGGCGGCAGCACGCAGACGCGGGCGAACCTAGCAGCCGTGCAGTTCCGCTTGTTGGATGCCGAGGATCGCGAGGACTTCTCCGCCAAGACCTTCGCCAACCTGTGGCGGCAGAAGGCCGGACCTGTGCCCAGCGCCCGCTCGCTCACGTACTCGGCTGACCTGTTCTCGGCGGGCGCCGCCGTGTCGACGGAGCTGTCGCACCCTAACGATGAGACGCTGAACCAGGCCACCGCCGAGGTGATGGAGGAGCTGAGCCGCTTCTCTGGCGTGTTCGACATCAAGAGCGACCTCTCCGAAGGCACGCCCGAGATCCGCCTCGAACTCAAGGACGAAGCGCGTACCCTGGGGCTGACGCTGCAGGACGTAGCCAGCCAAGTGCGCGCCGCCTTCTTCGGCGACCTCGCCCTGCGGGTGCAGCGCGGCCAGGAGGATGTGCGCGTCTACGTGCGCCTGCCCGAGCGCGAGCGCAACGCCCTCGCCGACGCCTTCGACTTCCGCATCACCACGCCGCAGGGCGGCTTCGTCCCGCTCAACCGCGTCGCCGATGTCTCCATCGGCGAGGCGCCGTCGTCGATCAACCGCAAAGAGGGCCGCCGCCTCGCCACCGTCACGGCCGATGTCGATCCCGGCATCGTGACGGGCCAGGAGATCACCAACCGCCTGCGCGCCGAGATCCTACCGAATATCCAATCGCGCTACCCGCAGCTGACCTACGGCTTCGGCGGTGAGCAGCAAGAGCAAGCCGAGACGTCGGAGGCATTGGCAGGCGGCTTCCTGCTGGCCATGCTCGCGATCTATGCGCTGCTGGCCATCCCCTTCCGCTCGTACGTCCAGCCCCTCGTCGTCATGTCGGCGATTCCGTTTGGGATCATCGGGGCGCTGGCGGGGCACCTGCTGCTCGACATCCCCATCGGCTTGCTGTCGCTCTTCGGCATCATCGGCCTCTCAGGGGTGGTCGTGAACGACAGCCTTGTGATGATCGACTTCATCAACGAGAAACGGTCCAACGGCATGGCGATGCGCGAGGCCGTGATCGAGGGGGCGCAGCAGCGTTTCCGCCCGATCATGCTCACGTCGCTGACGACGTTCCTCGGCGTGGCACCGATTGTGTTCGAGACGAGCCTGCAGGCGCAGTTCCTCGTCCCGATGGCGGCGGCGCTCGGCTTCGGCATCGTGTTCGCCACGTTTATCCTGATGCTCCTCGTCCCTGCCCTCGCCATGCTGCAGTGGCGCGGCGAGCGGGCCGTCTACAAGCTACTGGGTCGCGACCCCGACGACGCGAACATGCCGAGGCAGCAGCAGGCGGGCGTGGCCACGGCCTCCAGCTCTTGATGGTCACGTAAGCGCAAACTCGATCAACGAAGCCCCTGTTTGACAAGCGGCCAGTTTAGGCAGATCGGCGGTACGTGGATCGCTGGAAATTATCCGGGCCTGCCCGTACCCTGGCGACCACCGGACTCCACGCGCTGCGCGTTTTGTCCTCTTGCTTGATCATTTCGGTGGGCTCATGAAGAACACAGCGTTGCGGCTTGCAGGCGGCCTGGCCTTGCTGACCGCGCTTTACCACGGCTACGAGGGCGACCGCATCCTCGGCACGCTCGTCATTGACCCGGCCGAGCAGACTGATTTCGTGTGGTCTACGTATCAGATCGGCACGATGGGCTGGCTCGCGGGCGGCGTGTTGCTGCTCGCGGCCGCAGGATTCAGAAGCCAGCAGGCCCGGTCTTGGGTCGTTTTCACGTACGCTGTGCTCTTCGGCTTCCCCGCTGTGGGTGCCGTAGTGCTGGGCGGCGGCAACCCTGGCCTCGGCGGAGGCGCGCTGCTGTGTGTGACGCTCCTCGCGCTCTACGGTCGCCACGCTCCGTCGCCTGGAGCCCCCGAACCTGCCCTCCCTGCTGCACATGGTTGATCTTGCAGGCGCCCTTTTGTGCGCAAGCCTGCTCGGTGTGAGCGGCATCCATGTCTACTGGGCGTTCGGCGGGCGCTGGGGCGGGCAGCACGTCATCCCCACCAATCCAGACGCGGGCACCCCGACGTTCACGCCCTCGCGCACCGCCACACTCGCGGTCGCCCTGACGGTAAGCATCGGCGCGCTGCTCGTGGCGCTGTATCTCGGGTGGCTGCCTCCCCCGCTCTCCCCAACTCTGCTATCGATTGGAATGTGGGGGGTGACTGTCGCACTGATCGCCCGCACCGTGGGAGATTTCAAGTACGTCGGGGTGTTCAAGCGCATCCGGGGCACGCCCTTCGCTCGCCTAGACACGCGCATCTATACGCCACTCTGCGGCGTGCTGGGTTTTCTAGCCCTGGTCGTCGTCATGTTTGGTGCGTTCTGATCGGCTAGTCGGCGAAGAACCGGTCGATCTCGTCACCCTGCACCTTGGCGTCGTCATAGCCGATCTCAGCAAGGGCAGTCATGTAGGCGGGGTC
>JBCCMF010000134.1:0-11438 GCA_039026435.1 Bacteroidota bacterium
CGTCGAGAGCGAGGCGCTGGCGCTGCTTCCGCCCATGCCGGCCTCCACCGAGGCGCCGATGTTTTCGAGCGCTTCGTTCATGGCATCGCCGTTCATGGTGGCCGTGCCGCCGGTGCGCATCACCTGCCCGGTGATGGAGGCCAGGCCCGTTTTCTCGATGGCCTCGTGCAAGCTGCCGCCGCCAATCCGCGCCGACATGCTGATGAGCGGCAGCTCGCGGTCTTCGATGAGGAAGACCGTCATGCCGTTGTCCAGCACAACCTTCTCGGCCTGTGGGATCTCGAAGTCGGGCAGCTCTGGGAAGGTGAGGTCATTCGGGTGCGTCTGCGCCTGCGCCGGGAGGCCCACAAGCAGCAGCGCGCCGAGGAAAAGAAGCTGTTTCATATCGCTAAAAAGTCAGAGTCTGAATAAGAGGACCGCGTCTGCTGGTAGATCGAACTCCAAAAGCGCGAAGCGCGTCCGATCCTCCAGCCCCGAACTATCGGATTGCGCCGTTGGCGTCTTGCTCGGATTGCACGCTCGCCGTCTCGTCGGTCTCCGTGACGATCATGGCTACGGTGCGGTTGTTCGGGCGGAACGTCTCGTTGGCTACGCGCTGCACATCGGCGGCGGTGACGGCGTCGAGGCGGTCCAGGCTGTAGAAGACCTCACGCCAGTCGCCATAGAGCGCTTGGTGCATCGCCATCATTGAGGCGAGCCCCGTGTTCGAGCCCAGCTGGCGGACGAGGTTGGCGCGGGCACGGGTTTTGGCACGCGTCAGCTCCTCGTCGGTGACGCCCTCGGTCTTGAGTCGCTCGACCTCGGCGTAGATGGCCGCTTCCACGCCCTCGGGGGTTTGCCCTTGGTTGGGCACGGCGTAGAACGCCATCAGGCTTGGGTATTTGTTGCCCGGGAAGTTGTTGAACGCGCTCGCTTGCAGCGCCAACTGCTGGTCATCCACGAGCGACTTGTAGATGCGGCTGGTGCGGCCTGTGCCCAGGATGCTCGCCAGCATGTCGAAGGCGGCAGCGTCCTCGCTGAACATGCTGCCCTTGTGGTAGCCGACCAACACGAACGGCTGCGTCTGCTCACGGATGATGACGCGGCGCTCGCCGATCTGCTCCGGCTCCACCGTTTCCACCGCCTCGGGCTTCGGCGCGGCGGGAAGGCGGCCGAAGTACGTCTCGGCCAGGCGCTTCGCATTGTCGGGGTCCACCGCGCCCACGAGCGCGACGGTCAGGTTGCTGGGCACGTAGTACGTCCGGTAGAACGCCAGCGCCTCGGCGCGCGTCATCGTGGCAATATCCGACATATGACCCACGATGGGCTCGCCGTAGGGGTGGGCCTTGAAGGCTGTTGACAAGAACTCCTCCACCAGACGGCCGATCGGGTTGCTGTCAGTGACCATGCGGCGCTCCTCTTTGACCACCTCGCGCTCGGCGAAGAACTCACGGAGGACGGGGTTGAGGAAGCGGTCCGACTCGAGCGAGAACCACAGCTCCAGCTTGTTGGCGGGCAAGCTGTAGAAGTAGCGCGTGGCATCGGTGCTCGTGGAGGCGTTTAGGCCCGTGCCGCCCGCCCGCGTCACAATCTGGTCGAACTCGTTGGGTTCTACGAACGCCTTCGTGACCTCGGTGGCGGCACCGAGGGTCTCCGTCAGTTCGGCGACGCGCGCGGGGTCGGCGAGGGCGCCCTTCTGCTGCTCCTTCCGCAACGCATCGAACGCAGCATTCTCGGCGGCAATGGCCGTGCGCTCGGCGTCGATGTCCAGCGTGCCGACGGTGTCGGTGCCCTTGAAGGCCATATGCTCGAACAGGTGGGCGATGCCCGTGATGCCTTTCACCTCATCCACCGAGCCTACATCGGCATAGGTGTGCATCGAGACGACGGGCGCCTCGGGGCGCTCCACGATCACGAAGGTGAGGCCGTTGTCGAGGGTAAACGTGGTGACTTTCTGCTCAAAGTCGGCGAGCAGGTCCTGGGCGATGGCGGGACGCATCACGCCGATGGCAATGAAGGCCACGGCCGCGATTCGCAGTAGACGACGGGTCATGAGAGGTTGGGGGATGGTGTGTAGGTCGATGGGGTAACGCATGGCATCGCCTGAGCGTATGCTGCGACATTCGCATAACGGCCCATATCCACGTTTTGTTAGCCCGCCCCGCGCCTCGGAAACACAGTTTCACGGGCCGTCTACATTTGTAACGAAGCTGTACGCCAGCGCGAGGCTCAGTTTGTGGGGTTGGGGATGGGCGCCGTGAGCTGGCTGCCGGGCGTCGGGTAGCTGGCATTGCCATCGGTGAGCGCCCAGAACAGCCGTTGGTAGAACGCAGGCAGACCAGGCAGCAACGCCTCCGCCTCGGCTGCGGCGACTAACGCTGGATTGAACCACTGATCGGGAACGGGCGCGTCTAGTGGTGGAGCGAACGCCGCACGGGTGCGGGTAGCCACCAAGGGCTGGCTGATGTCTGCAGGTGTCACGTCCAAAAACTGGACAGGCAGCCCTGCCTGCCGGAAACGCTGGCGCAGGGCGAGTGTGTCGCTGGGCTGGGCGCCGAGGTAAAGCACCTGCTTGATGCCACCCGATGGCCACCCGGGCTTGCGCAGAAACGCCTCCAGGCCGTGCTGGTCCTGCCGCGCCCCCGACCACACGCCAGCAATGAGCGTGCGTTCGGGGAACGTGCTGTACGCCGCAACTGCCCCTGCGTGGCGCGCCAACTCCAAGAGCGCTGCTGCGGCGAGCCCGCCGTGCGTACGGTCCATCACGTCCGCCTGCTCAATGGTGCCCAAGCCATCGAGGTCGGCACAGACCAGCACCGCGTCGCGGCGGCTCTCAGGGTGTTTACCCGAGAGATAGCCCACCAGGTTGATGCCCGTCCCGTTGGACTGGCGCTGAATGCGGGTGCTGAGCACGACGGGGCGTGGCAGCAGGCCGCCGCCTGTAGGGCGCTCCAACGTTTGCGTGAGTTGTACCGAAGAGAGCCCGAGCAACTTAGCCAGCACGACCTCCCTAATGCGCGCCACGCCCAGGTCTTCGACATACATAGCTGACACCGAGGGAGCCATGTCACGCACGGCAATCCATACGGCTGGTACACCGTTGGCGGCCAGCTGGCGCAGGGTGGCGTCGGTCGCTTCGTCGGTCGTGAGCACTACGGCCACGTCTGGGCTGCCGCTGGCGGTGGCGCCCCGTACCCATCGGCTGAGGCGTACCCGTACGGAGTCGGTGCGGCCATCCGGCAGCATCGCACGTCCCGGCGCGTAGCGGATGGTATCGGCGCTCACGGCCATCAGCTCGATGCCACGGGGCAGGTGAACGGACATGGGGTAGAGCACGCGGAAGTCGAGGCCCGCCCGGGGCTGGAAGCCAAACTCGCGCAGGCGGGCGCCCACATAGGTGGCGGCGTTGGCGTAGCCAAGGGTACCTGTGGCGCGTCCCGTCTGCTCCGGTGCGTGGAAGAGTGTCAGATGGCCCTCCAGTTCGTCGGCACTCCAGATGGGGCGGTCTGGTGTTGGGCGTGCCGGTGGTTCTGGGATGCGAAACGCGCTGCACGCGGCAAGCCCAAGAGCCAAGAGGACCAACGCGCCGATCCAGAGCGGACGGTATGCGGTATGGCGGAGCGAGGGCATGACGCGTCAACCCTGCGCCGTTGGCTAAGGTTCGTATTCAACCCGTTGTGAGCCCGCCGAGCCCAGCTGCCCACATGTGGCTACGTGCAAGATGTGGGGTAAGGCACACGAAGCGCCCAAAAGCGCAGGGCCACCGCTCTTCTCCGGGCCGTGCTTGAAAGTGTGTCAGCGAGCGCACCATATTGGCAGCCCTCTTCGCTCTCCTCGTTGGTACATCATGCGTTCAATGCCCCCTGCCTCGCGTGCGGCACTGCTCCTCCTCCTGATCGGCGCGACTTGCCATCAGCCTACGCACGCGCAAGCGCTGGTCGATACGCTGGTGGCCATCGACGACTTCGAGTCGCTAGAGGTCGAGGGCTACTCGCCGTACTATAAAGACATCGGCCGCAGGGCGCTCGCCATCGACGCGCCGCGCTATCCGGATGGGTTTGGTGCGGCGGAGACCAGGTGGCAGGGCGCCTCGGGCACGTACGATATGACGCTCGTCACCGTGATGGAGCGCGACGGCTCGTCCACCTACCAGCTCTCCGTGGATGGCGACCACCTGGGCGACTTCACCAACCCTACGGGGCCAGACCTCCACCTGGCGCACCACACATGGAAGGGCGTCACGCTCACTGAGGGCATATCGCTCCGCGTCACCTCCGACGTGCACTCCAACGACAAGGAGCCGGAGGACGGCAGCTTCGCCACCTCGCGCGGCCGCTGGCGCTACCTCATCGTCTCCGATGCCACCGATGGGCAAAACACCGTGGGGCTCTGGGATCAGTTCGAGGTGGAGGTGCCCAACGCCACCGCCTACACCGACCCCTTCCGCAACGTAGACCTCGACGTCATATACACGCGCCCCGATGGCACCGAGCACGCCTTCTGGGGCTTCCACGCGGAGGACGGCTTGTGGACCATCCGCTACATGCCCGATCAACTCGGCACATGGACCTACCGCGCCACGTTCTCCGATGGCACGCCGGGCATGGAGGGGCAGTTCGATGTGGTACCGTCGGATCTGCCGGGGCTCGTAGGGCACGACGTGGCCAACCCGATGTGGTTTGGCTACCACGGCGGGCGGCACGCGCTGGTCCGCAGCCTCCACGTGGGCGATCGCTTCTTCGCGAGCAACTGGCCCGCCGCCGACCGCACCGTGTTCCTCGACTGGGCCGAGGCGCAGGACTACAATCAGCTCTCCGTGGCGTCCTTCTTCCTGAACCGCAACGCGGAGGGGCGCGGCGCAGGCTGGGACACGCCAGAGCTTTGGAATAGCGAGGCTGGCCAGCCACAGCCCAAAGCCTATGCCGCCGCCGAAGCCATCCTGGACGATCTGGCCGAGCGGGGCATGAGCGTCTACCCGTTCGCTGGCTTCTTCGGCCAGTCCGCCGACTACCCCCGGACGCCCGAGGCGCAAGACCTGTATTTGCGCTACACGATGGCTAGGTTCGGGCCGTATTGGAACCTGCTCCTCAACGTGGCCGGTCCTGAGCCCCTCTGGCGCCCCGACGCGTTCAAGCCCACCATGTCGGCCAGCGAGATCATCCGCCTGGGGCAGCGCATCCAGGAGGTCAACGCGTTTGGGCATCTGGTGTCCGTCCACAACGAGACGGGCCCCGACCCTTTCCGCCATGAGGCCTGGCAGGATTACGTGACGCTGCAAGGCGGCAACGAGGTGCCTGGGCTGTCGGTGCATCGCTACATCGAGAAGAGCCACACGAGCACGAAGCCCGTCTTTGCACAGGAGGTCTTCTGGCCCGGCAACCAGTGGCACGCCTGCGACTGCACTGACGCTGAGATGCTCCGCCGCAAAGCGTTCCTGTTGCTCTTCGCAGGCGCCGCCATCAACTTCGCCGACATGGACGGCAACTCGTCCAGCGGCTTCAGCGGCACGCTCGATCTGGGCACGCGTAACCAGATGTGGCACGACGAGGTGAAGGCGGCGTGGGACCTCATCGACACGTTCCCCTTCTACCTCATGCAGCCCAAGCGCGGGATGGCGTCGGCGGGCTACATGCTGGCCGAGGACGGCGTGCGCTACGTGGTCTACCTCCCCGATGCCAGCGCTGGCACTACGCTCGACCTCACCGCAGCACCCGGCACCTACCGCCTGCGGTGGTACAACCCGCGCGTCCGCTACTACCTCGACCCGCCCGTCATGCTCGAAGGCAGTGCTGTGGTTGAACTCGGCCTGCCGCCGAACGAGGTTGGGCAAGACTGGATCGCCGTCGTCGAGCGCGAAACCCCGCCGACGTTTGGCGCCAACGAGGCGGGCGTGATCGAAATGGAGGCCGAGGACGCCGTTGCCGTGCAAGGCTGGACCACGGTGCCTGACGTTGACGGCACTGCCATGCGCGCCGCACGTTCGGATGGCGAAGGCTTCCTGTCCTACCCCGTCAAGTTCGACGCCCCCGGCCGCTACTACCTGCGCCTGTTTCTGCGCGGCCCCGCCGAGGCAAACGCTGTGTCAGCGGCACTGGGCGGCCGCCCGCTCGTCGCCAGCGACAACGCGGTGTACGCCGACATCCCCGCGCCCGGCACCTACACCCTCCGCATCACATCGAGCGCTGAAGGCATCGAATTGGACAAGATCGTGCTATCGCTCTCGGCCACACGGCCCAGCATGGAGTAGTGAGCTAGTGCTGAGATACCGCTGTGGGTCTCAAGATGTCATCCCGAGCGGCGGCCGAAGGCCAGAGCCGAGGGATCTCCCACGGGTACGAATTGCACAACCTGCAAGTGGGAGATCCCTCGGCTTCGCTCGGGATGACAAATGAAACGCTTGCGCAGCTAGAGCCCTCAGAGTCGATTCTACACCCAAGACCGCGCACGCTTGGCCGTGAGCAGCCCGGTGTTCATGCCCACCCAGTGCATGGTGCCGCTGTAGCGCCCATGCTCCATCTTCAGGCAGCGATCCATCACCACATCCAGCCCCGCTGCCTCGGCGATCTCCCCAGCCTCCGCGCTGGCGATGCCGAGTTGCAGCCACAGCGCCTTCGCGCCAATGGCCGCTGCCTCTTCAGCGATGCCCGGGCAGGCGGCAGGCGGGCGAAACGCACACACCACATCTACGGGCTCCGGAATGGCGGCGAGCGACGGATACACGGTTTCGCCCAGGATCGTTGCCGCCTTGGGATGGACGGGGATGATGCGGTAGCCGTGGTACTTCAGGTACGTCGCCACGAACTGGCTGGCCTTCTGCGGATTCGTCGAGAGGCCGATGATGGCGATGGTCTTCGCGTCGCCCAGGATGCGGCGCACGGTGGCGGCGTCCTGGTAGCGGGCGCGTAGCTCGGGCGTGAGCGAGGAGTTCAGCGTGAGATCGCACGCAAGGCCTGATCCAGATCCCATAACAGGTCGTCGGTGGTTTCGAGTCCTACGGAAAGGCGAATCATCTCGGGGCGTACGCCGCAGGCGATGAGTTCGTCGTGAGAAAGCTGCTGGTGCGTGGTAGACGCCGGATGGATGACGAGGCTGCGCGCATCGCCCACGTTGGCGAGGTGCGAGAACAGCGTCAGCGCCTCGATGAACGCCTTGCCATCCTCGCGCACGTCGGTACCGTTGCGGGCGTGCAGGCCAAACGTAAACACGGCGCCCGGCCCCTTCGGCACGTAGCGCTGCATCAGGTCGTGGTAGGGGCTGCTCGGCAACCCCGCGTAGTTGGCCCACGCCACCTGCGGGTGCGCGTCGAGGAAAGTGGCCAGCGCCTTCGCGTTCGCCACGTGCCTGTCCATCCGCACCGACAGTGTCTCGATGCCCTGAATCAGCAGGAACGCGTTGAACGGCGAGAGGCTGGAGCCCGTGTCGCGCAGCGTCTCGGCGCGCGCCTTCAGCAGGAAGCCGTGGTGCCCGAACGTGTCGTAGAAGCGCAGCCCGTGGTACGCGGGCGACGGGTCGGCGATGCTGGGGATCTGGCTGTAGTCGAACGTCCCCGCCTCCACGATGGCCCCGGCGATGGACGTGCCGTGCCCGCCCAAGAACTTGGTGGCCGAATGCACCACGATGTCGGCGCCGTGGTCGATGGGGCGGCAGAGGTACGGCGTGGCAAAGGTATTGTCGATGACGAGCGGGCAGCCGTGCGCGTGCGCCACCTCGGCGACGGCGGCGATGTCGAACACGCTGCCCTTGGGGTTGCCGATGGTCTCGCCGTAGAACACCCGCGTGGTGGGCGTGACGGCTGCGGCCCAGGCCTCCGGGTCGTCGGGCTCCACGAACGTCGTCGTGACGCCTAGCTTCTGGAAGGTGTGCGTGAACTGCGTGTACGTGCCGCCATACAGGTGCGCCGACGCCACGATGTGGTCGCCGGGCTGGAGCAGCGTCATCATGGTGATGAACTGCGCCGCCATGCCGCTGGCTGTAGCCACCGCGCCCGTCGCGTTCTCCAGCGAGGCCAAGCGCTCTTCCAGCACTGCCGTCGTCGGGTTGTTGATGCGCGTGTAGATGTTGCCGTACTGCTTCAGCTCGAACAGCTGCGCGGCCTCGTCGGCGTCGTTGAAGACGTACGACGTGGTCTGGTAGATGGGCACCGCCCGCGCGCCCGTGGCGGCATCGGGGATGTGCCCCGCGTGGAGCATGCGGGTCTCGAAGCCGAAGGGCCGCTGATCGTCAGGAGGGGAAGCCATGCCAAGCGAGGAAAGCGAAACGGGACCGATGGGTGCCGAAGATACGACAGGCGTTACGGCTCGCTAGCAGGCGTATTAAATCGGTCCCCATCCCGGGCGCACGGGCTGCATCCGTTCCCACTGCTGGCCGAACGGGTAGACGTGGGCAACACAGATGACGGGCGCAGCTTCAGCCCGCTGTTCGGCTACGCTGGGCTCGTATACATGACCAGTCGTGCCGACGCAGACGAAACCAGGAGCAGTGGGGTAGGCATCACAGACCATAGCGGAAGCACCAGCGCGGTTGAAGTAGCACATCGCAACATAGCCCTCCGCAGTGACACCCTTATGGCATCCTGGGCCGCACTAATCGCCATCAAAAAACGTGTGTTTTGGTGATGGGCGAAGGTGCTGTGCAGAAGCGCGGGGTAGGCTCGTCGGTAGGGATGGTTTGAAATGCAACCATTCCTCGAAGATGTGCGCTTGCCGTACACGCACTGTTCACATGCGTACACCTGGGCGGGGTCCGGCGTGCTGAATCGGCTATTTTCTGCTTTGGCACAGCCCTCGCAAGGGGGCAGCGCACGCGTGCCCTCCTCCTCTAATTATGCCGACCGAGACCATGTGGAAAAACTACCTCACCGTTGCGCTTCGCAACATGAACCGCAGGAAGGGCTACGCCGCCATCAACATCGCTGGCTTGGCGCTGGGCTTTGGCGTGGGCATCCTCTTCCTGGTGCTCGGGCGCACGCTGCTGACCTACGACACCTTCCACGACGACGTAGATGACATCTACCAGTCGTACCTGCAGTATGGCGACAGGTGGGGCACCTTCTCGATGTGGGGGGCCGCTGCGCGACGCCTTCGAGGACGAGTTTCCGGCCATGCAGGCCAGCACGCGCCTCTACACCAACGAGCAGGAGATTCACGTGGGCGAAGGCACTGATCGGCTGCGCGTGCAGGAGCAGGTCAACTACATCGACCCCGACTTCTTCGAGGTGTTCACGTTCGAGTTTCTGGTCGGCGATGCCCAAACGGCATTCTCTCGCCCCGATGCGGCTATCCTGACCGAGCAAACCGCCGAGCGGTTCTTCGGCGATACAGACCCCATCGGCCAGCGCATCGAGCTCGACCGCCAGAACACGCTTACCGTTACGGCCGTCGTGGCCGACCCGCCCACGACCTCATCGATCACCTTCACCGTCCTGGCCGACATCCAGCACGGTAGCCGCTACCTGCGTTTCCTGGATGACAACCTCGACCAGTGGAACTCGAACTTTGTCTCTACCTACTTCCGCGTGCGGCCGGGCACCAACATGGCCGACCTGCGGGCGCAGTTCCCGGCGTTCCTCAACAAGGTGCAAGGCGCCAGCTACGACGCCAACAACCGGATCCTGCTCTACCCCCTCCGCGACGTGATGGATGTCACCGAGAACGTGCGGACCTATGGTGCGATTTTCTTGCTGCTCGCGTTTGGCATCTTGCTCTTGGCTGCCGTCAACTTCATGAACTTGGCTACGGCGCGGTCGGTGGAGCGCGCCCGCGAGGTAGGGATGCGCAAGAGCCTGGGTGCCTCGCGGATGCAGGTGATCGGGCAGTTTTTGAGCGAGTCGCTGATCGTGACCTTCTCGGCGCTCCTGATTGGCTTGGCGCTGGCGCAGATGATGGCGCCTGGCTTCAACATGGTGCTGGGCGGCTTGCTCGAGGTGAGCCTGGATGTCAATGACTTCGGGCTCTGGGCCTGGCTGATTGGTCTAGGCATCCTGATCGCTGTCATCGCAGGCGGCTACCCGGCGTTCTACCTGTCGCGCTTCCGCCCGGCCGAAGTGCTGCGCGGCCGTCTGGCCTCGCGCCCAGCAGGCGTACGGATGCGCAACGGCCTCGTGGTGCTCCAGTTTGCACTCACCGCCTTCCTCGTGGTAGGCACCATCGTGGTCGACCGGCAGGTGCAGTACATCGAGGACGAGAGCTTCGACTTTGGCGAGCAACCGCTGCTCATCGTGCCCATTGGCGGCTACGATTTTGATGATCCCGAGGTGGGCTACAGCCGCCTGCAGGCGTTGCAGACCGCCTTGAACCGAGAGCCGAGCATCGCATCCACGGCCCTGGCGTCGCAGTTTCCGGGCGGCGGTGGCTATTGGCGCACCTCGCCGTACCTCGCCGATGCGGCGCAGCGCGACGAGGATGCCGCCCGTGTCACTGAAGTGTTCATGGACTCCACGCTGCTCTCCACAATGGGCCTGGAGCTGACCGAAGGACGCATGCCCCAGTCGCCCCGCGAGGCGGTGGTCACGCCGAAGATGGTAGAGACGTTTGGGTGGGCCACCTACGAGGGCAAGCAGCTCTTCAACCGAGGCGAGGTCCTCACCGTGGTAGGCGTCGCTCCAGACATCCACTTCGCCAGCATGTACAACGCCATCAAGCCGATGGTGTACCGCCTGTTCGACGGCACCTTCGATGTCCTCCCAGCCTATCAGCTCATGGCTGTTCGCGCCTCCGCCGATGCCGCCTCGGCCGTCTCGGCGCTGAGCACGCACTGGGGCGACTTGGGCACGCGCACGGGCTTCACCTACCTCTTCGCCGACCAGAATTACGCGGGCACGTACGCCATCGAGCGCACGCTCTCGGAGCTGATCACCTATGCGGCCGTCTTTGCCATCTTCATCTCGCTCATCGGCCTCATCGGCGTGACGTCGCTCAGCGTGGCGCAACGGACGAAGGAGATCGGCGTGCGCAAGGTGCTAGGCGCCTCGTCATCCGGCCTTGTGATGCTGCTCTCGCGCCGCTTCGCGCTGCTGGTGACGCTATCGCTGCTGATCGCCGTGCCGCTGGCGTACCTCGCCACGCAGGAGTGGCTTAACGGCTTCGTGTACCGGATCAGCGTGGGGCTTGGCACGCTCGGCATCGCCGCCTTCCTCGTGCTTGGCGCCGCACTGCTGGCCGTGGGCCTCCAAACGCTCAAGGCCACGCGCATGAACCCCGTAGACAGCCTGCGGATGGAATAGTGTTTCGGTCTTCGGTTTTGGGACGCTCACTCCGTTCGCTGTGGGTCTTGGGGGCGGCAGGCTGAATCGGCAGTATCCAAAAAAGGCGCACCAGCAGACTGAATTCACTTGACCCCGAGCGGAGAAGCCAAATTTTTCAAGACCGAAGACCGAAGACCGAAGACCGAAGACCGAAGACCGAAGACCGAAGACCGAAGACCGAAGACCGAAGACCGAAGACCGAAGACCGAAGACCCAG
>JBCCMF010000135.1:0-11344 GCA_039026435.1 Bacteroidota bacterium
CAAGGATCTGACGGATCTACATCGCGTGGTGGAGGCGCGTGTTTTCGCTACGGACACGCCTAATCCGGCGGAGGCGGTGACCGAGGTGATTGGCGAGGTGCTGGGGGCCACCATCGAAGAAGCTGCGGTGGTCGGTGCTGTGGCCGCGCTCAACGCGTCGTACGCGCAGGTGGGCAGCATCTTGCGCATTGAGCACATGGCCGAGGGCTACCGCATGGCGACCGACAAGAGCATGGCGCCGTACCTCAACGTCTTTTTCCGACAGGAGCGAAAGACCCGGCTCTCGCGCTCGCTCATGGAAACGCTGGCTATCATCGCGTACTGCCAGCCCGCGACGAAACCCGAGGTGGACGCGGTGCGTGGCGTCGATTCGGACTACGCGGTGCGTCGGCTGCTGGAGCATGGCCTGATCGAGATCACGGGGCGTAGCGAGTCGCTGGGAAAACCGTTATTGTATAATACCACGCTCGTATTTTTGGAACGATTCGGTTTGGCCTCGCTCGCCGAATTGCCCACGCTGCGCGAAATCGAAGAACTCCTCAACGAGCCAGCCTTCAGTAAGGAACGCGCCGAGTTGCTGGTTCTTAAAGACCTCTTGCCTCCCGAAGCTACCGATAGCGCTGATGAAGCCACGCCGTAAGCGGTTCAAGCGGCCCCGCAACCCCCAACCGCCGCAGCCCGTCCCCACGAAGCCGCGCCCCGAGCAGGAAGGGCCGATGCGGCTCAACAAGTACATTGCGCAGACCGGACTGTGCTCGCGCCGCAAGGCGGATGCGCTGATCGCCGCCGGGCAGGTCCTCGTCGATGGGGACGTGGTGAAGGAGATGGGCACCAAGGTGACGAAGGCCAACACCGTCGTGGTCAACGGCACGCGCATCGAGCCGGAAGGGTTGCTCTACCTGCTGATGAACAAGCCCGAGGATGTCATCACCACCACCGACGACGAGAAGGGCCGCAAAACCGTGATCGACCTCGTCAAGCTGCCCGAAGGGAGCGACGTGCGATTGTATCCAGTCGGGCGATTAGATCGCAACACGACGGGCGTGCTGCTGCTGACCAACGACGGCGACTTGGCGCATCGGCTGATGCATCCCCGCTTCGAGATCGAGAAGATCTATCGTGTCAAAACGCGCGACTCGGTGAAGCCGCATCAGATTGATATGCTACGCAACGGCATCGACCTGGACGACGGGCCCGCAAAAGTTGATCATATCGCCTACCTGAATCCGCCCAACCACCACGAGATCGGACTGGAAATCCACGAAGGCCGCAATCGGCAGGTACGGCGCATGATGGAGGCGCTGGGCCACGACATCGCCGAACTCGAACGTGTACGCTACGCCGGGCTCTCCACCGACGGCGTGCGGCGCGGCAAGTGGCGGCGGCTAGAGCCCAAGGAGATCCGCCAACTCC
This sequence comes from Bacteroidota bacterium, assembly GCA_039026435.1. Taxonomy (GTDB): domain Bacteria; phylum Bacteroidota; class Rhodothermia; order Rhodothermales; family JBCCMF01; genus JBCCMF01. The sequence goes on from JBCCMF010000135.1 coordinate 1,414, forward strand.
GACGCAAAGTCAAACTCAAATCCCGATAGACCGATGATTCCCACTTCCGAACTCACCGTAAACGGTACGGCTCGCATCGAGAAGCTGCGTGGCACCGGGCTCACCTACGACGACGTGCTGCTGGTGCCTGCCCACTCCGAAGTCTTGCCTCGCGAGGTAGACACGGGCACCGCGTTGACCCGCACCATCCGGCTACGCATACCCATCATTTCGGCCGCGATGGATACCGTGACCGAGTCGCAGATGGCGATTGCGATGGCGCGCGAGGGCGGTGTGGGCGTCTTGCATAAGAACATGACGGTGGCGGCACAGGCCAAGCAGGTGCGGCTGGTCAAGCGGTCGGAGAGCGGCATGATCCTCGACCCGATCACGCTCCGCCCCGACAACACCGCGGGCGACGCGCTGGCCATGATGGCCCAGTACTCCATCGGCGGCATCCCCATCATCAACGGCGAAGGCAAGCTGATTGGCATCGCCACGAACCGCGATCTCCGGTTTCAACTCGACAACGAGACGCCCCTGCACGAGGTGATGACGTCCACAGGCCTGGTCACCGCGCCGCAGGGCACGACGTTAGAGGAAGCCGAAGACCTGCTGCAGCAGCACAAGATCGAGAAGCTGCCCGTGGTGGATGATAGCGGCTATCTGAAAGGGCTGATCACGTTCAAGGACATCCAGAAAAAGAAGATGTACCCGAATGCGTGTAAGGACGAGCACGGCAGGCTGCGCGTCGGAGCCGCTGTCGGCGTGTCGCTAGAGCAGCTCGACCGCGTGGAGGCGCTCGTCGAGGCAGGCGTCGATTTCATCACGGTGGATACCGCGCACGGCCACTCGGCAGGCGTGCTGCAAACCGTGGCGCATATCAAAAACGTTTTCCCATCGCTGAGCGTGGTGGCGGGCAACGTAGCCACCGCCGAGGCCACGCGTGACCTCATTGAGGCGGGCGCGGATGCCATCAAGGTGGGCATCGGTCCCGGTTCGATCTGCACGACGCGTGTCGTGGCCGGGGTCGGGGTGCCGCAGCTGACGGCCGTCATGGACTGCGCCAGCGTGGCGCGCCCGGCAGGCGTGCCCATCATCGCCGACGGCGGCATCAAGCAGACGGGCGACATCCCGAAGGCGATCACGGCGGGGGCGAGTTCCGTCATGCTCGGCAGCATGTTCGCGCGCGTGGAAGAGAGCCCCGGTGAGACCATTATCTACGAGGGGCGCAAGTACAAGGCGTACCGTGGCATGGGCTCGATGGGCGCCATGAAAGCGGGCAGCAAGGACCGGTACTTCCAGGACAAGACGCAGGAGTTTGACAAGCTGGTGCCCGAGGGCATCGAGGGCATGGTGCCCTACAGCGGGACACTGGGCGAGGTCGTGTATCAGATGGTCGGCGGGCTGCGCGCTGCGATGGGCTACACTGGCTCGCCCACGCTGCAGCACATGTACGAGCGCGCGCAGTTCATCCGCATCACCGCATCGGGTATCCGTGAGAGCCACCCGCACGACGTGCGCATCACGAAGGAAGCCCCCAACTACAGCGTCCGAACCTGATGACCTCGCAAGCGGACGTGCTGCACCAACCCATCGCGCGCATCCAACAGAAACTCGGCGCGCTGGCATTGGATGCCGTGCTGATCACGCGGCTGCTCGACATCCGCTGGGCAACCGGATTCACGGGGTCTAACGCGCTGCTGGTCGTCACGAAGGGCGCGGCTCATTTCGTGACCGACAGGCGCTATGGTGCGCAGGCACGTCGGCAAGTTACGGGGGCGGCCATTCACGTCCCGGGCTATGCGTTGGTCAAGCACGTGGCAGAAAGCGAGGTGTTGGCAGCGTGTAAGCGCGTCGGGTTTCAGGCGGATGAGATGACCGCCGCCGCCCATGCCAAGCTCGCCGAACAGTTTGAGGCTATCGCATGGGAGCCTGTCGAGGGGTTTTTGAAGCACGATGTGGCGAGGAAAAGCGAGGATGAGGTTGCGCACATTCGGACGGCGCAATGCATTACCGAGGCCGTGTTCGCGGAGGCCTGCGCGTTGCTCCGCCCAGGTATCACCGAGCGCGACATCGCCGCCGAAATCATCTACCGCCACTTGAAGCACGGCGCAGAGCGTCAAGCGTTTGAGCCCATCGTGGCTTCGGGACCGAACAGCGCGCTGCCCCATGCTCGCCCGAGTGATCGCGTGCTGAAAGCGGGCGACGTGGTCGTACTCGACTTCGGCTGCGTGGTCAACGGGTACGCCTCAGACATGACGCGGACGGTCGTGCTGGGCGAGGCATCGGCCGAGGTGGAGCGTGTGTACCGGACAGTGCTTGAGGCCAACAAGGCCGCTATCGTGGCAGCTCTGCCCGGCATGACGTCGAAGGTGCTGGACGCGGTGGCGCGCGACCACATCGCGACGGCGGGGTACAGCGAGGCGTTTGGGCATAGCCTGGGGCACGGCGTGGGCCTCGACGTGCACGAGTGGCCGCCTGTGTCTTTCCGATCGGAAGAAGAACTGCCTGAGAACTGCGTCGTCACCATCGAGCCGGGGATTTACCTAGAAGGTCAGTTTGGCGTCCGCATCGAGGACATGATCTGGCTGAAGGCCAGCGGGGCCGAGAACCTGACCTCGACGCCGAAGTCGCTGCGCGTCCTCCCGGTGTAGCGTGTGTCACGACGGCTGCTCATCATCGCCTACTACTTCCCGCCGATGGGGATGAGCGGCGTACAGCGCATGGCCAAGCTGGCGAAATACCTGCCTGAAAACGGCTGGGCGCCGACCGTACTGACCGTTGAACCCGGTGGCTACTTTGCGTTCGACCCGTCATTGCTCGAAGAGGTGAAGGAAGCAAGCATCGACGTCATCCGCACGAAAAGCCTGGACCCGACGCAGCTGTTCAAGAGCGGCGAGACGGTCGAGATCAAGCAGGAGCAGACGCGCCGGCGGCTCTCAGAGCTGAGCCAGTGGGTGTTCGTGCCCGACAATAAGGTCGGATGGTTGCCCTACGCCGTGCGTGCCGCGAAACGAGCGGCCCTCCAGACCCCCTTCGATGCGGTGCTGGCGAGCGCACCGCCCTACACGGGACTCCTCGTCGGTAAGGCCGTGAGCAAGGCGCTGAGCATTCCGCTCGTCACCGACTTTCGCGATGACTGGGTGGGCAACCCACGGCACATCTACCCTACGCTCGCCCATCGGCGGTTGAACGAGCGGCTGGAGCGCTCGGTGCTGCGGCACAGCGCGTTCAGCACCACGATCAACACGGCCATCCGCGATCGCTTGCGTCGCTCAGTCCCGGGCACTGACATCCGCATCTTTGAGCAGGGCTACGACCCGGCCGACATCCTGCCCTCTACCGCCGAGGCGAATCCGCGCTGCACGTTTACCTATACCGGGGTCTTCTACGACGCGCAGACGCCAGATCCTTTCCTCAGAGCCCTGCACCTCGCCATCCGATCTGAACAGGTCAAGCCGGAGGACGTGCATGCCCAATTCGTGGGGCTGTTCACCGCTGCTGGGCGTGCGCTGGTGCGCGAGTTCGGGCTTGAGGAGGTCGTTGAAGAGGTAGGCTACGTGCCCCACCGTGCAGTCCGGCAATATCTGGCCGAGGCCAACGTGCTGTGGCTCACCATCGGCAGGCGGCCAGGAGCGCACGCTATCTCCACGGGCAAGCTCTTCGAGTACATGGGCACACGCAAGCCTATCTTGGGGCTCGTGCCCGACGGGGTGGCGGCCGACGCACTCCGGCACTACGGCAATGCCGAGGTAGTACCCCCCGATGCGGTGGAGGACATCGCCGACGCAATCGTCCGGTGCGTAGAGGCGTGGCGGGGAAAACGGTTGGGATTGGCAAACGATGCCGCCGTGGCCGCGTACGACCGCCGTGAACGTGCAAAGCGCATGGCGCAATGGTTGGATGATGTGGTCTAGGATGCGGAGGCTGTGGCGATGGGAGAGCATGCTGCTCTGCTGCTGGCTGTGCCTGCCGGCGACCTATGCACAAGTCGCTGTCGTTGTCGAGACCACGCCGGGCACCGCCGTCCAACAGTGGCTCAGTGGCACGGCGAGCAAAGCGGATGTTGTCATTCCCGATGCACTCGAAGCCGGACTGCTAGACCGGGAGCCCCTTGCAAGGACCACCCAGCCCAGCGCGTGGCAGAACGTGTTCGTCTTGTCGTTTGCCGATAGCGCCGCCGCACGCGCTGCGCTACAAGCGTACCAGGCCCGCGCCGACGTTGCCTATGCCGAGCCCAACTACACGAGGCGCCTCGATGGCTCCACGTCGTCAGGACAGCAAGACGACCCGTTGCTCGACAGCTTGCACCACCTCGTCGATATTCGGGCGATAGAAGCATGGCGGGTGACGCAAGGCGTGCCGACAGTGCGCGTGGGTGTGATTGACACGGGCGTATGGGCAGACCATCCCGACCTTATCGGGCAGTTTGCGATCAATTCTGCCGAAGACATCAACGGCAACGGCAGGCTCGATGATGACGACCTCAACGGTATCGACGATGACCAGAACGGCCTCGTAGACGACGTAATGGGATACGACTTCGTAGACCGATTTGCCGCTGTAGATCGTGGCGATTATCGCGACCCCGATCCGTTTCCGTTCGAGGACAACATCGTCGGCGGCGGGCGCGGGCATGGCACGACAGTCGCAGGCGTGATTGCAGCAGCGGGCGACAACGGCGAAGGCATCGTTGGGGTAGCGCCGGGTGTGCGGCTCGTGCCGCTGCGAGCCTTTGGCCCCGATGGTACCGCCGAAGACGACGACATCGCCCGTGCCATCATTTACGCCGCCGACACCGGCATCGACGTGCTCAACATGTCGTTTGGCGATGTGTACGACGCCAGCCTGCTGCGCGATGCCATCGCATACGCCGCCAGCCGAGGCGTGGTCATGGTGGCCTCGGCGGGGAACAGCGGGGGCGACGCGCCCCACTACCCATCGGATTACCCAGACGTGCTCTCGGTGGCTTGGCTGACGGGCGACCAGCTGGGCTCCCGGGCCACTCACGGCATCGGCGTAGACCTCGGCGCGCCCGGGTCGGGCATCTTCACCACAATGCTGCCTATCGACCCCGACGCGGATGATGCGCGACGCTATGGACGGCGCAGCGGCTCGTCGGTCTCGGCGCCGCAGGTGGCTGCCGCCGCGGCGCTGCTGCGGTCAGTCAATCCGGCGCTCACGGTGGCCTCCATCCGGTCCATCCTAGCCACTACCGCCCAAGACATCGAGGCGCCCGGGTGGGACCACGAAACGGGGGCGGGGCGGCTCAACGTCTCGCAAGCGCTGCGCTGGGCCCTTCCGGCACGTGTGGAACTCACCAGTCCCGAGCACAGCGCGGGGACGGCAGGCCGTGAGATCGCGATTGTTGGCACCGTCGTTCATCCTGATTTGCGGGGCTACACCCTCAGCTATGCCGAAGGTACGGAAGACCTCGACGCGTCAGCCTGGACGGCCATCCTCGACGAAGTGGAGCACGCCGTGTTCGAGAAGCGGTTGACCCGTTGGGATGTGGGCAGCCTGGCGGATGGTACGTATACGCTCCGGCTGACGGCCCACCTGCGCAACGGGCGGACGGTCGAAGATCGGCGGCGGGTTTTCATCGACCGCTCGCCGCCTGTCGTTGACGTCGTGGCCCTATCGCAAGCGTTGGTAGACGGCAAGCCTGGCCTCGCCGTGTCACTCCGGGCCGATGACGACATCGAAGCCGTGCTCAGCGTGCAGGCTGGCGCAGATCCGCGGGTGTTTCGCGTGGCGAGTGATCGCGTTGCGCGAGACGTTGTGCTGTCGTGTTGCGATCAGGCTGCGTTGGCTGGACCTGCCGAAGTGCAGATCGAGGTCACCAACCGAAGTGGGCTGACGTGGACGCTGGCCGAGTTGATGGCGCTACCGGACCACCGCCCCGATCCGATGTACGTCACGGCCACGTCGGCGGGGCTTCCTGCAGGGTACCTGCTCACGCACTTGACCGATTTCGACCGCGACGGTTTGGCTGAGGTAGTCATGAATCGTTATCGGGAGGGTTGGGTTGGCGACACGTTGGCAACGTACGAGTGGGCAGGCGATGGCTTCCGTCCCGCCGCCAGCATCATTGCTAACGTAATCCCGCGCGACACGGGCGACATCGATGGCGACGGGCGCATCGAACTGCTCACACAAGTAGCGGGCGCCACGCTTGTGCTGGAGCAGCCCACGGCCTCGGCGTATCCCAGCCAATCCGCTTTCGTCGATACCACAGGCCTCAGCAATCCGTTCAGCGCCGATGCCGTCTTTGGAGCTCGCCTTGTTGACCTCGATGGTGACGGTAGAGACGAACTGCTCTCCCATAACACCACCGTCTGGCGCATTTTTGGCGTGGGAAATGGAAACACTTACGAGGTGCTTCAGGCGTTGGAGAATCCCACAGCCGACGGGGCGGGCGAGGTGGGGAAGAACGAGTACCAGGAGCCCGAGGCGATTGTCGAAGACCTGGACGGCGACGGTGATCTCGACCTCGTCGTGGGCGACGCCGATGGCGACCTGATCGTATACCACAACGATGGTCAGGGGCGCTTCTCGGTGCTGTGGTTCGCCGAGTCTGATCGTTACCAAGCCGGGAGTCGTCTCGCGGCGTGTGACGTAGATGGCGATAATCGGCTGGAACTGCTTGCGTTTAAGCAAGAATGGCGGACACCCACGCAGGATAGGGAGCGTGAGCCAGCCCTCGGGCAGTACGAGTGGTGGGTGCCGTCATCCGACTTCACGAGCTACGATAGAGCAGGTACAGTGCTGGTGCCTGGGCCTACTTCACGGCACGGAACAGCTACCTGCGCCGATCTCGATGGCGACGCCAAGGATGAACTCATCGTGGTTCATGCGCCACACCTCGCCATCTACGGCGTGGACCAGCAGCAGCACCTCGCCCTCAAGCATCTGAGGGCCAGAGAGGCGGGCGCTGGCGCGCGAAGCATTGCCGTCACGGTCGGCGATGTGGACGGCGATGGGCACCTCAATCTCCTGGTGGGCAGCGAGGGCGATGAGACGCTTCTTTACGAAGCAAATAATGCCGTTATTGCAAAAACAATAACGTTGAACGGGTATGCCGTAAGCGCCGCAGAAGTCTATCTCTCATGGAATGGGGATAGTGGGGTGGATTCCGTAAGCGTTTTCAGCGCGCTCGAAGCGCAGCCCTACGAGCGTGTATTGACCACCGCTGAGCCGTTCGCGACGATCACCGAATCGCGGGAAAAATCGTACAGGGTGGCCGCTTGGGCCAACGGTAAGCAGTCGCGCCTGTCGGCAGCCCTGACGATTCGTCCGCATGATCCTGCCCGCATCACCAACATCGCTGTGCAGGACTCAGCCACCGTCGTGCTCTACTTCACGGAGCCGATGCCAGAACGCCCGCCGACCAGCGCGTTCCGGTTGGCTGACGGGCGGACGCCTCGCGTTGTGCAGCGATTGAGTGATCCGCTTGCTGTGAGCCTCCGGTTTACCAACGTGGCTGGCCAGTCACATCGTCTCACCATTGCAGACCTCGCGGACGATAGCGGCACGCCTGTAGCCGAGCACGTTGTTTCCATCGACTTCCCGGCCAAGCCCGTGCCGTTGTTACTCAGCAGTTGGGACGTCGTATCCGACGATCGCCTCCGCCTGACCTTTGACCAACCGCTCGATCCGTCGTCGTTGCCGCAGCTTACCGTTGAGGTTACGCCTTCGGGTTCTGTATTGGCCAGCGCCATTGCTGAAAGCGATCCTCGGTTGCTTGAACTTCAAATCAGTGACGTCGTCATTGGCCAGCCCGGCGTGGAGGCTGCGATGGTCCTTCGCGGACTCACCGCCGACACAGGCGCCCGTCTTGGCAGCGAGGGGTTGGCCATATCCTTATCGGGTGCCGCGACGTCCCTGGCGTCGGTATACGCCTATCCCAACCCCGTTCGGCCTGAGCAACAGCAGACCGTTACCTTCGTCGGTATTCCGCAAGGCGCCACGCTGGAGGTGTTCACGGTTGTTGGCGAGCTGGTGATGCGACGTGAGGAGACCGCGGGCAGCAGCCGAATCGAGTGGGATCTGGAAACGAATCGCGGTACATTGGCGCCTTCTGGCGTGTATCTTGTTCGCGTAACACATCAGGATGAGAGCGTACTCAAAAAGCTGGCTGTCATCCGCTAAATTAACAGGGCTCCCGTCCTCCGTAATGCGCTCCGCATGACCATCGAACAACAGACCGACCGGACCTTGGCCGCTCATTTCCCCAGCTCTTTCGAGGCCCTCGATGCGCTTGTGGAAACGACATCGTCATTCATGGCGCATGTGACCGATGACGAGGAGTTCAACTATCAGGTGGTGCTCATTGCCTCAGAATTAGCGACCAACGCGATAGAACACGGCAACGCCAACGACGCGTCCAAGACCGTCACCTTTCGTGTGGTTGACGAAGGCGCTAAAGTGGCCATCACGGTGCAAGACGAAGGGACAGGCTTTGACCCCGACGCCATTGCCAGTCCGCTAGCCCAGGACAACCTGCTGCTGGATGGCGGGCGTGGCCTCTTTCTCATCGAGGCGATGGCCGACGGCATGCGCTATGAGGATGACGGCCGCCGGGTGATCGCGTATCTCGACAAGCCCGCCTGACCGGGGCAGATGTGTCAGCGATTGATCGCGCATCGCCAAGCGGATACGCTGCCACAGGGCTACTCGCCGTAGGCATTGTCGGCCTTGCGATAGCCTGCTACTACCTCGGCCAAGATTCCACGTATCGCCCGTGGTTCGTCGTTGGGGTCGGGCTGTGGATGAGTTTGTTGTTTCTGTTGCGCAAGGCCGAGTGGATCACCGTCCCCGTAGTGCTCGGCGGGGCACTCGTGCTGCGCGTTTTCTACCTCGGATGGCCCCCCGTACTGTCGGATGATGTCTATCGCTACCTGTGGGATGGGCTTCTCCAGCACCAGGGCATCAACCCGTTTGCGTTCAAGCCCCAGGATGTTGAGATACTCACCGATGCGCTCGCCGTGCTGTATCCGCAACTCAACTCGCCCGGCTATTACTCGGTGTACCAGCCCATCAGCCAGTTGACGTTCTGGCTGGCCACTTGGCTGGCGCCTGGGGACGTCCAGTGGGGATATGTCATCATCAAAGGCGTTTACGCATCCATCGAGATGTTTGGCATCATGGCGATGGTACGTTTGGTCTCGCCAACGCAGGCGGTGCTCTACGCATGGTGTCCGTTTGCTGTAATCGAAGTCGCAGGGCAGGGGCATGCCGAGGGCATTGTCGTCGGGGCGCTGGGGCTGGCCGTGCTCGCGTTCAACCAGCGACGCTGGTGGTGGGTAGGCGTAACGGGCGCGATAGCCGTTTGGGCCAAGCTGATTCCACTACTCGTGGCTCCGCTCTTTTTGCGCACGCGCGGGTGGTGGAAGGTGCTCATCGCAGGTGTTGCTGTCACCGTACTGGTGTGGTGGCCCTACGCCGCCCCGTATGTTGTTGACCATATTCGGACAAGCACCGATCTCTACATCCGACTCTTCGAGTTCAACGCTGGGCCATATTTCGCGATCAAAGAAGCGCTACGCTGGTGGACCGGGGACGATTGGAGTAAGCAACTCGGTCCGTTCTTACGCTCGGCATACTTGTGGTACAGCATCGCCGTGCTCGGGTGGGCGTCCTGGAAGCGGTGGACGGTAACGCGGGGGGCGCTTTGGATTTTAGGCGGTTACCTTGTATTTGCGACAACGGTGCATCCGTGGTATATCATCCCTGTTATATATATTGCTGTTATTGCAAAACAAACACATTGGTTTTGGTTGGCTCTCTGGAGTACGGCCACCTATCTGTTCTACACCCACGGCGTCTATTGGTCATTCGTCTGGATAGGGTGGGGAGGCTGGCTGGTGCTGCTGCTGGTCTCCAACCGGGCACACGTGCTAACCACCCTACTGAAGCTGCGATCAAAGCGAAAGGCACGGCGGCTGGA
>JBCCMF010000136.1:0-11180 GCA_039026435.1 Bacteroidota bacterium
GACGCCGATGCGGCGTGGTTCATGGCGAGCGGCGGCTTCGAGGGCGTCAAGGCCAAGGCCATCCGCAGCGAGATCAACGTGCTGTGTGGCGAACTGCGTCCACATGCCGAGGCGCTGGTCGATGGCTTCGGCATCCCCGAGGAACTCATCCGCGCGCCCATCGCCACGTACGAAGAGTAAGCCACGCTGAGAAGCGGCGGGACAGGCTTGCAATCAAAACGGAAGCGCTTTTACTTGGACGCGAATTCTCGCACTCCATCCTGACGCTTCATGCCGTACATCCTCGCCGTAGACCAAGGCACCACCAGCTCACGCGCCATCCTCTTTGACCACGACGGCCGCATCTGTGGGGTGGCGCAGCGTGAGTTTACGCAGCGCTTTCCGAAGCCAGGCTGGGTGGAGCACGACGCTAACGAGATCTGGACCACCCAGCTCGCCGTCATGCGCCAGGTGCTGGCCGCGAACGACGTCGCCGCGAACGACGTCGCCGCGAACGACATCGCGGCCATCGGCATCACGAACCAGCGCGAGACGACGGTGGTATGGGACCGAGCGACGGGCGAGCCCATCCACCGTGCTATCGTGTGGCAAGACCGCCGTACGGCTGGGGTCTGCGATAGCCTGCGCGAAGCGGGTCACGGCGAGGTCATCCGGCAGAAAACGGGCCTCGTCCTCGACGCCTACTTCTCGGGCACCAAGGTTGCCTGGATCCTGGACCATGTGGAGGGCGCCCGGGAGCGGGCTGCCAACGGGGAACTGGCCTTCGGCACCATCGATAGCTGGCTCGTCTGGAAGCTGACGGACGGCGCCACGCACGTCACCGACGCTACCAACGCCTCGCGCACGCTGCTCTGCGACATCCACACCTGCGACTGGGACGACGACCTGCTGGCCCTCATCGGCGTGCCGCGTGCGGTGCTGCCCGAGGTGCGCTCCTCCAGCGAAGTATACAGCCACACCGCCGAAGGCTTGTTCGGCGCGTCGATTCCTATCGCAGGCATCGCGGGCGATCAGCAGGCGGCGCTCTTTGGGCAGATGTGCGTGGAGCCGGGCATGGTCAAAAACACGTACGGCACGGGCTGCTTCATGCTGATGAACACAGGCGAGAAGGCCATCGCCTCCGAAAACAACCTGCTGACCACCGTCGCGTGGAAGCTGGGCGACACGGTGGAGTACGCGCTCGAAGGCAGCATCTTCATCGCGGGCGCCGTCGTGCAATGGCTGCGCGATGGGCTCGGCGTCATCGAGACGTCGGCCGATGTCGAAGCGCTGGCCCAGACGGTGGAAGACAACGGCGGCGTGTACCTCGTGCCCGCCTTCGCTGGTCTGGGCGCGCCACATTGGGATCCCTACGCACGCGGCATCGTGGCGGGCATCACACGAGGCACCAACGCGGGCCACTTCGCCCGTGCTGCGCTCGAAGGCATCGCCTACCAAGTCACCGACGTGCTCGAAGCCATGCAGGCCGACGCAGGCATCGACCTGGCCGAACTGCGGGTGGACGGTGGCGCCACGGCTAACAACCTGCTCATGCAGTTTCAGGCCGACATGCTACATGTGCCTGTGGTGCGGCCTAATGTGCTGGAGACGACAGCACTGGGCGCAGCCTACCTCGCTGGTTTAGCGGTTGGATATTGGGATAGCGTCGATGCCGTCAAGACGCAATGGGGCGTGGAGCAAGTGTTCGAGCCCGAGATGGACACCGAAACGGCCGTCGGCCTGCGCCAGGGATGGAGCAAGGCCCTCGCACGATCCAAAGCCTGGGCCGATGAGTAGGCGTCAGTTGACGTAGAACGAGACGCCTAGCATCAACCGCCCGCTGCGTAGGTTTTGGCTGTCTCGGAAGATGATAGCTGCACCTGCTTCTCGGTCAACATCAATGGACGTGACTTGTAGGCCAAGGTCTACGGCAATGGAGGGCGTCACGAAGTAGGCGGTGCCCAATTCGATCTTCGGGCCGATGCCATCTAGCGTGGCCGCGCCCACATCGATGCTCAGGTAACTCACGCCCAAGCCCAAGTAGGGACGCCACGCAGTTTGTACGTTGCGTTGCGTAAAGCGGACCGTGGCATCCGTGTGAAACATCGGGTTGCCGTCCAGATTGCCAACGTCAGAAGCAACAGACACGCCGATGCGCTCGGTCAAGCCGTAGCCCAACGTCAGGCCATAGCTCAGCTCGGGCTCATAGCCCACGCCGTCGGTCTCAAAGCCGTGGATGCCGACGCGAGGCGTCACAGAGAGCCCGCCTACCGCGCTCAGCACAAATTGCGCTTGCGCTGGGAGGGCAACGAGTAGAAAAAGAACGGGAAGGAGAGAGAGAGTGCGGTTCATGGCTGGGCCATCGGGTTGAATTGACAAAACCGAGTGGAGCCTGCATAACCACCGTGGGTGAACGTATGGTACGGCATTTTCGGCCGTTTTGGTAGCTTGATGCCCCAAGAATGGCCCAAATCGTACATAAATGCCCAATTTTTAGCGCGATGCACCTGCCTGTGTGGCCTTGTGCGACAATCAGCGCGGCACTTGCGTAACGTTTTACACAACCGCTACGTCGGTGGGGCGTTGGTCTGAGTCCTTAGTCAATCGCGCCTTGAGCATGTTGCGTAGCGCCGTCGTGTGGAGCGTACTCTTTGGGGGACTGCTGCTTGTATGGAGCGGCACCGCCCCCGAGGTATGGGCGCAGCGCATCGTGGTCAGCACAGAGGCCGAGCCCCTGGACGTGGGCCTGCGGCGCTTTCGGGCGGAGACGGGCGTGGACCTCGTATTCGCCCAGCGGCTGGTGCGCGGAAAACGGTCGTCGTGCCGCTACGAAGGCAACAGCCTGGACGACGCCCTGGCCTGCCTGCTGCGGGGTACAGGGCTCAAGGCGGAGGCGGTGCGCCGTCGGCAGTACGTGATCGTGAGCGACACGGTGGCCGAGCCTGTGCTCTCTTCGGCGCGACGGGGCGTGCTTGCGGGCTTCGTGACGGATGCCGAGACGGGCGAGGCGCTGCCCAGCGCCCACGTGGCGCTCCCCGCATGGCAGATCGGGACGATCACGAACGAGGCGGGCTACTTCGCGCTGCCGTCGCTACCCGAGGGGCTGCACTACGTGCGTTTCTCGTACCTGGGCTACGAGGTGCAAGACACGCTGCTGGCGATCAACCAGCGCTCGCGCATTGCGCTGCAGCCCCAGGCGTTCGTGGCGGGGGCGGTCACCATCGAAGACGAGCGCCGCAACCGCGCCAGCTTACAGGTGGTGCCCGGGTTGCTCAATATGCCCGTGCAACAGGTGGAGGCGCTGCCGTCGTTCGGCGGCGAGGCCGACCTCTTCCACACGCTCGAATGGATGCCCGGCATCAACAAGCTGGGCTCGGTCAACGGCGGCATGGTGATCCGAGGCGGCACGCCCGATCAAAACCTCTACCTCATCGACGGCGCGCCAGTCTACCATCCGTGGCACGCCTTCAGCCTGATCTCGACGTTCCAGACCGAGACGTTCCAGGAGGTGAAGCTGTGGCGCGGGGCGTTTCCCGCGGAGCATGGAGGACGCCTGTCCTCGGTGATGGAGGCCCAGCTGCGCGATGGCAACCGCGATGCGCCGCAAGCCCAGGCGGCCCTCAGCCTCCTCAGCGGCCGGTTTGTCATCGAGAGCCCCATCACCTCCAACGCCTCGTTCATGCTGGCAGGGCGCCGCTCGTACCTCGACAAGCTCATCGGTCAGCAGCACCCGGTCTCAAACGCCGCTGGCCAGCGCGACACCTTGCGCACGGGCTACTATTTCTACGACTGGAACGCGAAGCTCAGCCTGGACCTCACCCCGCGCAGCAAGCTCTCGTTCAGCTTCTACCGGGGGCGCGACGTGCTCGACCTGCGCCTGCCGTTCGACCTCTCGCTGGACTTCTCTTCATGGCTGCGCCCCGCCGACCTCTTCTTCGAGGTCGATCAGAACTGGGGCAACCGCCTCTACGCCATGCGCTACCAGTACCTGTTCTCCAGCCGGTTCTTCGTCTCGGTCAACGTGTATAACTCGGCGTACGAGGCCGCCGAAGGCTCCGTGATCCGGCCGACCAGCAGCGCGCTCCTCGCCTCGCAGTACCGGGTGCGCCTGCGCGACATCGGCCTGCGGATCTCGGGCGACTACGTGCATTCGCAGCAGCACCAGCTCCACTTTGGCATCCAAGTAGCGCAGCATCGCTTTCGGTCCAGCTTGGATGGCCGGATCCAGCGGTCGGCAACGGCGCAGGACACGCTGACCAACACGAACCGAGTAGAGGCGATGGACATGGCCGCCTACGTCGAAGATACTTGGCGCCCCACGGCGCGTCTGCGCGTCCAGCCGGGGCTGCGGGTTAGCTCCTTCAGCGAGGGGCAATACCTGTACGTGACGCCGCGCCTGTTCGCGCAGTACACCTTCGACCCCGTCTACTTCATCCTGCGCGGCGGCTTCAGCCGGCAGGTGCAGTACCTGCAACACCTGCGCGACCGCTACTCGTTCGCCTACGACCTCGTCTCCATCCGCTGGGTCCCTGCCAGCGACGAGGTGCGGCCTGGGCGATCCCGGCAGGCATCGCTCGGCGCCGAGAGCCGGCCCCTGCCCAGCCTCACCCTCACCGCCGATGCCTACTGGCGTGACCTCCGCGACATCCTGCTGCCGGAAGACCCGTTCCGCGTCAAGGATGGCCTCATCGGGCCGGGCATCGACGTGGGCACGCTGCTGGGGCAGTACACGCCGGGCGTAGGCCGCGCCTACGGGGTCGAACTGTCGGCGCGCTACGAGCAGGGCCCGTGGCGGGTTTGGGCCAGCTACGCGGGCGGGCGGGCGTTGGACCGCGCCCCTGAGCAGGGCGACGAGACGTTGCGGCCCGCCCGCTTCGATGTGCCGCGTGAGGCGCGGACTGTTATCGCCCGCGTCGGGCAGCGCTGGGACGTGTCGCTGGCGGGGACGGTGCGGAGCGGGTATCCCCACACCGTGCCCGAGGCGCGGTACGTCGTGCAAGGGCCGTTCGATGCCGAGCCTGTGCGCTACCTGCATCGGCCCAACATCAACAACGGGCGGCTCCCGGCGTATATGCGCTTCGATGTCTCGGTGGGCTACCGCTTTGGCTGGGCAGGGGTAGCCTGGGAGGCCGAACTGCAGCTCTACAATATCCTCAACCGCCGCAACGTCTTCGACCGCTTCTACGACCCCGACCAGCCCACCCTGCGCGGTGAGGACCGGCTGGGGCTGCCGTTCTTGCCGCTCCTCGAACTGCAGGCTTCGTTATGATGCGCCTCGTCGTCGTCCTCCTCGCAGGCCTGTGCGGTGCCGCGTGCGACTCGGGCGGTCCTGTGGCCCCCGAGCAGTTGGTGGTTGAGGCGTTCATCGAGGCCTCGCCCCAGACGCCGCGCGTGGTCGTGCGAAGGTCGGGGCTCCCCGACGCCTCGTACGCCCCGGCGGCTGCGCTTGTGGATGGCGCCACGGTGCACGCGCGCACAGCCGCTGGCACGCTCACATTCGCTCCCGAGGCGGGCGGTACGTACACCGCTGCGGTGGGCCTGCCTGCGCGGACGCCGTTCAAGCTGGAGGTAGAGGTGGAGGGCGCGCGCGCCACGGCCAGCGGGCTGGTACCGCCTCAGATTGCGCTGGCTGACATCGCGATCAACGTGCCCGATACGCCCGTAGAGGCCGTCCTGCTTGAGGGCTTCGACCTGGACTCGCTCGGCGTCACCCTGGACGAGGGGTTCATCTATCCCATTGAGGTCACCCTGCGGTGGGCCCGCCCGGCAGGCTACAGCCCGGCAGACAGCGTGTACTGGGTGCAGACGCGGCTCGCACCCGTTGTCGCGTTTACCTCCACCGTCCTCGACTTTTTCCTGTTGGCCGAAGACGTGTTCAACGAGCAGACAGCGTGGCAGCCCGGCGCCCGGCGCTACGAGTGGACGGGCGTGTATGCCATCCTCGTGGAGACCCGCACCACGCCGCTGCCTGTGCACGAGCTTGATGTAGGGCTGTTGCGCAGCACCGAAGCCTACGCCCGCTTTGCCCGCACCCGCGCCGACCGCGACCGCCGCGAACCCCTCTCCAATGTGGCGGGAGGGCTGGGCATCGTGGCGGGCATCGCCCTTGATTCCACACGCCTGCATGTGCCACAGCGCCCGATGGCTAGCACACCCCAGACGGTGGGCGAGAAGTGAGGCGCATCAAAAAAGCCTTCTCGCAAGCCGCTTGTGATAGCTGGCATATACGAGAAGGCGTTGGGTACCGCGTACGGGATTTGAACCCGTGTTACCGGCGTGAAAGGCCGGCGTCCTAGACCCCTAGACGAACGCGGCAGAAGGTGCAACGCACCGGGGAGACTGATGGGATTTGAACCCACGGCCTCCAGGGCCACAACCTGGCGCTCTAACCGACTGAGCTACAGTCTCCATAACGTACAGGGCAGCCATGATACGGTGCACGCCCGAGCGGGAGCAATACAACGGCAGTGAACTTTCTGTGACCCGGCGCAGGGTCAGTCCGACCCGTCGCGTAGTTCGGCGACGGCGACTTCGAAGATGAGCGTCGCATCCGGCGGGATGGTGCCCGCGCCCTGAGCGCCGTATGCCAGGTTGGGCGGGATGACAATCTGGCGCGTGCCATTCTCTCGCATGCCGAGGAGTCCCTCCTCCCAGCCCGGAATGACGCGGCCTTCGCCCAAGATGACAGGGAAGGGGACGCCGCTGAAGAGGCTGCTGTCGAACAAGGTGCCATTCGTGAGCCAACCGTTGTACAGCACGAGCAGCGAATCGCCCACCGCAGCTTCCTTGCCTGTACCCTCGTCAAAGTCGAAGAACTTCAGGCCGCTGTCGGTAACCGTATAGTCCTCCTCGGCGACCTCGCGTGGCTCGGGGATTTCGTCGAACGGCTCGTTGCTGTCGCAGGCGGTGAAGAGGAGAACAGGCAGGATAAGCGCTGCCGCAGAGAGGCGTAGACGCATAGGAAACAGTTGGTTAATGGCTGGTGGGATGAGGTGGGCCAATCTACGTCAGTTTTTCCAGTGGGGGAAGGGCATTGCCGGGCGACTCATTCACTCCTCGGCTGTGATGCCGCTGATGGTGTCGTTGAGCAGGCTCAAGCTGTAACCCGTCTCGATGGTGGGGCGGAGCTGGAGGAGCAGGCCAAAGAGCCCTACCATGACCTTGTTGATGTAGATGAAGTGCTCCGAGCCCACGACCTCGTTGAGCTGGGTGGCTTCCATAAAGCTGGCGTTGAGGTCGGCGCGGAACGACGGCTCCGCGAAGTCGAACGTGGCGGTGCGGTAGGGCCGCAGGATGAGCTGGCCGAAGTGCGTGAAGAAGTCGAACACGCGCGTCTGCGTGGCAGCGTCTTGGCCGTCATGCAGCAGCTCCACCTCGTGAAAGAGCGCCCGAACCCGTTCCATATCGCGGTCCATCTGCGCACCGAAGAGCAGCAAGAACGCGTCGCGGAAGGCCTGGGGGAACGTCTTGACGCAGCCGAAGTCGAGCACCCCCAGCTTGCCATCGTCGCGGAAGAGGAAGTTGCCGGGGTGGATGTCGGCGTGGATGGTGCGGACG
Source organism: Bacteroidota bacterium (assembly GCA_039026435.1). GTDB lineage: Bacteria > Bacteroidota > Rhodothermia > Rhodothermales > JBCCMF01 > JBCCMF01. The sequence goes on from JBCCMF010000136.1 coordinate 7,537, forward strand.
TTGCTGGCGATCTGCTCGTGGATGAAGTCCCACAGCCGCTGCCCGTACCAATCGATGCGCTCCTGCGGCGGCTCGCTGGCTAGAAACGCGTCCATATGCACGCCCTCGATGAACGTCATCGTCAGCACGTTGACGCGGGTCAGCTCGTGGATGGGCTCAGGCGTGAGGATGAGGTCGCTGTCGTACTGCTGCTTGAAGAAGTCGAGCTGCTTGGCCTCGTGCAGGTAGTCTGTCTCCTCGTAGAGCCGGGCGCCCACCTCTCGGACGTACGCGTCGATGTTGTCGGCCTTGACGATGCGCTTCATCAGCGTCTTGCCCAGCGCCAGGTCGGACTTGATGGTATCGCGGACGTTGGGGTACTGCACCTTCACCGCCACCTTGCGGCCATCCTTCAGCGTGGCGCGGTGGACCTGCCCGATGGAGGCGGCCGCCAGCGCCTGCCCGTCGAACGACGCGAAGAGCTGCTCGGGGTACTGGCCCAGCGCGTCGCGGATGATCTTGCGCACGAGGGCCCGGTTCATGGGCGGTACGCTGTACTGCGCCTGCGTCATCACCTCCACGAACTCGTCGGGCAGCGTGCCCGTGTCCAGGCTCATCGACTGGGCCAGCTTGAGGGCGGTGCCGCGCAGCTTGGTGAACTCCTTGTACAAGTCCTGCGCATTCTGCCGGTGCAGCGCCTGCTTGGCCTCGGGGGTGTTGGCGCGGCCCACGGCGCGGCGGGCGAGGTAGCGGGCGTAGTTGCCGCCCACCTTCAGGCCAGCCTTGGCGGCAATCGCGCTGCGTTCCAGTTTCGAGGCGGGTACCGCGGTGTCGCGCAAGCCCTCCTTCGGCTCTGCCATCGTGCTCTCCAATCGGGCTGTCAAAAGCGGTACGTTGAAGTCTGTCCTGGGAGTCGCGTTCCACAGCGAAGGCAACAAGGTCGGAAGCATCGGGCACAAAACGGGCGGTCTGCACCGCTGGGCGCGGCATGCCTATATTCCGAAGACACCGCGACGAACGAAGACGGCCTCCTATGCGACATCTAGCCACGGTTTTGGTCGGCTTCTTGCTGATCGGATGTATCGCGCAAGGGGATGGGCAGGATGGCACGCCCAAGGTCACCATCGTCGCGACGGAAAGGGTGGAGGCGTTGCAGGCCAGCCTGCCGCCGGACGTGCCGAAGGTAGACATCGGCGTGTACGTCCCGCAGACCGATGATCCGCGCTATACCAGCCGGGTCCCGATGGAGATGCTGCTGCAGCGGCTGGACTATGCCAAGGCCGTCTACGCCGAGGTGGGGGTCGATCTGAACGTGCTGTGGATCAAGACCTTCGCCGTGGCCGATACAACCTGGCTCACCATCCCCGCCAACGTGATGCAGGGCGAAGCTCGTGGCGACTACCCCGTGCTCTACGCCAAGATGCACGACCAGCAGACCGCGCTGGCACCCAAGGCCGAGGCGCTGTTCGACGCACTCATCGCGCCCGACCCGCTGAACGACCGCACGATCTACCTCGTCGGCCTACGCGATGTGTACATGGCGTACTACGAGCAGGATGAGGAAGGCGCATGGTCGCTCACGTCCGATCCGGTCAACGCGCTGTCGTTCCCCACGTACCTGTACGAGGACCGCATCCCCAAGCGGCTGCGCGGCGTCATCTCGATGCAAAACCTGTTCATCAGCCAGAAGGTGCTCGCCCACGAGTTCGGGCACAAGCTCATCAACGTCAGCCACGAGTACGGCCTGCTTGCGCCGCAGCACGAGATCGATGCCGAGGGCGGGCTGATGGTCTACGGCGAGGGGGTGGACATCCCGTCAGGTCGAGAGGGACGGTGGCACCTAGAACGCCTCATGCAGTCGCCCTTCCTCTACCGCATCGGCGCCGATGGCGCGCGCACGTACAACCCCGAATACCAGGCGCACGGCCGCTACGACGACCCACTCTACCGCGCGCACATCCTGATGGAGTGAGGCCTCAGCTACTCCGTCTCGTCGCCAGCGAGGTAGCGGCCCACGAACGGGATCCAGCGCACGTTGATCTCGCCCACCTGCTGCAGGTAGCGCACCAGATCCACGCCGCGCTCCACACCGCGGAACGTGGCGACATCGGCGAAGAAGGCGACGTATTTGTCGACGAGCGCCGTGGTTTGCTCGCGTTGTGGGCTCGCGTCGCGGCACCAGAAGTTGAGCAGTGAGAGGTACTGTTTGGCCAGCCGTTGGTGAAGCCAAGGGCGGCTTGTCACTGTCTGGTTTAGCGCAGGGATATCCGAGGCGTCCAGCAGCGCCGCGTACGTCTCGGCGATGCGGTCGCGGAAGCCCATGAGTCGTCCCTGAGCTAGTAGTGGGGCGTAGCTCTGCTGTACGAACGCCGCATCGGCCTCGAACAGGTCGAACATGACGAAGATGAACGTGGAGATGCGCTCGTCCAGGCTAAAGCTGTCGTACTCGGCGATGCCATCGCGGATGCCGACGAAGGCGTCGATGCGCGAGGCGTAGTAGGCAGGCAGCACCTCGTCGATATGGTCGAAGACGCTGTAGAACTCTGTCTGCGGTACGCCCGCCGCCTCGCTGATGCGCCGCGCCGTCAGCGGCTCGCCATCGGCACTGTAGAGGCTGACGGCCGTGCCGATGAGGTAGTCGCGCAGGGCGGTGGTGTCGTTGGGCATGAGGCAGCAGACAAGGTGAGTGCGTGACGCTTCAACGTTGGGGTGGGGGGAAGGTTACGAGGCCATAGCCCAGCCAAGGAATGACATACCCACACGTTGGATATGAGGGCGCTGGCAGCAGGCGTGTACTACGCCGTCGTGCGCACGGAGACGTAGCGGGCTACCACGTCGATTGTGGTTGCGCGATAGCGGGATGCGGCCGTTGCACATCGGGTGAGGGCGGGCGTATTATCGAAGCGCTTCCCATAGGCTCTCAACCCACGCAACGCACCGTCTCGCATGAAAAAACGACTTGGCATTGGCTTCATCGGCAGCGGCTTCATCGCCCGCTTTCACATCCAGTCGTGGGTCGCCGTGCGCGATGCCGACATCCTGGGCGTCTGGAGCCCCAACCGGGCCAATGCCGAGGAGGCCGCGGCGCTGTCGCGCACCCTCGGCGTGGGCCAGGCCAAGGCGTACGACTCGATCACGGCCATGATCGCCGACCCGGCCATCGACTGCCTCTGGATCTGCGGGCCCAACCACAAGCGCGTGGAGAACATGGAGGAGATTGTGGATGCGCTGAAGTCGGGCAAAGGCGAACTTGTGGGCCTTGCGTGCGAGAAGCCGCTGGCGCGCAACGTGGCCGAGGCGCAGCGGGTGGTCGAGCTCATCGACGAGACGGACCTGCTGACGGGCTACCTCGAAGATCAGCTCTTTTCGCCCAGCCTGGTGCGCGGCCGCGAGATCATCTGGCGCCGGGCAGCGTCGCTAACGGGGCGGCCGTACCTGGCACGCGCTGCGGAGGAGCACAGCGGGCCGCACACGCCGTGGTTCTGGCAAGGGCCGCTGCAAGGCGGTGGCGTGCTCAACGACATGATGTGCCACAGCGTAGAGGTGGCGCGCTTCCTACTGACCGACCCCGCCAAGGGCCGCGACAGCATCCAGATCAAGAAGGTGTCGGCACAGATTGCCAGCCTCAAGTGGTCGCGCTCCGAGTACGCGCAGCAGCTCCAAGA
>JBCCMF010000137.1:0-11143 GCA_039026435.1 Bacteroidota bacterium
ACGAAGTTCTGCCCGGCATCGCCGAACGACATGTTCTGCTGCATCATCCCGATGACCAGGCCGCCGACGATGTTGATAGCGGTGATGATGAGGCCCGCGATGGCGTCGCCGCGCACGTACTTGCTCGCGCCGTCCATCGCCCCGAAGAAGTCGGCTTCGCGGCTGACCTCCGAGCGGCGGCGCTTGGCGGTGTCCTCGTCGATGAGCCCGGCGTTGAGGTCGGCGTCGATGGCCATCTGCTTGCCCGGCATGGCGTCGAGCGTAAAGCGCGCCGCCACCTCGGCGATACGGCCCGAGCCCTTCGTGATCACGATGAAGTTGATCAGGACGAGGACCAGGAAGATGATCACCCCGACCACCGTGTTGCCCGCCACCACGAAGTTGCCAAACGCTGCGATGAGGGCGCCCGCTTGCCCCTCGCTGAGGATAAGCCGTGTAGACGCTACGTTGAGCGACAGCCGAAAGATGGTGGTGATGAGCAGCAGCCCGGGGAAGACGGCAAAATCGAGCGGGCGCTTGGCATAAAATGCCGTCAGGAGCACCGCCAGGCTGATGGCGATGTTCGTCGTCAGCAGCATGTCGAGCAGGACGCTCGGCAGGGGCACCACCATCACCAACAGCACCAGCACCACGCCCACGGGAATGGCGATTTCGCTGTTGAAGCCGCGTTTTTGGAGCTGGCCGAGGAGGCCGGTAGCAGGGGTAGAGGCGGAAGCCAAAACGAGAAGCGGGGGTGGTCCGTTGGAACTACATACGGTACACCCGCCTCCGCATTCAAAGAGCGCGCCGGGTTTGGCTAGCGCTGACGTATCGGCCTGTTTTGAGGGAAGTTAAATAGCCCTTGTTTGAACAGCCTGGTTAGGTCACAAACACCAGCAGGAGCGGTAGCAGGAAGAACAACACGACGATGTAGGCCAGCGCGGCTGTGCGGTTTTTGAGTGTCAGCTCGCCCAGCCACTCGGCGGCGCGGATGGGAATCTCGCGGATGGGCTTGATCACGTAGATGAACAGAATCCCGAAGAGGTTGAACAGCAGGTGCGCAAACGCCACTGTCAGTCCTGCCGTGGCACCCACCTCGCCGCTGCCCGCCAGCGTCAGCCCAGCCAGCATGCCCGTAATCGTGGTGCCTACGTTAGCGCCTAGCGTGTAGGGGAAGATCTGCCGCACCGAGAGGATGCCCGCCCCCACTAGCGGCACCGCCACTGAGGTAGTCACCGACGAGCTTTGCACCATCACGGTGAGTACCATCCCGCAGAGCATAGCCGCGGCGGGGGAGCCAAAGATGTACTTGTGGAGAAACACCTCGCTCTTGCCCATCACGAGCGACTTCAGGAGCACCACCAGGTAGCGCAGTGCGATGAACAGCGCGGCCAAACCCGTCACAAGCACTGCGATGCCGTTCTGACCGAGCAGGTCGATGACGAGCCCCGAGATCGGCTTGGTGATGAATTGGAGGGGGCTCAGTAGGTTCGTACCGCCAACACCCGCGAGCGCCGCGGTCATGGCTTCGGCAGGCGTGGAGATAAACCCGAAGAGCACCTCCAGCGGGAACAGCAGCATCACCGCCATGAAGTTGAAGAAGTCGTGCACGGTAGCGCCCGCGATGGCGCGCTTGAACTCCTCGGGGCGCGTGATGTGGCCCAGCGACACAATCGTGTTGGTCACCGTCGTCCCGATGTTGGCGCCCATGATGATGGGCACGGCGCCGGGAATGGTCAGGTTGCCCGTAGCCACCAAGGCCACCGTAAGCGACGTGACCGTCGATGAGCTCTGCACGAGCGAGGTCGCCAGAATACCGGCGAACAAGCCCACAAAGGGGTTGGCAGTGGTCTCTAGCAACGTCTCAGCGAAGCCTTTGCCCATCAGCTTGAAGGCGCCGCCCATCAGCTCTAAGCTGACGAAGAAGAGCAGCAACACCCCGATGAGGGCGGCCACGCGCAGCGCAATCTGTTGTCGTTGTGCCATGCAGTGGGGTCTACGTTTAGCAGGAATAATGCGATCAGCCCCGCGCCGAGGAAATAGCACCGGGCACAGCTAGCGCGTGCGAAAGACGGCTAAAGGGTGGGGAAGACACGCGGCAAAAGTGTATACATCGGACGCCCGACCTGTGTTATCGTTATGTTACCAAAGCCCGCATCACCGCTTATTCGTTGGGGCCTGTGTTTCGCCTAGTTGGGACGCGCGGTGAGTCGACGTGACCGTGCCGCGAGCGAGTCCATGACTGGCGTTGTTCAACTGCGTGCCGTGATGCCTCCCGGAAGCGTGTTGGCGTAGTGCTGTCGGATGAAGTCCTCGACGGTGGTCGTGCCTACCTCGGCATCGGGCACATCGGCGAAGGCGAGCGGGGCGATGTCGAGGTCGAGCGCCGCCGTCACCAGCCTGCCCACCGACGGGTTGGCGCGCTGCATGATCCGCTCCATGATGCGCACCAGCGGGCGCTGCAGTCGGCTCAGCTTGAACCGCTCCTGCGTCACCGATTCATGTAGGGCCGCCACCTCGCGGAGCGAAAGCGCCTCGGGGCCGCGCAGCACCTGGCGCTTGTTCGACGGGCCGTGCTCCAACTGCTTGTCCACCGCGTCCGCTACATCCGCTGCCGCTGCAAACGCGATGGGATTGGTGCCTTTGCCCAGGATCGAGGCCTTGCCCTCGTAGCTGATCGGCTCCACCGTCCGCACCACCCACGTCTCCATCAGCGGCGCCGGCTGCAGGATCGTGTGTGGCACCTCCGAGGCTATCAGGTATTCCTCGACCGCGTGCGCTGTCCGCATCACGTCGACCGGATGCTGCCGCCGCGCCATCGCCGAGGATACGAGCAGCAGGTGCTGGATGCCCACTTCCACTGCGAGGTCGATCAGCATGCGCTCGCCCATGTCGTCAATGACGCGGCCAGCGCGTTGGCTAGGAAGGTCAACCGTCAGCCCTGCGTGGACGACCGTGGAGACACCGCGCAGCGCCTGGTGCACGGTCTCGGCCTCGTGCAGCGAGCCCTCCATGAGATTTGGCGCCGGATCGAGGCTGCGCAGCGTCTCGGGCGCCTCGGTGAGACAACGCACAACATGCCCCGCCTCCAGCAAGCGATGCAGGATCTGTTGACCGGGCGGGTACGTGGCGCCAATGAGCAGCAGCATAAACCAATTGAGCAAGTGAGCGCGCAAGGTACGACGCTTGAAGGCACACGCCATCCCACAACAACGACACGGAAGCCTGATCTGCCAAAACGAGCGCAGCGAGCCGCCAACGTCGATCTCGTGGCCGGGTGCGCGCCGGGAAGAGCGGACGGGCAGCGTTTCACTACGTAGAACCTCCGGTTTAGCTAGCGAGTAACAGCAAGGCGCCATGAAGCGGCACAGCCGTGCGGCTTGCTAGGTGCGGACATGCGTGTCGGAAAGTCCGCTGTTGCCCCAAAAAAATCAGACACGCGAGATCGACAAGCGTTTTTGGTTCGTTTTTGCGCTCAAAAATGAACGTCCAACCAAACGAAGTCGCCAACAATCTTTTCGGCACAGCGATGACGGAGCTGCTGTCCCGATAAGCACTCGAAATCCGCACTTCTCACGCAGAATGCACGCGCCGTGATGCGGCCACATGCGTATTCTTAACGCTGTCAAATCCGCCAAAACAAGCGCCGCAGACCGATGGCCGCGTACCCGTTTACCGAGATCGAGAAGAAGTGGCAAGCCCGCTGGGACGCCGAGCAGACCTACCGCACGCCCGACGAGGTAGACACGAGCAAGCCCAAGTACTACATCCTGGACATGTTTCCCTACCCGAGCGGGGCCGGGCTGCACGTGGGCCATCCCGAGGGCTACACCGCCACCGACATCACCGCCCGCTACAAGCGGATGAAGGGCTTCAACGTCCTCCACCCGATGGGCTGGGACGCCTTCGGCCTGCCCGCCGAGCAGTACGCGCTCAAGACGAATACGCACCCGCGCGAGACGACGGAGAAAAACGTAGACCGCTTCCGCGAACAGCTCAAAGCCCTCGGCTTCTCGTACGACTGGCAGCGCGAGGTCAACACCACCGACCCGTCCTACTACAAGTGGACGCAGTGGATCTTCCTGAAGCTCTACGAGAAAGGGTTGGCCTACCAGGCCGAGACGCCCGTCTGGTGGTGCGAGGAGCTGGGCACGACGCTCGCCAACGAAGAGGTCGTCGATGGCAAGAGCGAAGTGGGCGGCTTCCCCGTGGTGCGCCGCCCGCTGCGCCAGTGGATGCTCAAGATCACGGCGTACGCCGAGAAGCTGCTGGAGGGGCTGGACGAGCTGGACTGGCCCGAGAGCACCAAGGCTATGCAGCGCACTGGATCGGGCGCAGCGAAGGGGCCGAAGTCGATTTCCCCGTGGTCGGCTACGACGCCGAGATCCGCGTCTTCACCACCCGCCCCGACACGCTCTTCGGCGCCACATACATGGTGCTCGCGCCCGAGCATGCGCTGGTCGATCAGATCGTGACGCCCGAGCAGCGCGAGGCGGTGGAGGCGTATCGCCGCCAGGCCGCCAGCAAGAGCGAGCTGGAGCGCACCGAGTTGCAGAAGGACAAGACGGGCGTCTTCACGGGCGCTTATGCCGTCAACCCGGTCAACGACGCGCACATCCCCATCTGGGTGGCCGACTATGTGCTGGCCAGCTATGGCACGGGCGCCATCATGGCCGTGCCTGCGCAGGACGAGCGCGACTACGCATTCGCCGAGGTCTACGACCTGCCTATCATCCGCACGGTCCAGCCGCCCGCCGACTTCAACGGCAAAGCCTTCACCGGCGACGGCCCCGCCATCAATAGCGCCTTTCTCGACGGGCTGCGCGTGAAGGAGGCGAAGGCGAAGATCATTGACTGGCTGGAAGAACACGGCAGGGGAGAGCGCAAGATCAACTACAAGCTGCGCGACTGGCTCTTCTCTCGGCAGCGCTACTGGGGGGAGCCGTTCCCCGTCGTCTTCGTCGAGGGCACGCCGCAGCCCCTTCCCGCCGATGCGCTGCCCGTCACGCTGCCCGACCTGGAGGAGTTCAAGCCCAGCGGCTCGCCCGAAGGTCCGCTCTCCTTAGCTACCGACTGGCTGACCATCGTCGATCCCAAGACCGGGAAGCCCGCGCGCCGCGAGACGAACACGATGCCGCAGTGGGCGGGGTCGTGCTGGTACTACCTCCGCTACATCGACCCGCACAACGACGCGCAGCTGGTGGATCCCAAGAAGGAGCAGTACTGGATGCCAGTGGACCTGTACGTGGGCGGCGCCGAGCACGCCGTGCTCCACCTGCTCTACGCCCGCTTCTGGCACAAGGTGCTGTACGACGCAGGCGTCATCGCCACGCCCGAGCCCTTCCAGAAGCTCGTCCACCAGGGCATGATCCTCGGCAGCGACTCGCAGAAGATGAGCAAGAGCCGCGGCAACGTGGTCAACCCCGACGACGTGATCGCCGAGTTCGGCGCCGACGCGTTCCGGCTCTACGAGATGTTCATGGGGCCGCTGGAGCAGGTGAAGCCGTGGAACACCCGCGACGTATCCGGCGTGGCGCGCTTCCTCAACCGCGCGTGGCGCCTGCTGCTCAACGAGGCGGGCGATGGCTCCCACGCTCGCGTGCAGGACGTCGCGCCCAGCAAGGCACAGCTCCGCACGCTGCACCAGACCATTAAGAAGGTCGGCGACGACATCGAGTCGCTGGGCTTCAACACGGCCATCTCGGCGATGATGGAGTTCACCAACGCCGCCAACAAGTGGGACGTGGTGTCGCTCTCGGTGGCGGTACCGTTCGTACAACTGCTCAGCCCCTTCGCCCCGCACCTCGCCGAGGAGCTGTGGGAGAAGCTGGGGCAGACCGAGCCGTTGACGTACGCGGCATGGCCCGAGGTCGTGGAGGCGTACCTCAAGGAAGACCAGATCGAGATGGCCGTCCAGGTGAACGGCAAGGTGCGCGCCACCATCGCCATCGCTCCAGATGCCGCACGGGACGCTGTTCTCGCTCAGGCCAAGGCGCAGCCCAACGTGCAGCGCTTCATCGAGGGCAAAACGATCCGTAAAGAGATCTACGTGCCGGGGCGCATCATCAACATCGTGGCCACATAGCAATAGGGGACGCGTTTTTGCCTCTCGTTTGCTAATACACGGTTAATCTGCGCGTCGTAACTTTGTCACAGGTAGTTTCCTCGAACCTCTAGCGGGGTAAGGGGTTAGCGCCCTGTTTTCCTTAACCCCTCTCAACACCCACTGGCCGAATAGTTCGCTGAAGTGCGCGTACCTCTGGTTCACCCCTCTCAGTTCGATTATTTGAGTACAGTGCATTACCCAAAGGTACCGTATCATGCCCCGTGGCACCGTAAAGTGGTTCAACACCGAGAAAGGCTTCGGCTTCATTGTCTCGGAAGAAGGCGGCCGTGACATCTTCGTACATCGCAGCAAAGTCCAAGGCCTCGGCTGGGACGAAGGCTTGCAGGATGGCGAAACGGTCGAGTTCGAAACCGAGCAGACGCCCAAGGGCGTCAGTGCGTCCAACGTTGTGCGCCTCGGCTGAGTTGAACTCCAGCATCTGACCCATACGAGCGGATCTGTCCTTGTGGCGGGTCCGCTCTTTTGCGTTGGCTCGCCGCTGCCCAGTCGCTGGGTGGGGTCGCACATCCCAGTACCAGGCGCTGCGTGACGCATCTTTCGCGAAACGGGTACGTTAATGCAGAACGCAACCCGTATATTCGAGCGGATGCGTGTGCGCGCACGCCGCTCAGCAATCACTCCTAGGCACAAAGGTATTCAATCGTGTTCAAACGTTTCTCTCGCTGGCTGAAATCCATCTTCGGTGGCGCCATCTCGGCGTTAGAGGACCCGAAGCTCATTCTAGAGCAGAACATCCGGGAACTGAATGATCAGGTTCCGAAGATGAACGAGAACATCGCGACGGTGAAAGCCAACGTGATGCTGATGCAGAAAGAGGTGCGGCGGTTAGAGAACGAGGTGAAGGCGCTCACGAGCAAGATCCGAGCGGGCATCCAAGGCGGCCGCGATGACATTGCGCGCAACTATGCCATGCAGCTCGAGAAGCAGCGCGAGGCGCTAGCGCGCAGCCGCGAGCAGCTGAAGTACGCGTCGGCGGCGTACGACAAGGCGCTGCAGGTCAAGAAGGCATTCATGCGCGAGAAAGACCGCAAGATCAACGAGGCGAAGGAAGCGCTGCGGGCGCACGAGCGGTCCAAGTGGCAGTCCAAGATTGCCGATACGATGGAGCAGTTCGAGGTGACGGGCATCGACCAAACGCACGACGAGATGCTCAACCGCGTCTACGAGGACACGGCCCGCAACGAGGCGCGCATGGAGATGGCCCTCGACTCGGTAGACCTCCAGGCGATGCGCATCGAAGAAGACGCCGAAGCCCTCCGCGCCGACGAGCTCGTGAAGCAGTTCAAGCTGGAGATGGGCATGCTAGACGAAGGGACCGGGCCGCAGCTTGACATCCCCGAGCAGGAGAGTGTGCAGGGTGGCAAGACCATCGGCAAGCAACGCACGCAGATCTAGCACCCCGCAGCTTTACATCCGCAACTTTTTGAGGAGCGTGCGGTCTTGACGGCATCGCTCCTCGCCAACCGCCCCGAGGGTTATGACGCCGGAAGAATTTGAGCGCCTGAAAGAGGCCGAGAAGGCGCACCTGCGCAAGCTGCGCGCCCTGAAGCAAGCGGCCAACCAGAGCCGCCGGCAGCGCTCCATTGGTGGGGCGCTGGGCAACCTGGCAGCGAGTAACAATCTGCTCGACGAGAACGATGCGCTCGTGGACCGCCTGAACCAAGATGCCATCATGGGCGAGGCGCGGCTGGATGTGACGCTGGACAACCTCAACGCCCGCGAGTCCGAGCGCGAGCAAGCGGGCCAACGCGCCCAGTTTGAGGCCGACCAAAAGCGCCAGCGCGCCGACGACCTCATCGCGCAGATGAAGCGGCAGATGGGCTTGATTGACGACTCGGCGCCTGCAGCTGAGGACAGCCCAGCGAATCCGATAGAGAAGACCGTCGGCAAGCCGCACGCTACGCCACAAACCCCTTCCCCCGACGAGCCGCTACCCGACAAAACCATCGGTCGCCGTCGGCGATCGTAAACGCTGACGCTCACCCTTCAGCGCTCCTCTGCATGAGCAACGACCTCGACGTCAACTACACCAAGGAAGCCTTCCTGAACCCGTGGAACCTCGGGTTCTTGATCATCGCTATGCTGACGGCCTTTGCGGTGAGCACGACGGGCAGTGAGCCGCTGTTCAACCTTGCGCTCCTGATGACCGCCGCGGCCGAGCTGATGTACCTCGGCATCATGCCCCGCAACGAGCGGTTCCAGCGCGCCATCCGCTCGCGTAAGGCCGCTGAGTTTGCCAAACCGCCCTCGCAGCAGGAGATCTACAAGCTGCTCACCAAGCAGAGCCAGCGCCGGTACGCCCGGCTGCGTGGGCTAGAGAAAAGCATCAAGTCCAACTACCGCAAGCTCAGCTACGCCTCGCAGGGCTTGCTCGACAGCCACCTCAGCAAGATCGACGGGCTGCTGGACTCGTACCTCAACCTGCTCTACCAGAAAGAGCGCTACGAGTATTCGTCGCAGACGACGTCGAAGGCCGAAGTCGTGAAGTCGATGGCGGCGCTCCGGCAGGACATGGCCGATGACCCGCCGCGCGTGCGTGCCGTGAAGCAGCGCCGCATGCGAATTCTGGAACAGCGCCTCTCGCGCTTTAAGAAGGGGAAGGAAAACCTCGAAATCATCGATGCCCAGCTGGCGACCATCGAAGACGTGACCAAGTATATCCACGAGCAGTCGCTCACGCTGCGCAACCCCGAGGAGATCACGTTCCAGTTGGACACCCTGCTCTCCGAAGTGGAGGAGACGGAGGCCGCCGTCGAGGAAATCGAAGAAGTCTTCGCCGCGCCCACCGACTTGCTCAGCGAGATCGACACGTACGACACCGAAGACACGGACTCTACCCAGAGCGGCACGCGCGTCCGGGAGTAAGCCGTTGACGGTCGGCTGTGCGTCTGCTACAGCGCGGCCAATTCCATGTCGCCTTCGAGTGCTTCGCCGAGCTTCACCAGCGGCTCGTAGCGGATCTCGGGAATGAAGCGGAGGAAGCGCCCACGCCGCTCTACAGTGAGGCTGTAGGGTCCCAAGAGTGCCTCGGCGTAGTCGTAGACGTAGTCAAAGACCTCGGCATCAATCACCTGATCGACGGGGACGGTGAGGTGCCAGCAGCCGTTGCGCGAACGGCGCAGGTGCATCGCGTTCTTCAGGTGCTGACGCGCACGGTCAGCAGCGTCACGAGGGCGGAGATCAGCTTCGGCGAGGCGCTTATTCATGAAGAGGCGGCCTGGAAAAGAAAAGGGTGGTATCGAGCGGTGGAGATCGGCGAACCGTCCCTGTTTGTATCGACCCGTCAGCCGTGTGGCTTAAGCGCCACCTCGCACAAAAGCGGTCAGCGCGCCCACGTGTTGTTGGCCCGGTCGATGTCGGGTAGGTAGAGGTTGGGGTCGAGTTCTACGCGTGTGACGGTGCCCGCATCGAAGCGGAGGCGGGCGGTGCGGTTGCCGTCGAGCCACGTCTGCACGGGCACCACGCCCTCGTCGGTGGTGCCGTCGGCGTAGGTGATGCGCACGAGCGCGGGCATGGGCGTCAGGCCGTTGTCGGCGATTACGACCTCGACGCCGTCGCGGCCGCTCTCCACGGCTTGTACGGCGTGGTCGAGCGTCCACGTTTCGTAGAGAAGCGACGTCCAGAACCAGTCGAGGTCTTGCCCGAGCACATCCTCGAAGGTGTTGAAGAGGTCGAAGGGCTGCGGGTGCTTGTACGTCCAGCGGCGGGCGTATTCGGCATAGGCGGCGTAGAACTTCTCGTCGCCGAAGAGACCGCGGAGGGCGTGGAGCGCCACGGCGGGCTTGTTGTAGCTGGCGATACCGCGCGCAGGCGTGCCGACGGGGTAGCGGTCGCCGTGCCGCATGGACTCGACCTCGTTGCCCGTGCCCGCGATGAAGTAGTAGCTCTGGCGGCCCGGATTCCACGAATCCGCCTGCCAGAACGCGGCCGAGGCTTCGCTGGTGTTGAATGAGGTCAAGCCTTCGTCCATCCACGTGAACCGCTTCTCGTTCTGCCCAACCACCATCGGAAACCACATGTGCGCGATCTCATGGAAGGTGACGCCAAAGAGCGACTGCGGCGTGCGCGTGCCGCCGATGAGCGTGATCATGGGGAATTCCATGCCGCCGCCGATGACGCCTTCCACCGCGGTCATGTGCGGGTAGGGGTACGGGAAGAACCGCTCCGACATGAACTCGATGCTGAACTGCCCATACTCGGCCGAGCGCTCCCACGCGGCCGTGCCGGGACGGTATAAGCTGTGCAGCATCACCGTCTTCTCACCATCCGCAGCGTTGACCGTGGCGTGCGTGGCGTCCCAGAGGTACTGGTCGGAGGTGCCAAAGGCGAAGTCGCGCACGTTCTCTGCCTTGTAGTGCCACGTGATCGTATTCGCCGGGGTGTCGAGTGTGGAGGCTCCCGCTTGGCGGTCGTCCTCGCTGACGATGGCAGTGGTCTCGCGGCTTTGGGCGGCATCGGCGAGGCGCTGCTGCGTTTGCTCCGCCAACACATCATCGGGGTTCTGCAGCGTCCCTGTGGCGCCGATGAGCCAGCCCTCGGGCACGGTGATGCGTACGTCGTAATCGGCGTAGCCCATGTAGAACTCACCGTTGCCCATGTACGGATCGGCGACCCAGCCGTCCATGTCGTCATACACGGCCATCTGCGGATACCAATAGCCGAGGTAGAAGACTTCGCCGTCTTGGCCCATGCGCGGCGCGCCCGCTTCCGGCACCTCAAAGCTGTAGTCGATGGCAAACGTGGCGGTGCCGCCGGATGGGATGGCCTCGGGTAGCTTCACCTGCATCAGCGTGCCGCTCACGACGTAGCCAACCGTGCTGCCCCGTATCGTCGGTATTTCGAGCATCGGCGCGTCGTTGTACCGTACGCGGCCCAACTTGACGCCCCCCGTGAGCTGTTGCGGGCGGTTGCGCACCACGCCCTCGCGGTGGAGGTTCTGGCGCAGGTGAATAGCTACCTGTCTGAGCGCGTCGGGGCTGTTGTTCGTGTATGTGATGACGACGCTGGCCTGCAGCTGCTTCGTCACAGGCGAGAGCG
>JBCCMF010000138.1:0-11129 GCA_039026435.1 Bacteroidota bacterium
GCGGCCGTTGCTGCACTCGCCCACTACGTCGATCTCGTCGAACGCGCGGAGGTAGTCGCGCAGCAGATGGCGGGCGGGCGGCTCGTCATCGACGAGGAGAGTGCGCATCATGCGGACGTCGTGGGTATGTGGGGAAACCGGAGGGCGACGCGGTAGCTAGTTCCGTTCGCCGCGGTCTTGAAGGACGCCGTCTCGCCAAAGGTGCCCAGGAGGCGCGCCTCCGTATTCGCCTGACCGATGCCGCTGACGCGCGTCGGGGTGTAGTTCGGCAGCTTGTCGTTGGTGACGTCCACCTCGATGGTCTCATCCGTGCTGCGCACGTGCAGGGACACGGTCCCCCCATCTTCGAGCGGCGCGATGCCGTGCATGAGTGCGTTCTCGACCAGCGGCTGCAACAGCATCGGCGGCACCTGGGCTTCGAGCGCGGCGGGATCGACATCCACCTCCACCCGCAGCCGATCCGAGAAGCGGTGCTGCTCCAGCGTGAGGTAGGCCTGTGCGAACTCTAGCTCGTCGGCGAGCGGCACGGTGGTTTGGCGGTTGCTGTCGAGGGTATAGCGCAGCAGGTGGGCCAGCTCGGCGATGCGCTCGCGCGTAAGCTCGGGGTCGTGGGCGGTGGCGCTGATCGAGTTGAGCGTGTTGAACAGGAAATGCGGGTTGATCTGCGCCTTGAGCGCGGCCAGTTCCCGCTCTTGGGCCAGCCGGGCCAGCTCGGCGGCTTGCTGCTCGCGCCACCGCAGGCGTTGCACGGCCCGCACCGTGTGGTAGACCCCTACCTGCGCCACGTAGGCCACGGCGTTGCCCAGCATGATGAAGCCCGCCTGGGTGAAGATGCTGCTGTTGGGATCGGGCACGGGCACGCTGGCCACATAGCTCCACACGGTGAGCTGGTAATGCGTCCAGGTGTAGAGCGGCAGCAACAGCACGTGGGCGAGGGCGACCCAGCCCCAGGCCACGCGATCCATCACGCGGATCGTGATCCACCAGACGGGCACGCTCAGCATCAGGTGCAGCGAGGCCAGCGACACGGCCGACCCGACGAAGCCTGCCGAGTTCAGCCCCTCGCTCATGGCCACGGGCAACGACGCGACAAACCCATAGCCCATCCAGGCGACCAAAGCCCACAGTCCACCCTTGATGGTAAAGCGCGGGCGAGGCGGCGGCGGGAGCGTCATGGCAGCGATAGGCGTCATCGGCATGGGCGGGAGTTCAACGCAAGGTAGAGCGCCGCCTCTGCAGATGGAAGCGGCGCCCTGTGGTTCAGGCCATGCAATGCTACGGCGCTTCGGTCACGCTGGGCAGCAGCGAGTAGCGGACCCAGCCAAAGTTGGGCGCTACTTCCAGCGCGTCGTTGAAGGCGACGGCAGCGACCTCGGGCTCGTCCTCCATCTGGAACATTCCCAACCAAGCCAGTGCTTCGGCGTGCCCCCAGTCCGGCGTCAGGCTATCGTCGGTGGCAGGCTCGGCTTCGAAGAGTTCCACGGCGGCTTGGATGCTCTCCATCGCCCGCTCCTTGTCGCCGCCCCACGTCTTCGGCGTGAAGTAATCGCTGATGGCGCTGATCATAAGGACGCGCGGGTCATTCGGCCCGGTGCGAAACGCATCTTGCATCGCATTATTTGAGCGCGGACCGCTGATCATGGCCGTCATAGGCTTGAGGCCCGCTTTCTGGCCGAAGAAACTCGACCGCAACGCGTAGGTGCTGGCAGGGGCGTTCTTGTCCTTGAGTGCCGCCTTGGTATGCTTCAGGCCGCTGTCGATGTGATCCAGCTTTTCGTCTTTCGATGTACCGGGCACATTCATCAGGCGGTAGTCAATCAGTGCCACGTAGTAGTGGCCCATCGTCTTGAGCTCGTCGACTTGCGTGGCCCGCTCGAACGTGGCGCGCAGCGTCTTCATGGTCTCGGTGTCGCTGAGGTAGTAGGCCTGCTGCAGGTCTTGCTTGGCCTGGATGAGCTGCGCCTCGGGCGATTGCGCGTGGAGCGGGAGGGCGAGGAAGAGGGCGACGAGGAAGGTAGCGAGGTGTTTCATGGTCTTGGTTGTGTTGAGGTAGATGTTGACGTGAGGAAGATGAATTAGAACAGCGTGACGGTCGCTCCGAAGTAGAGCAAGCGGCGATAGTTGGTGCGCTCTGCCGTGCGCTCGGTGTAGTCCTGATTGTAGGTATAGCCCGTCACGTTGGCGCGGTTGAGCACGTTGCTGGCCGAGAGGTAAAACACGGCGTTGTGGCGGCCAAACGGGTAGTAGTAGCTGATTTGCAGGTCGGCGCGGTGGAAGCTAGGCAGGCGGTCCGAGCCGATGGCGCCTTCGAGCGGCAGGTAGTAGTCGGCGCCTTCCGCCAGCACGCCGCCGTTGATGGGCGTGATGGGCCGGCCGCTGGCGCTGCGCAGCATGATGCCCACGTTCAAGAAGCCGACCACCCGAACCTTGCCCACGACCGTCAGGTTGTGCGTGATGTCGAAGGGCGAGGGCGCGTCTTCGTACGTCCAGACGCCCGCCTGCTGGCGGCTCTGGCGGCGCTCGGACTGCAGGAAGCTGTACGACACCCATCCGCTGACGCGTGTGCGGAGGAAGGCGCCGTGCTTCAGGAAGACGTCCACGCCGCGCGCGTAGCCGCGTCCGTCGTTCGTCCAGTTGAGCGTGGGATGATCCAGCAGCAGTCGGCTGTAGGGCTTCAAGTAGGCCTCCGTGCGAAAGAGCGTCATGCCGCGCTCGTGCTCCACGCCAGCCACGAGGTGCGTGGCCTTCTGCGAGGTCAAATCGGGGTTGCCCGCCGTGGCGTCGTACTGGTACGCCGTGGCGAACTGGTGGTACAGCCCAGCGGCCGCTCGAAGCGACGTGTGCTTGTCCAGCCAGTACCGCACCGACACGCGAGGATCGACGACCTGCTCATTCGCGAGGCTGTGGTAGTCCGTGCGCAGCCCGGCCGTCAGCACCCAGCGGCGGTTGGGCTGGAACGTGGCCTCGGTGTAGGCGCCCGTGTGGATGCCCGTATACCGCTCGTCCAGTTGGTACGAGGGAGCGTTCGGATCGAGGAGATCGGAGGAGGTCGGGATAGTGCCGTCGAACGCGACGCCCAGTTGGTTGACCTCGAAGCCCGTCGAGAGCAGCACCTTGTCGCTCAGCGGACGGTCGGCGTCGGTGCGGAGCTTGGCGGTGCGGTCGGTGGAGGTGAAGTCCATCAATCCGAAGCGGCGGTTTGAGGCGGCGCGTGCCAGCGAGAGGCTGGTCTGCGTCTGCCAGCCGCGCAGCGTCTCGGTCCACTGCAGGTTGTAGAAGCCGCTGGTCGTCTCGCCTCGGTAGAGGCCCACGAATGACGGCTCATCCACCTGCACGCCCAGCCGATCGGTCGTCAGGAAGCCGAAGAGCTTGAGACGGCCGGTGTCGCTGTAGTCGTAGATCAGGCTGACGTTGCCGTCGGTGCCACGCGGCGTGGTGATGAACGTGTCGTTGGTGCGGTTGACGCGGAAGAGCAGGTCGGTGAAGGAGCGGTTGCCGGAGAAGCGCAATCCCAAACCCGGCGCGATGGGGATCGCTCCGCTGGCGGATACGGCGGCCAAGCTGGCCGATGCCGTGGCTTGGCGCTCGGTGGGCGCATCCAGGCTTTCCATGCTGAGCACGCCCGAGAGCGCATTGCCGTACTTCGCCGAGAAGCCGCCCGTCGAGAACGAGGTGCCCTTGACAAGGAACGGCGGGATCGTGCCAAACGCACCGCCCGTGGGCGACTCAAACTTGTAGGGATGCGTCACCGTGGCTTGGTCCAGCATCACTACCGTCTCAGCCACATCGCCGCCGCGCACAAACAGCCCCGAGCCTTCATCGACCGAGGAGACGCCGGGAAACGCCTTGATGGCGAGCAAGATGTCGGCCGCGGCGCCTGCAGTGGTGACGACCTCCAGCGTGCTCAGCGTGGCGACTTCGCTCTCGCCTGTGGTATAGCCGTTCGCCGTGACGACGGCTTCGTCCAGCGAGATCAGCGTCTCCAGTAGGACGAGCTCGAAGCGGAGCGTGTCGCCCGGGACGAGGTCAACCGATTGCGCCGCGGTCTCAAAGCCCATCATCGACGCCATGAGTTCCTGCGGCCCGGTCTGGCGCGTCGCGAACTGGAAGCGTCCGTCGGCATCGGTGGCGGCGCCGTCGAGCGTGCCTGCTAGCTGGACGTTGGCGAAGGGCATCGGCTGCCCAGCGCCGTCGCGCACGGTGCCTTCCAACACGGTGGATTGGGCGAGTGCCAGCGAGGGGAAGCAAGCGAGGAAGAGGAGGAGCGTGCGCATGGGCCTATCCGGCTGGTGGATCGATGCGTACTCCCTACGCGGCCTCCCCCACCCCGATGCATGCCAATCGACGAGTTGCGGCTCCGCCCGATGAGTTGCAGAACGGCTGTAGTCAAGCCGTCAGCGCGGGGCAATGTTTGGGGTACAGCAGCCTCAATGTTAGATGACCACTTGCGAAGCACGTCTCAAATACTAATATTAGTTCTCATTAGTACTAAATTAGTATATCGCATTTTCGTCGCACAGCCATGAAGATTCCCCAGGCTCCTCCGGCTCTCACTGATTGGACCGAGCGGCAGAAGCATACCCTCGCGACACTGCGCCGCGTCATCGCTGAGTCGGCAAGGGGTCCAGCCCCCGATGGACGCTATCGGCATTGGGACACGCTGCGCCATATCACACCTCCCAATGGCCTGACCTCAGAAGATTGGTGGGCCGCGCTAAAGCTCGCGCGCCAGTCTCTCTACCGCCCGATGCCGCTTATGGACAAAAAGGGCGACGCCTTTCAGTATGCCCTAGTCGACCCCGTTCTTGAAGGTCTTCATCAGATCGACCGCGACCTCAGCGGTCACATGGTGGTCGGCGATGATGTTCTTCGACCTGAGACACGCGATCGGTACCTGCTCACTTCGCTCGTCGAAGAAGCGATCACATCGAGCCAACTAGAGGGCGCCTCCACGACACGAGTTGTCGCGAAGGAGATGATCCGCACAGAGCGCGCGCCCCGAACCACAGGCGAGCGTATGATTCTGAATAACTACCGGGCCATGCAATTCGTGCAGGAAAACCGTCATGCCGACCTCTCCCCCGACTTTGTTGAGCGGCTCCACCGCATTCTGACGCAGGATACCTTGGAAGGCCCAGCGTTCAGACAGCCGGGCGATGGTATTGCCGTGTACAGCGACACAGACGTACTGCTGCATCAGCCGCCACCTGCCCATCAGATTACAGAGCGAATGAAGGCACTCTGCGACTTTGCCAACGGGGAGGAGACGGTCTTTCTTCACCCTGTCACCAAAGCGATTGTGCTGCACTTTTGGCTGGCATACGATCACCCTTTCCGAGACGGCAATGGCCGCACAGCCCGGGCGCTGTTCTACTGGTACATGCTGAAGCGCGGATTCTGGCTTGCCGAGTTTATTTCGATCTCTCGGATCCTCAAGAACGCTCCGGCGCGGTATGCCAAGGCTTTCCTTTACACCGAAACCGACGGCAACGACCTCACCTACTTCATCCTCTCTCAGTTGCGCGTATTGCACCAGTCAACGGACAGCCTCAAAGCGTACCTGCGCCGCAAAACAGAGGAGATTCGCCAAACAAAAGCGTCGCTCCAACAAGCAAACCTCAGCCTAAACCACCGTCAGATCGCGCTGCTCAGCCACGCGCAGCGGCACCCAGGATACACGTATACCATCGCTGCGCATCAGCGAAGCCACGGCGTCGTCTACCAAACCGCGCGCACTGACCTACTCGACTTAGTAGAACGGGGCTTACTTATGCAAGGCAAGCAGGGGCGCACGCTCATCTTTGACGCGCCTGCTGACTTGGCCAGCCTGCTTGAGGCGATGGGGTAACCTTCCCGCGACCTCGAAAACACGCATGTCGGTGAACAGAGCAACTTTCCATGAGCCCGCGTGCCTCTGAAGGGCATTACCATCTGCCCTTCTCCGTTCCCAACCCTCGCGCTCTGTGACCAAAATCAAGTTCTTCAGTGTACTCATCACCGTTCTTCTCTGCTGGACCGTCTTCGTCGGCTTCGGCCTCGTCGAAGGCTTCTTGCTGCGCCCGCTCACCTCAGACGACACGCCCGAAGGCTTCATCGCTGCCGCCGATGACCTCGTGCAAGACGCGTTCGTCGGTAACATGGCCCTCGTCCTGCTGGACGATGCCGAGGTGATCGGGCAGTACTTTCACTCGGTCGATGCCCCCATCACCGACACCACGGCGTTTCAGGTGGCCTCCATCAGCAAGTGGGTGACCGCCTGGGGCGTGTTTGCGTTAGTCGAACGCGGCGCCCTCGACCTCGACGCGCCCGTGAGCACCTACCTGACCCGTTGGCAACTGCCGGAGAGCGACTATGACAACGACGCCGTCACCATCCGCCGCCTCCTGAGCCACACCGCGGGCTTCGTCGATGGGCTCGGCTACGCGGGCTTCCCCCCGGGGGAGCCCGTCCAAACGGTCGAAGCCTCCCTGACCCAGGCTTCCGACGCGCCGTGGTCGGAGGGCCAAGCTCGCGTTGGTCTTGAGCCGGGCACCGAGTACATGTATTCGGGCGCTTCGTACACGCTGCTGCAACTGCTCATCGAGGAGGCCAGTGGGCAGTCGTTCCAGGACTTCATGACCGAGACCGTCTTCGCGCCGCTTCAGATGCAGCGCTCTACGTTCGTCTGGCCAGATAGCGCGGGCTGGGACCTGGCGCCCGTCTACACCGACGATGTCAACACGGTGCCGTACGACAACTTCACGGCGCTCGCCGCGGCCGGGCTGTACACCACCGTGGCCGACATGGCGCGGTTCGTTCGCGCGAACGTAGAGCCCAACCCGGTACTTGCTGCGGAGACGCTGGAGTTGATGTACAGGCCCGAAGCTTTCCGTGGCAGCACGGGCATCCACGCGCTCGGCCCCGCCATCTTCGCCCGCTCTGGCGACGGCGTCTTCATCCACGGCCACGACGGCAGCGGCAACTCCATCAACACGGCGGCACGCGTCAACCTGGACACGGGCGAGAGCATCATCGTCTTCGAGACGGGCCACCCCTACCTCGCCTCCCACATCGCCGACCACAGGGGCTTCTGGACCACCGGCCTCGCTGACTACGTCGTCATCCAAGCCAACAAGACCTGGATGCTGAGCCTGCTCATCGGCGGGTACGTGCTGATCATGATCGGCGGCGTGGTGTTTTGGCGACGGCGCAGCGGCTAATGTTTGTGCGGAGCGCTGCTATGTGCGCAATTTTCATTGGGGGGACTTACGACAGAGCCTTCATCGCCGATAGCAAGATGATGCCCGTCTTCAACCCCGAGCTTTTCCCATGACGATCCGCACCTTCAGCCTCTCGGCACTCACGGTCCCGCTCTTGTTGTTCGTGGGCTTACCGTTCATCGTCCTGACGCTGCTATGGCTCGATGTGCCTGTTCATACGCTTTCGGAGCAGCCCATCAGCCTGGTCTTTATCCTTCCCGTCGCGGCCGTCTACGTAGGAGTCAGCCTCCAGATTGATGTGAAGCGGAAGCTCCCCGATGTCCAACTGGCGTACCGCGAGCTAATCACTCCTCTATTGATCGCGATCTGCCCGACTGGCCTTGTACTTGGCATGCTCTGGGTGGACGGTCGCCTGGGCAACACGGCCACGCTGGTGACGGTGATGATTGTTGGCCATGTATCCCACCGAGTAGGGCGCTGGTGGCTGATACGGCGGCTGGAAGCTGCGACAGAACCTGCTGTAGACTGATGCCCATTCTTGGGAGAGAATGGGTAACCTCGCTGGTGGTGTCTCACCCAACTGCCCCCTCTCAGGGGGCTGCCCGCAGGGCTGGGGGTGTATCGGCTTGCACCACATACACCCTCCGACCCGCCTAACGGCGGCCCACCTCCCTCGAGGGAGGGGTTGGCTTTGCCTGATCGATGTGCATGATTGTTTCGGAGAGCGAGGATGCCTTGGTAGTCCCCCGTACACAAAGGGCGAGGCCGCCGGGGTGGCAACCTCGCCCTGATACGGTAGGCTAAGCCGGTTGGCTGAGCGCCGGACTTAGAAGTCCATGCCACCCATACCGCCCATGCCACCCATGTCCGGAGCGCCAGCAGGACCTGCGGCGGCTTTCTCCGGCTTGTCGGCGATGACCGACTCGGTGGTGAGCAGCAGGCCCGAGACCGAAGCGGCGTTCTCCAGGGCGGAGCGCGTCACCTTCGTCGGGTCGATGACGCCCTGTGCGAACAGGTTGCCATACTCTTCCGTGCGGGCGTTGAAGCCGAAGTCGGCGTCGCCTTCCTTGACCTTCTGCACGATGATCGAGCCTTCGAGGCCCGCGTTCTTCGTGATCTGGCGGAGCGGCTCTTCCACGGCGCGGCGGATGATGCTGATGCCGATTTCCTGGTCAGCGTTCTCCGTGTCCAGCCCCTCGAGCGAGTCGAGCGCACGGATGTAGGCCACGCCACCACCCGGGATGATGCCTTCTTCGACGGCAGCGCGCGTAGCGTGCAGCGCGTCTTCCACGCGGGCCTTCTTCTCCTTCATTTCCGGCTCGGTAGCGGCACCGATCTTCAGCACAGCCACACCACCCGACAGCTTAGCGAGGCGCTCCTGGAGCTTCTCGCGGTCGTAGTCGCTTGTGGTCGACTCGATCTGCTGCTTGATCTGGTTGACGCGAGCCGTGATGTTGGCGCTTTCGCCCGCACCGTCCACGATGGTCGTGTTGTCCTTGTTGAGCACGACGCGCTTGGCCTGACCGAGGTAGTCCAGCGTGGCGTTCTCCAAGCGGTAGCCCTTCTCTTCCGAGATGACCGTGCCACCCGTCAGGATCGCGATGTCTTCGAGCATCGCCTTGCGACGGTCGCCGAAACCAGGGGCCTTCACGGCGGCCACCTTCAGCGTGCCGCGCAGCTTGTTCACGACGAGCGTAGCGAGGGCTTCGCCTTCTACGTCTTCAGCCAGCACGAGCAGCGGACGACCCATCTGGGCGATCTTCTCGAGGACCGGGAGCAGGTCCTTCATCGCGCTGATCTTCTTGTCATGGATGAGCAGGAACGGATCTTCGAGGACCGCCTCCATGTCGTCCGGGTTGGTCACGAAGTACGGCGACAGGTAGCCGCGGTCGAACTGCATGCCTTCCACGACGTCGAGCTGCGTCTCGGTGCCACGGGCTTCTTCCACCGTGATGACACCGTCCTTGCCGACCTTCTCGAACGCTTCGGCGATCAGGTCACCGATGGCGGAGTCGTTGTTGGCCGAGATCGTGGCGACCTGAGCGATTTCACTCTTGCCTTCGATCTCGCGGCTCTGCTCGCGCAGGTTGCCGACGATAGCCTTCACGGCCTTGTCGATGCCGCGCTTGAGGTCCATCGGGTTGGCGCCAGCCGTCACGTTCTTGAGGCCCGACGTCATGATGGCCTGGGCCAGCACGGTGGCGGTCGTCGTACCGTCGCCAGCGACGTCGCTCGTCTTGGAGGCTACTTCCTTGACCATCTGGGCGCCGACGTTCTGGAGCTTGTCTTCCAGTTCGATCTCTTTCGCTACCGTCACACCGTCTTTGGTGACCGTAGGCGCGCCGAATTTCTTCTCGATGATGACGTTGCGGCCTTTGGGACCGAGCGTCACTTTAACCGCATCCGCCAGCTTGTCGACACCCGATTTGAGGGCGCCGCGGGCATCCGCGTCAAAAATAATTTGCTTTGCCATGATAGGTATGGAGCTTTGTTGTCTTCAAAAAACAGGAGCACGAGGATGTGCCGGGGCGTCTTAGCTGACGATGCCCAGGATGTCCGACTCGCGCATGATGAGGACGTCGTCGTCGCCCAGGTTGATTTCCGTGCCGGCGTACTTGCCGTAGAGCACGGTGTCGCCCTCTTTGACGGTCATTTCGACCTTCGTGCCGTTTTCGACTTTGCCTTTGCCGACGGCTACGACGGTGCCGCGTTGCGGCTTCTCTTTGGCGGTGTCGGGGATGAAGAGGCCACCAGCGGTTTTCTCTTCAGCAGCCTGGGGCTTCACGACCACGCGGTCGCCAAGGGGGGTAATGGTTGCCATGATGAAATCCTCAGAATGAGTTAAACTATGAGGGGAGAAACGAATAGATGCGGTCGCGCAGAGCGCGCCACATAGGGTAGTGTCTATGTTGTTAGCACTCTATGATGCTGAGTGCTAGGTGTAAACCGAACCGCTTCCAGAACAGTTCCGCCGCGCGCTGCGCCGACGTGGCCTTGTGCCATTAACTTCCTGTAAAGAGACGGATACGATGCTGCTGCTCTCATCCTCGACATGGAAAAGCGCGTGGCCTGTGCTCGCAGGCGGGTTGCTGATGATTGGCGCGGTGCTGCTTCCTGTGGTGGTCTCGCCCGAGGCACGGGTGGTGTTGATGCGAGCCTTTGAGGCAGTCTGCCACCAGATCCCCGAGCGCTCACCGCATCTGGCGGGCATTCAGCTCGGGGTGTGCCACCGCTGCCTCGGCATCTACGCGGGCGTCCCGCTGATGGCTTTCGTGATGCTGTGGTGGCGCTACCGCGAGCAGCGCAGCCGATGGCTACAGGCTGGTCTCGCCCTCCTCGCCCTCCCCATGATCCTCGACTGGACCGCCGGCGCGCTGGGATGGTGGCCCAATACGGCCGCATCGCGCGTGATCACGGGTGGGCTGTGGGGCCTCTCGGTAGGCTGGGTGCTCGTCAGCACGCTGGGACGTCAAAAAAAGGATGCGCCCAGTTGAGATGTGCAATCCGATTGCCGTTCTTGTCGGTACAGACAGCGAATCCACTTCTCTCCCCCAACCCGACTTGAACGCACATGCCATCAAAACTTCAATCCGTCCTGCTCGCGGGCCTCATCGTGGGCACCATCAACCCCTTCCTGCAGCTCATCCCCACCTTGGGCGGCTGCCTCGCGTGTATATTGTTCTTGGGCACAGGTGTCATCGCCGTGTGGCACTACACCTCCACCCACAACCTCACCGTCGCAGCGGGCACGGGTGCGGGCGTGGGCGCCTTGGCGGGTCTCGTGGCAGCGCTGGTCTCGGCGATGGTGGCCCTCCTGCTCCAGAGCCTCGACATCTTACCTTCGGTAGAGGACATCATCTCGGAGATGGAATCGTCGGGAGCATTTGACAATATGCCCGATGAACAGCGCGACACGGTGATCAACTGGAC
>JBCCMF010000139.1:0-11063 GCA_039026435.1 Bacteroidota bacterium
CTTTGGGTTGGCTATCCGGTTGTGGAACCAGCCGCGCAGCCCTTTGGCCGTTGGCTTCTGGCGGCGCGCATTGGGGTCACTGAAGTAGGTGTCTAGCTCTTCGTCGGTATACGACCAGTCAGACATAGATAGGCTCCGTGGGAATCGGCGGGAGGTGGGCGCTCAGTGTGGTGAGGCGTTGGGCAGGGCGCGGGCTTCAACAGGCTCGGCGGAAGTGCCGTTCCACCGCATCAACCGAAAACCAGCCTCGTCTAGCATGGCGAAGGTACGCTTGTGCTGCCACGCGCCCAAGTTAACGTATTCGCCATTGGCAAAATGCAGGTGCTCGGGCGCATGCGTGTGGCCCATCACGACAGCATCGCCACCGTGCGTGTCCAAGAGGTGCTGCGCTACATCGCGATAGATCATCCGGTTGGCCTCAGAACGGTCCGTTGTAGCCAAGCGCTGAGCCACTTTGCGTGCCAGACGCATGCCCACATCGCCGGGCAGCAGGTTCGTGTAGATCCATACCGGGAGCGGATGGCGCAGCCAGGGCTTGAGCGTGTTGTACCGCGCGCTGCTCGGGTCCAGGCCGTCGCCGTGGTGGATATACAGGCGCCGTCCGTACGCCTCAAGCTCTACGCTGTCCATGTGGACGTCGATGCCGAGGCTTTCGCCGAAGTAGTCGCGGTGCCACGGGTCGTGGTTGCCCACGAGGTAGGTGACGGGGATGCCGCGCTCGGCCCAATCGGCCAGCAGCGCCAGCACGCGCACGGCGCCCTTGGGCACGAGGTGGCGGTACTCGATGTAGGCGTCGAACAGATCGCCCACGATGAAGAGCCGCTCTACATCGGGTTCGTGTGCCTTCAGGCAGGCTACGAGGTCACGCTCCCGCGCCCGCTCTGCATCGGGGGCATCACGGCCGAAGTGCATGTCGGAGACGAAGAGGAGCAAGGAAGCGGGGCGCTAGATGAGGCGGGCCATACGCCAGGGGGTGCGCCAGGTTCAGGCTACCAGATGATGACGCGGCGGCGCGCGCGCGTCGTGTCGGCAGGCGGGGCGGGGCGAATAAGGGGTTGGTCGATGTTGGGGCGCAGCGCCTCGTCGGAGGCATCGTAGTCGTAGCGGATGCCCGAGCCGTCGCGTACGGTGACAGCGCGGCGCACCCGGTCGTACTGCCCGCGATCGACCTCCCAGTAGCCGGTGTCGGGGTTGTAGTACATCGTCGAGTCGGCACGCGGCACCACGGGCGCGGCGTAGCGGCGCGGCTCCACGTAGCCGATCGGCTTCTCGTAGCGCACATCAGAGAGGGTGGCGCTGGTATCGGCGAGCAGCTGGGCGTAGTAGTCACCCACGAGGTGGAGGGCGTTGTGCCCGCCCTGCCCCCAGTAGCTGCTGCGGAAGGTGATGCGCTGGTCGTTGAAGCCCACCCAGGCGCCCGTCACCAGCTTCGGGTGCATCAGCACGAACCAGCCGTCGGCACTGTTCTGCGTGGTGCCTGTTTTGCCTGCGAGGTCGAGCCGTTGCAGGCCGTAGGTGCTGTGCAGGCGCCGGGCCGTGCCACCGTCCACCGCGCCCCGCATCATGTCGATGAGCGTATACGCGTTTTGCTCCGAGAAGGCTCGTTCAGGATGGCCGTCGAACGCCTCCAACACGACGCCGTTGCGGTCCTCGATGCGGGTGACGAAGACGGGCTCGCGCCGCATGCCGCCCGTCGAGATGGTGCCGTACGCCGAGGCCATCTCCAACAGCGAGACCTCCACGCTGCCCAGCGCAATCGACGGTACGTAGGAGAGGTCGCTCTGGATGCCCATCGATTTGGCGAGGTTGACCACGTCGTACACGCCCACGTCGTCCATCAGCTGCGCCGTCACCGTGTTGATCGACTTCGACAGGCCCGTGCGCATCATCACGTGCCGCCCCGACGAGCCGCCCGAGTTGGTGGGCCGCCAGCGGGCGCCGTTGATGTAGAACGTCCGCACGGTGTCCTGGAAGTACTGATACGGCGAGTACCCCGCCTCCAGCGCGGCGGCGTAGACAAAGGGCTTGAACGTAGAGCCGGGTTGGCGCTTGGCCTGCGCCACCTTATCGAACTGGTCGGCGGCGAAGTCGCGGCCGCCCACCCACGCTTTCACATGCCCATTGAGCGGGTCGATGCTGACCATCCCGGCGTCCAAGCGGCTCAGCGCCACCTTAACCGAGTCAACCACCTTGGGCTGCTGCGCGTAGATGCGCGCCAGCGCCACCTGCTCGTTGAGGCCGTTGCTGCGATGCGCCCGGTACTCAGGGGTCCGCATGACGTGGTCGCGCAAGACGTCGGGGTAGCGCTGCCAGAAGTAGCGGAACGGCTGGCTGCGCTCGGTGCCCAGCACGCGCACGTACGGCCCCAGGCTGCGGCTCAGCACCGACGGTGAGCTGCGCCCCCATTCGTAGTCTACGACCGACTGCAGCGCCTGCATCTGCTTGTCCACGCTGGCTTGGGCGAGCTGCTGCAGGTGCGGGTCGAGCGTCGTGTAGATCTTGAGGCCCGCGCTGTAGAGGTCGAGGCCGCGCTGGGTGGCCCAGGCTTCGGCCCACCTGCGCACATGCTCGGCGAAGTGGGGGGCCACGCCCGAGATCTTGGACGGCGTGCTGAACTGGATGCCGAGTGCGCTGAGGCGGGCGTCTTGGTAGGCTGTGCCGGAGAGGTAGCCGTGCTCTTGCATCTTGGCCAGCACCACGTTCCGCCGGCTCAGGGCGCGCTCGGGGCGCTGCACGGGGTTGTAGCGCGTGGTCGCCCGCAGCATGCCGACGAGCGTGGCCGCCTGCGGCGCCGTCAGGTCGCTAGACGGAACGCTGAAGAACGTCTGCGCCGCCGCTTCGATGCCGAACGCGTTGTACCCGAACGCCACCGTGTTGAGGTACATCTCGATGATCTGGCGCTTGGTGTAGCGCTGCTCCAGCTTCATCGCGGTCATCATCTCCTTGACCTTGCGGTCGATGGTCACGGCCCGCCCGATGTCTTCCGGGTAGAGGTTGCGCACGAGCTGCATCGTGATGGTAGAGGCGCCTTGCCGCTCGCCCTGCAGCGTGCGCCACGCCGACCCAAACAGCCGCACCACGTCCACGCCGCCGTG
The DNA here is from genome assembly GCA_039026435.1 of Bacteroidota bacterium. GTDB lineage: Bacteria > Bacteroidota > Rhodothermia > Rhodothermales > JBCCMF01 > JBCCMF01. The sequence continues at coordinate 3,096 of JBCCMF010000139.1, forward strand.
CTCAAAGAAGCGGTGGTCTTCTACCGCCACCAGCGCATCGACGGCCGTTTGTGCGATGGCGCCGTAGGGCACCCACGTGCGATTCTCGTTGAAGAAGCGCGTCAGCTCCGCCCCGTTGGCGGCGTAGACAAACGACGTATGCCCCACCTGCGCCTGCGCGCTGGTGCGCAACTCGGGTAGCGACGGCGTCAGCATGGCGAGGTAGACGACGACAAACACGGCGCCTGCGGCCAGCACCGCCGCCAGCACGCCGCCTGCGATCCACCACCTGAAGCGCTTGCGCCCAGCAGGCTGCGCGGTGCGGTCCACACGCACCGGGCGCCGTTGCGACGGGTGGATGGGCGGTACGGTTTGGGGAGGCAACACCGCCACGGGCCGCGAAGGCGGCGGTGTGGGCGGCGGAGCTACGCTGCGCGCCAGGGAGGGCGAGACGTAGAGTGTGCGGGCTGGCGGGGCGGCCTGGAGCGGCTGAAGCGGTGCCACAGGCGGCGGGGCCATCACAAGCGGTGAAGGTGCAGGCAGTGGCCCAGGCCCACCCGAGGGTGGTTCGGTAACAGGTGGAGCGGGTGGATGCGCCGTGGGCGCCTCATCTGGCGCCGCGTAGGGGTAGGCGTCTTGGTAGTACCGTGGTCCTTCGGGCTCCGGCACATCGTCTAGCCATGAGGCGATGGTGGCCGCCGTGAGCCGCTCGGGCTTGCCCGAGGAGCGCTGCGGCGGCGGCCCCTCGAACGGGTTCGACCACGCGGGCAGCGCCCCACCTGCCGCTGCGGCGGGTGTCTCGGTAGGTGCGTCGTGTGGGGAACCCATGTCTCGATGTGGTACGGGGCGGCTAGAGCAACAGCAGCCTGCGTGCTCCGCAGGAAGCATGCCAGGAACGGGGGAGCGTGACCCACCGTAAGGAGGCGCGGCTTACACGGCGATGCCCCAACACGGGTTGCAACCTCCGGCGCCACCCGCCGCTATACCCCAAGCCCGTCGGGCTTGCTCTTCACCATAGACCGCCGAGCGTGCTGCGCCAGGCGGTTCGCGTTCCTACCCTATGCAAAACAGCTATCAGCCACCGCGTCAGTTCATGGCGTTCCCGCCCGTGATCAAAAACCTGCTCATCATCAATGGGCTGGTGTTTTTCGCGCAGATGGTGCCCGCCACCAATGCGCTGCTGACGTATTGGTTTGCGCTCTGGCCCTTCGGCACGCCGGACTTGGTGCGTACGCCCAGCGGCCTGCGCGAGCTGGGTGACTTCTACCCGTGGCAGCTGGTGACGTATGGGTTCCTGCACGACTCGTCAGGGTTCAGCCACATCCTGATCAATATGTTCGTGCTGTGGATGTTTGGCGTGCGCATCGAGAACGCGTGGGGCTCGCGCCGCTTTGCCATCTACTACTTCATCTGCGTGGTGGGCGCCGGGCTGGCGCAGCTCACGTTTTCGGCCGTGACGGGCAACATCTTCACGCCCACCGTAGGCGCCTCGGGCGGGGTGATGGGCGTCTTGTTGGCCTTCGGCATGATGTACCCCAACGAATACATCTACCTCTACTTCCTAGTGCCCGTCAAGACCAAGTACTTCGTCATCGTCCTGGCCTTGGTGGACCTGTTCTCCGGTTTTGCGCGCGCAGGCTCGGGGGTGGCCCACTTCGCCCATCTCGGCGGCATGTTCATCGGGCTCGTCCTGATCCTGTACTGGCGTGGAAAGTTACCGATGCAACCCAAACAGCGAATGTATTGGTAGTGTACCACCGGATCTCCAGCGCTCTGCGACGTTAAACCCCGTCCCGTCTCACTCGACCCCTGCCAACACCCGTGGACCGTTTCCTGATGTGGTATCGGTTGCAGCCCGCCGCGCTGCGTGCTTTGCTCACCATCAACGTGGTGGTGTATGTGGTATGGCAGCTGCCCCTGAAGTTCATCCCGAGCGTTTACGCGTTTGTGATGGGCCACTTGGCACTCAACCCGGCGGTGCCGCAGGTCTTCCTGGAGCCGTGGCAGTTCATCACCTATAACTTCCTGCACCTCGGCGTGGGCTTGGGCGGGTTTCTGCATGTGCTCTTCAACATGCTGTGGCTGGTGTGGATGGGGCGCGACTATGAGGAGCTGCATGGCAAAGAAGGCTTGCTCTCCGTGTATCTGCTGGGCGGCATCGGCGGCGGTTTGCTTTCGGTGGCCGTCAACGGCATTCCGCTGCTGAGCGCCACGGTGATCTACGGCGCGTCGGCCTCGGTGCTGGCCATTATGACGGCGCTCGCTATCCGGCACCCGTACAAGAAAATATCGCTGTTCTTCTTTCCGCCCATCCGCATCATCTACCTCGTCGCGATCTTCCTCGCGTTCGATCTGCTGTTCCTGGGCGCGAGCAATACCGCCATCGCCGCGCACGCAGGCGGCGCGCTCTCGGGCTTCTTGATGGCGACCCTGGAGAAGCAAGGCCGCGACCTCAGCTCGTGGACCGGCTTCCTCTTCGGAGACGGCCGTGCCTCGCGGGGACGCTCGTCGCGCAGCCGCTCATCCAGCCGGCCGCGTCCCGACAAAGACGCGCCGTTCATGGAGCGCCTGGAAGGCTGGCTGGCGTCTCGGCAGAAGCCCAAGGCCGAGGAGGATCAGGATCGCGGAGAGCGCGAGCCCCGCCGCCACGCGCGTATCTTGCCCATCGACGGCGGACAGGCCGAGGTGGACCGCATCCTCGACAAGATCAGCCAGAGCGGCTACGAGTCGTTGAGCGAAGAGGAGAAAAAGACACTCTACGAAGCCAGCCAGCGGTGAGCGCAACGCGATGCGGCGGTTCGGGCGAGCGCTGTTCTGGCTGTTCGATGCGGTAATTGTTGCCGCGTTCGTGTGTGGCTACCTCGCCGCGTACGTGCATCCTGCCACGCTCTGGTGGCTCCAGCCCTTCGGCATCATTCTGCCCTACACGAGCGCTGCTGTAGTCATCTTGGCCGTGCTGACGGCAGGGCTGCGCTGGCGCAAGGCCTCGCTGTTTCACGTGACCCTCGTCGTGCTGATCGGCGTCCGCTTTGGCCCTGGCTGGCTACCGCAAGGTGACCCCGGTAGCGCAGAATCGACGCTGTCGCTCGTCGTCTTCAATACACGAAATGGAGGGGCGCAGCCCGCGGCAGGCGCAGCGCTGAGTGCGTTGGCAGAGACCCATCAGCCCGATGTCCTTGCGCTACAAGAGACATGGACGCGCAGGGTCACGCCACCGCGATATGCTCCGTTCCTGCAGGCCGTGGTAGCCCAAGGGTATGGCCTGCCTCCGGTCGAAACAGCCCGGTCACAAGCCCTCAATCTACCGATCTTGGGCAGGCCACCGCTGCGCGAGTATGCGCAGGAGGAGGTCCAGTATTGGGAGGATGACAGCCAAACATTCGCACTGAGCCGAGGCGTGGTTGCACTGGATAGCCACCTCGTGGTCATCTACAACGTTCACCTCCGCTCCCACGGCGAGGAGAAGCCGTGGCAGGCCGACCGCCCCGCTTGGCTCAGTCCCGCGTTCTGGAGGCCCTACCTACGGCGCATCAAGCACGACTACTGGCTGCGGGCGCAGCAAGCCGTACGCATCAAAGAGCGCATCGCCGCCGAAGAGCATCCGGTGATACTCGTGGGCGACTTCAACAGCCTGACTTCCAACTGGGCATACCACCACTTGGCCGATGGCATGACCGATGCCTTCCAAGCCGCTGGGAGCGGGTGGGGCGCTACCTACCACCGCGACATGCCCATTGTCAGGATTGATCACGTGCTGCTGAGTCCCGAATTAATGCCTGTACGAGCCGAGGTGCTGGCGCCGTTATTCTCAGACCATCTGCCGCAAATCGTAGAGGTCGCTTGGGGCGATGCCGAAGATTCCGCCAAGACCGATGAACGGTAGGCAATAGGGTGTAACATGGTCGTTCATTCGTCGTGTGTTCCATCCGTTTCTGCTGGCCTCTACCCGACTCTCTTTGGCCCATGCGATGCACGCGATCCGTAGCGTCTTTATCCTTTCTTTTGCTGCTCCTGATCATGCCTGCACGAGCCCAGGACCGAGCATCCATCAGCGGCTTTGTCCGGGACGCTACGACAGGCGAGACGCTCTTGCTGGCCAACGTCGTCCTCGAAGGCACTTCGCTGGGGACCGCCACCAACAACGCTGGCTACTACACGCTGACCAACCTGGCCGCGGGCGACTACACCGTCCGCGCTACGTTCATCGGCTTCCAAGATGTACGCGTTGAGGTGACGCTGTCGGCAGGCCAGGATCGGCGGCTCGACATCGAACTCAGCCCCGACGATGTAGCGCTGGAAGGCGTGGTCGTGACGGCAGAAGCCGAGCTTGAGGAAGAGAATCGCAACCTGGGCGTGCAGGCCGTCTCTACCGAGACCATCCGCCAGCTCCCCACCATCCTGGAGCCCGACGTCTTCCGCTCGCTCCAACTCTTGCCGGGCATCAAGGCAGCGTCGGACTTCTCCAGCGGCCTCTACATCCGCGGCGGCAGCCCCGATCAGACGCTCATCATGCTGGACCGCACCACGGTCTACAACCCCAGTCACCTGTTCGGCTTCTTCTCGCCGTTCAACCCCGATGCCATCAAAGACGTGCGCCTCTACAAAGGCGGTTATCCAGCGGAATACGGTGGGCGACTAGGCTCGGTGGTGGACATCTACAACAAGGACGGCAACCGCAACGCATACCGCGGTCGGCTCAGCGTAGGCTTGCTTGCCTCGCGTGGCCTCATCGAGGGGCCCTACAAGTACGGCTCGTGGATGCTGGCTGTGCGCCGCTCCACCATCGACCCGCTGCTTGCCGCCCTCCGCAACGCCGACATCGACAACATCCCGGACCAGTACTTCTTCTACGACATCAACGGCAAGGTCAACTTCGACGCGGGCGACAACGACCGCTTCTCCGTCTCGATCTACGCGGGCGCCGACAACCTAGAGGCGACGTTCTTCGAGGATCTCGACATCGACCTGGTCTACGGCAATCAGACCCTCAGCGGCAACTGGACCCACATCTTCTCGCCTCGGCTATTCTCCAACTTCACGTTCACCTCGGCGCTCTACCGTAGCGACCCCGTGTTCAACCTGGCCAACACGGACTTCAGCCGCATCAACCGCATCTACGACAACTCGGTCAAGGGTGACTTTGAGTTCATCCCGAACGAGCGCCACAGCCTGAAGGTGGGTTTCTGGAGCGGCAACTTCATCATGCGCCTCAACGACACGTTCGACGGCAACCCGTCGCTGAACACGCGCATCGAGACGTTTTACAGCGCGCTCTACGTGGACGAGACGTTCAGCCCGACGGGCGAGTGGCAGCTGCGGACGGGGCTGCGGGCCAACTATTTTGCCGAGGGCGACTACCTGCGCCTGGAGCCGCGCCTCGGCCTGGAGTACCGTCCCGAGTCGCTCGGCAACGTGCGCCTGCAGGTGGGCTACGGGCGCTACTACCAGTTCCTGACGCTCATCACCAGCGAGCTCTTCTCGGCCTTCGACGTCTGGCTCACCACCGATAACGGCGTGGCTCCGGCCTTCGGCGATCAGTTTGTGGCGGGCGCCAAGATTGGCTTGCAAGACGGAATCAACCTCGACATCGAAGGCTACTACCGCACGATGGAGGACCTCTTCGTCCTCGATCCCTTCCTGCCCGACGCCGCGGGTTTTGACTACCAGGATCTCTTCATGCGTGGCGAGGGCTTCGCCTACGGGGGTGAGGTGTTTCTCGAAAAGACGGACGGCCGCCTCAACGGCTTCGTGGGCTACTCGTTTGCCGTCACACGCCGTCGCTTCCCGCTGCTCAACGACTTCAACTACTTCTCGCCGAAGTACGACCGCACGCACGACGTCAGCATCGTGACCAACTACGACCTGAGCAGCCGCTGGCGCACCACGGTGGCCTGGGTGTACGGCACGGGGCAAGCGTTCACGCGCCCGAATGGGCAATACAAGCTGCTGGACGATCCGTTCGGCAACGCCTCGCGCGATGTGCTCGTGGCCGACTTCAACGCGCAGCGCCTCGACCCCTACCACCGCCTCGACTTCGGCTTCACCAACATCGGCCGCTTCTTCGGCTTTGCGGATTACGAGTTCCAGATCCAGGCCATCAACGCCTATTCCCGCAAGAACCCGTGGTTTGTCTTCACCGACTTCAACGACGACGGCACCACCGAGACCTCGCAGGTCAACCAGATCCCGGTGATCATCCCCAACCTCTCCTTCTCGCTGAAATTCTGAGCCAGCCATGACGACGAACCGACTTCCCCGACTCGCGCTGCTGCTGACTCTGGTCCTCGGCGTGGCGGCCTGCGACATCAACGACCCCGACGGCTTCGAGCAGGAGTACATTGTGGAGGCCTACCTCGAAGCGATGCAGCCGCTGGGCCATGTGCGCCTCAGCCAGTCGGTGCCCATCGACGGTGTGTTCGACTTCGACGCGCTGAGCGTGGGAGGCGCCGAGGTGCGGATGCTGCTGGAAGCGCCGGACGGCAGCATCGAGCGGACGCTCGACTTTGCGCCGTCGCCCAGCGAGCGCGGCATCTACCGCGCCCTCGATGCTTCGGCCATCGCGTTGCCGCGCCGCACCTACCGCCTGGAGGTGTCGATTCCCGATGGCAGCATGCTCTCGGCCTCGACCATCGTGCCCGATACGTTCTCGGTCGTGCAAGTCAACAACCTCACCGCCACCTACGCCACCGACGACCAGGTGAGCGTAGACCTGACGCCGAGCTTCTACCCCGGGCGCCAGTCGTACTACCTCTTCACCGTGGAGTCGCTCCAGCCCACGCAGGACAACCTCGTGCCGTTCATCTTCGCCTTCCTCGACGAAAACGGCGACGGTGAGCTCGATGACGATGACGACTTCGAGCCCGATGACCTACTGGACATCCGCATCGGCAACTCGCCGCCGCTCAACGAGGCCAACTACACCCTCAATGCCGACGGCTCGCTGAACGTGCCGCTGCCGTGGCTGGCCGTAGCGTTCTACGGTCCGACCACCATCGCTGCGAGTGCGCTGGATGATAACCTGTACGACTTCATTCGCTCCGAGGCGGTACAGCAGGGCGGCTCTACCCTGTCGCCCGGCGAGGTGCCCAACATCCTCACGCGCATCGAGGGTGGCAAAGGTGTCTTTGGCAGCTTCGCGCGCGTCTTCCAGGAAGGCATTTTTGTGCGGGAGGAGTAGCGGAAGCCCGAACTCGTTGCGAAGTTGGCAATGAATATTGGGCTGTAGGGCATTGCTCGATTTGGGCAGCGAACGTAAATTAGGCTACGCACAAAAAGAGGTGGGTGCGTTGGCGTTCCCCTGTGCGGTCGCTAAGATGTAAGAACAGTGCTGTCGTCGGGGATCGGCACCTCCAGGCGGTACGTGCGCCGTGGCAACGGTCAATGTTCTCCACGCTCTCGAACCAGCTCTGCGGGCGACACCTAATTGAGATCACGGAGGATATTTGAATGGGGGTTGACACAATAGCTGCTAATACAGCAATAATATCGGTGTCCATGCTACTCGCAACCGTCATAACCGGGCGAGTTCTAGGGTATACCCTACCAAGGCCGAGCACTCGCTTCAAGAACATGAAGCCAGACGAGCGAAAAGCGTTTTGGTTGAGTATGGCGATATTCACTCTCATTAGCTTGCCAGCAATAGTGCTATACTCGTTGTGGTATATCCGCGCAATATGAGCAGACTGGCTTATCTCCAGTGTAGTCTGCTGTGCGCGGATGCGTGACGAGTCAAGGGTTTGGAAGCGTCGAGGGCGTGTAGTACCATAAGGCCTCCCGACCCTCTTCAGCCCCGCTCATACCTTGTCTAAGCTACTCGTTTTCTGTCTCTTGGCAATTATTGCTGTGCCAATCGTCTCGGCGCAAGCTCTCACCGATGTACCGGACGCGCCGCTGCGTGTCGGCGTCGTCGGGCTCGTTCACACGCATGTGCATTGGATTCTAGGGCGTGAGGACCGGGGCGATATCGAGATCGTCGGCATCGTGGAGCCC
>JBCCMF010000140.1:0-11022 GCA_039026435.1 Bacteroidota bacterium
GCGCTCGACGACACCGGCATCAAGGTGCCGATGGCCACGACCAATCTGTTCTCGGATGCGGCGTTCAAAGACGGCGCGTTTACATCGAACGATCCGGCCGTGCGCGCCTATGCCGTGCAGAAGACGATGCGGGCGATGGACCTCGGCAAAGAGTTCGGCGCGGAGACGTACGTGTTCTGGGGCGGCCGCGAAGGCACCGAGACCGACGCCAGCAAGAATGCGCTCAACGGCCTGAAACGCTTCCGCGAGGCGCTCAACTTCCTCTGCGAGTACAGCAAGGACCAAGGCTATGGCTACCGCTTCGCGCTGGAGGCTAAGCCCAACGAGCCACGCGGCGACATCTACCTGCCCACGACAGCGGCCATGCTCGCCTTCATTGAAACGCTCGACGACCCCGCGATGGTGGGCGTCAACCCGGAGGTAGCGCACGAGCAGATGGCCGGGCTCAACTTCATGCACGCCATCGCGCAGGCGTGGGACGCGGGCAAGCTGTTCCACATCGACCTGAACGACCAGAACCCGGGCCGCTACGATCAGGACTTCCGCTTTGCCTCGCACATGATCAAGCCCAACTTCTTCCTCGTCAAGTTCCTGGAGGACGTAGGCTACGACGGGCCGCTGCACTTCGACGCGCACGCGTACCGCACCGAGGACTACGAGGGCGTCAAGGACTTCGCGCGCGGCTGCATACGCACGTACCTCATCCTGAAAGAGAAGGCGCGGCAGTTCAACGAAGACAGCGAAATCCAGGCGCTGCTGGCCAACATCAACATGATCAACCCCGGCGTACCGCGCATCGGCACGTACTCGTCGGCACAGGCCGACAAGCTCAAGAGCCACACGTTCGACCGCGAAGCCCTCGGTGCACGGGGTTTGGCCTACGAACGCCTCGACCAGCTCACCTTCGACTTGCTGATGGGCGTGCGCTAGCCGTCAGCATGGCAACTGTACATGCGATGGCCTCGTCGCGACGTGGAGTATCTCCCGTCACGACGAGGCCATTCATGTTTTTATGCCGACGCTGTTTGGCTTAAACGGCGTGATACTCGGTCTGCGTGCGTACCGCGTCGATGTCGCCTTGCTCGGCGAGCCAGCGCTCGGCGTCGATGGCGGCCATACAGCCAGAGCCGGCGGCGGTGATCGCCTGGCGGTAGACGTGGTCCTGCGCGTCGCCGCTGACGAAGACGCCGGGGATGTTGGTGTAGGTGGAGTCGGGCTTATTGATGATATAGCCGTTCTCGTCCATGTCCAGCCAGCCCTTGAAGACGTCGGTGTTGGGCTTATGACCGATGGCAACGAAGAAGCCCGTCACGGGCAGGTCGCTGGTCTCCTCGGTCTCGCGGTTGAAGAGGCGTAGCGAGGTGACGGCGTTCTCGCCGAGGACATCGGTGACCTGGGTGTTCCAGATGAACTCGATCTTGTCGTTCGCGAACGCCCGCTCCTGCATGATCTTCGACGCCCGCAGCTCGGCGCGGCGGTGGATCACGTAGACCTTCTTGCCGAAGCGCGTCAGGAAGAGGGCTTCTTCCATGGCCGTGTCGCCGCCGCCCACGATGGCGATCTCCTCGTCGCGGAAGAAGGCCCCGTCGCATGTGGCACACGCCGAGACGCCGCGTCCCAAGAGACGCCTCTCATTCTCCAAGCCCAAGTACTTGGCCGAGGCGCCTGTGGCGATGATGATGGTATCGGCGAGCACGGGCGTCTCTTCGTCCACGACCAGCTTGAACGGGCGCTCGGAGAGGTCCACTTCGGTGATGAAGCCGTAGCGCAGGTCGGTGCCGAAGCGTTCCACCTGCTGCTGGAAGTCCATCATCATCTGCGGTCCCATCACGCCATCGGGGTAGCCCGGAAAGTTCTCCACATCCGTCGTCGTGGTGAGCTGCCCGCCTTGTTGAGGCCCGTGGAAGACGACGGGGTTCAGGTTGGCGCGCGCGGTGTACAGCGCAGCCGTCAGGCCTGCAGGACCGCTGCCGAGGATGACGACGGGGAGGCGTTCGGCGGAGGAGAAGTCGAGCGTGGACAGTACACTCATGGTCGGGTCGGATTGGCGAATGAACGGGTGGAGACGAACAGCAAGGTAAACGAAAACGGCCTCGAAGCCACAGGCGTCATGCCCGAAGCCCGAGGCCGCTCGTCGATAGGCGCGGGTTACGCCGGCTGGCCTGCGAGAGAGGCGAGCTTGTCGCTTAGCTTCTTCTTGGGCACGGCACCGACCATCTGCTCCACCACCTGCCCGTCTTTGAAGAAGAGCAGCGTGGGGATGGAGCGGACGCCAAACTGCATGGCGGTCTGCGGATTGTTGTCTACGTCCAGCTTGACCACCTTGGCGCGGCCGTCGAACTCGTCGGCGAGCTGCTCGATGGTGGGCGCGATCATGCGGCAAGGGCCGCACCATGTGGCCCAGAAATCGACCAACACGGGCTGATCGGAGCCCAGGACTTCGCTCTGGAAATTGGCGTCGGTTCCGGTGATGTACTTGGCCATGGAGGCACCTCGTTTACGTCTGTGAAATGGTGTTTTTGATAGGAAGTCAAGAGCTTCGGCTGAAGTAGCAACCGACGAGCCAAACGGCGTGTTTCGTAACTGTTTGGCGCAGATCAGCGTCTCTCAGCCCATGATGCTCGGGATAGTTTCGTTATAAGGTTGGGCGAGCGCGTTACAAGCGGCCTCGATGACCGTCGTGCCACCTACGCGGATCGTCAGCGTGTCGCTACCGACGGTGCCCAGGCGCGTGGCCTGGACGTCGCGGTCGGCGAGTGAGGTGATGATCGCGTCGACGGCGCCGGGGCGTGCGGTGAGCACCACCCGCGACTGCGCTTCGCCATACAAGACTCCGTCGAGTCGCAGATTCTTACCTGCCTCCAGATTCACCGTGGCGCCCAGCCCCGAGAAGATGCCGCTTTCGGCCAAGTTGACGGCTAATCCGCCATCCGAGACGTCGTGTGCGCTCTGCACCAGCCCGGCGCGGATGAGCGCGAGCGTGGCGTCTTGCACCGCCTTCTCCTCGTCCAGGTCGAAGCGCGGCGCGTGGCCCGCCGTCATGCCATGCGCCGTGGCGAGGTATTCCGAGGCTTCGATGCCATCGTCGAACGCCCACGCGGCGGGCGACAGCAGCAGGATGGCATCGCCCTCGGCCTTGAAGTTGGCGGTGGTGGTGTGCGCGTCGATGTCCGCGACCAGTCCCAGCATACCGATGGTCGGCGTGGGGAAGACGGCGCCGTCGGGGTTCTCGTTGTAGAACGACACGTTGCCGCCCGTGACGGGCGTGCCCAGCGCGCGGCACGCGTCGCCCATGCCGCCCACGGACTCCTTGAACACCCAGTAGACCTCGGGCTTGTACGGGTTGCCGTAGTTGAGGCAGTTGGTGATGGCCACGGGCTGACCGCCCGCGCAGACCACGTTGCGCGCCGCCTCGGCCACCGCGATCTGACCGCCCTTGCGCGGGTCGAGGTAGACGTACCGGCCGTTGCAGTCGGTCTTGACGGCGAGGCCTTTGCTCGAGTCTTTGAGTCGCACGACCGCCGCATCGCTCGGGCCGGGGCCGACGACCGTGTTGGTGCGCACCATCGTGTCGTACTGTTCAAACACCCAGCGCTTCGAGGCGATGTTGGGCGAGGCGAGCAGATCGAGCAGGGCCTGCGTGGCCGTCTCGGGTGTCAGGTCGGCCAGCTCGGAGGCGTCGAAGGCGTGGGCGTCGTCGAGGTAGCTCGGGTATGCTGTCTCGCGGTAGTAGACCGGGGCGCCGCCGCCGAGGGCGAGGTGGTCGGCGGGGACGTCGGCAACGAGGTCGCCGTGCCAGTAGACCTTGACGCGGCCGTCGTCGGTCACCTGGCCGATGTGCGCAGCGTGCAGGTCCCACTTCTCGAAGACGGCTTTCAGCGCGGCCTCGTGCTCGGGTAGGCACACGATCAGCATGCGCTCCTGGCTCTCGGAGAGCATGATCTCGTACGGCGTCATGCCCGTCTCGCGCTGCGGCACGCGTTCGAGCTGGAGCGTCATGCCGCTGCCGCCCTTCTCGCTCATCTCGCACGACGAGCACGTGATGCCGGCCGCGCCCATGTCTTGGATGCCGACGACAAGGCCGGAGCGGATGGCTTCGAGCGTCGCTTCCAGCAGCAGCTTCTCGGTGAACGGGTCGCCCACCTGCACGCTGGGGCGCTTGGCCTCGCTGGCTTCGCTGATCTCTTCCGAGGCGAACGTGGCGCCGTGGATGCCATCGCGGCCCGTGGCGGCGCCCACGATGTAGACCGGGTTGCCCACGCCTTCGGCAATCGCCGACGCCGTCTCGCCCACCTTGACGATGCCGACGCTCATGGCGTTGACGAGCGGGTTGCCCTCGTACTTCGGGTCGAAGTAGACCTCGCCCGCTACCGTGGGCACGCCGAACGAGTTGCCGTAGTCGCCGATGCCGCGCACGACGCCGTCGAAGAGGTAGCGCACGCGTGGGTTGTCGAGGCTGCCGAAGCGGAGCGAGTTGAGCGAGGCGATGGGGCGGGCGCCCATCGTGAAGATGTCGCGCTGGATGCCGCCCACGCCAGTGGCCGCGCCTTGGTACGGCTCGACCGCGCTCGGGTGGTTATGGCTCTCGATCTTAAATGCGCATGCCAGCCCGTCGCCGATGTCGACCAGACCCGCGTTTTCCTCGCCTGCGCCCACTAGCAGCTGCTCGCCGTCGCGGGGCAGCGTCTTGAGCACCGCAATGGAGTTTTTGTACGAGCAGTGCTCGCTCCACATCACCGAGTAGATGCCGAGTTCGACGAACGTAGGCGTGCGGCCGAGAGCCTCGATGACCCAGCCGTATTCCTCTTCGGTGAGTCCGTGGTCAAGGGCAAGGTCGAGGTTGACGTTGGGTTCGCGCCGAGCGAGTGCAGACATGGAGAGGACAGATCAGGCGGACGTGACGGGACGTCAGAAAGTACGCCACCCCGCTCCCGTTTGTATGCGGCGCGGGCACTGATCGAATAAAGGGTTCGTCAATTCCTGCTGCGTGGGCCGCTCCACTCCTCAATAAGCCCCAGAGCGGCTCATGCTGCTTCGTAGTAGGCCGCGCACTGCTCCCAGTTGACCACGTCCCAGAAGCTCGCTACGTAGTCGGCGCGGCGGTTCTGGTAGTTGAGGTAGTACGCGTGCTCCCACACATCCAAGCCCAGGATCGGCGTCTGTCCGTCCGCAAGGGGCGTGTCCTGCTCGCCCGTTTGTGCGATGCTGAGCGTACCGTTGTCCTGCACAAGCCAGGCCCAGCCACTCCCAAAGACCGATCCGGCCGCCTGTGCGAATTGCTCTTTGAAAGCATCGAACGAGCCGAAGTCGCGGGCGAGGGCGTCGGCGAGTGGTCCTGTTGGCGCACCGCCGCCGTTGGGGCTGATCACCGTCCAGAAGAGCGTATGATTGAAGTGCCCGCCGCCGCTGTTCTGGACGGCCGCTTGTACGTCCTCGGGCAGTTGTGGTAGCCGACCCAGCAGGCTCCCCAGCGTCTCGCCTTGCAGCTCGGCGTGCGCTTCGAGGGCCGTGTTGAGCTTGTTCACATAGCCCTGATGGTGGCGCGAATGGTGGATCTCCATCGTCCGCGCGTCGATGGCGGGCACCAGCGCATCATACGCATAGCTGAGATCGGGCAGGGCGTACGGATACGACATATCGCCGACCTGTGGGCTTGCGCCGCCGCCTTCCGTAGTCACACAGCCCGTCAGCACGCCGGCGACCATCAAGCCGGCACCGCTCGTTGCCAAAATCTGTAGTGCTTCCCGACGAGATACGTGCATAACTGCCCTCTTTTGTTTAGACCGCTTAACTTAAAACGTTCTGCACAACAAAGACTTCGATATCCTTGTGAACCTTAAGCAACGTCCTTTGGCGAAACGCCTGCTGTTTTCCGTATTCTTCCTCGCCTTACTCATTACTATTGCTAGCGGATGCACCGAGAGTGGGGCGCTGGTCACCACCCTACCCCCTTCGATCGAGCGGGGCGCGCTGGTGTCCTATTCCAAAACGAGCAGCATGACTGTCGGCGAAGTTGTTGCAGCGGCAGCCGACGAGGGTGACGTGTCGGCCTATACCAGCTATGACTTGGACATCTACTCCGTCGTATACCGCTCAGTGGATGCCGGTAATCCGCTGGAAGTCTCGGGCTTGGTATTCATTCCGCAAGGTGTACCTGGCAGCCTAGACCTCGTTCAGAATCATCACGGCACGATCATCCCGGGCGATGACGACGAGGTGCCGTCCACGTACAGAGGCGGGCCGAATGGCAGCTCCGAAATGTACTTCGTGGGCGCAACGGTCGCGTCAAACGGCTACGTCGTCTCCATGCCCGACTACGTGGGCTACGGCGCCTCGGCTGACCGGGAGCATCCCTACACGGTGCATCACGAGCTGGCAGAGGTGTCAGTGGACATGCTGCGTGCGACCAGGCAACTGCTTGAACTACGCGATGTACCGTTCTCCAACGATGTCTTCCTGATGGGATGGTCGGAAGGTGGGGGCGCTGGGTTAGCTACGCACAGATACCTGCAAGAGAAGTACGCGGGCGAGTTTGCTGTTAAGGGGACATCGCTCTTCGCAGGCCCCTACGATTATATCACCTTTGTCAAGGACATCATGACGAACCGCGATGTGGAAGACCCCGAATTATCTATCTACAGCTGGGGGGTGTACTCGGTGAATAACTATGCCGCAAGCCTGAATCGAAGCGCAGAGAGCATCTGGACCTATGCGGTGAGAGACCAGATCGACGCCTTGGATATTCCGTCGCTGAAACCAGCCGAGATCTTTCAGGCACCCTTTATGGATGCCCTCCAAAGTGGCGCCGATGACCAGTGGACACGTGCGCTGGAGGAGAATACGTTGCTCCAAGGGTGGCTGCCTCAGGGTCACCTGTTCTTTCATTCAGGGACACGCGACTTCATCGTGCCCCATTACAACTCAGTCAATGCCCACCAGCATTTTGAGTCGATGAACGTAAATTCAACGCTGTACGAATACCCTGGCGGCGATCACTACACGCCGCTGTATGGGTACGTGACGACGACGCTGGATGACTTCAGCGACATAGAGTAGATCTACACGCGCATCAGGACCAGCAACATATCAGGCTTTGAGCTTGAGAATCATCTCGACTTCAGTGCTGGCGCCGCGTGGGAGCTGTGCCACACCGACGGCTGAACGAGCGCCCATGCCTGCATCCTCACCGAAGACCGCAATCGCGAGCTTCGAGGCGCCGTTGATGACGAGTTGCGGCTCGGTAAAATCGACGTCGCTGTTGACGTAGCCGGTGATGCGCAGGACGCGCTCGATGCGGTCGAGAGAGCCGATGGCGGCGCGCACCATGCGGAGGTTGTTGGCGGCACAAAGAGCGGCGGCTTGCTGCGCATCGTCCAGGCTCACTTCGGAGGGCACCTTGCCTTTGCTGGTCAGCACGCCGTTGGCGACGGGGACCGCACCCGAGACGTAGACAGTCGTGCCGTCGATGACGACCGGGCGGTAGATGGCGCCTGGCCCAGGTACATCGTCGAGTGGGTAGCCGAGGGCTTCTAGTTTCTGATCGCGTTCACTCATTGGGGATCGGGAAAGGCTTGTAGTTGCCCGTCCCGTACGCGATGTGGCGTGCGCTGTTCTACAATGCTAGCCCGCATGCTCAGCCTCGCCGAAGCACCGTGAGCGGACGTTCTTGTGTAGGCTTCCACGCAACGACGAGTGCGCTCGCTACCGCAAACAGCATTGCCACAAGGATGAGCAGGGCAGCTTGGCTAGGTTCAAGCATCAGGCCCGCCGATGGGAAGCGCATGTTGATGATGGGGATGAACAGGTAGAGGCCGAGCACGCTCATCAGGCCGCCGATGAAGCCGAGCAGGGCGTTTTCAAGCAGCACGGTGGTGAGGACGGCACGGCTGCTGTAGCCCACGGCCTTGAGCACGCCCAGCTCGCGCTGCCGCTCCAGCATCGCCAGGCCCACAGCGTTGGCGATGAGCACGGCGCCCGCCACCAATGCCAGCCCCGCCACCGCCATCACGAACCAAAACAGACCGAGGAAGAGGCGGTTGATCGCCTCGGAGATGGTCGCGGAGCTGAACACCACAGCGCTCGGGAAGGCGCGGCCGAGTTGCCGCGTTGTGCCTTCCAAGGTCCCCTCGGGCACGGCTGCGTTGAGCGTGATCGCCGCCGAGGGTCCGCCGAGGCGCTGTGCCACGCTCGCATCGACGAGCCAGTTGCGGGGCGCAATCACACTCGCTGGCCCGACGGCGGGCGTGTACGTCCCCGCAAAGCGGAGCGTGTCGGTGGCAAGGGCGGTGGCGAACACCAAGGTATCGCCGATCTCCAGCCCGCTACGCCTGCTTTGCCAGTCGGGCATGAAGGCGGCGTGCGCTGGGGCAATGCGGAGGCTGTCGCTGAGCGTGACGTCGCCCGTCATGGCAAAGCGGGTACGGCCTGTGACAGAAGTGGCCTCCAGGGTGCTGTCGATGCGGCCGACGCGGACAGTGGCGAGGTAGGACACGCGTTGCTCGGTGGCGCCCAGCGCGGCGAGCGTGTCGGCGAGGGCAGCTTCTTGGGGACGCTCGGCGTAGACGTACGTGTTGAGGCCACTCAGGTCGAGCGACCGCACCGACCGCTGGCCCATCGCGTTGAGGAGCGTCACCGCGGCAAACCCGATGGCGAACGTGCCGACGAACAGCGCCACAAGGCCGTAGATCACGCGGAGCGGCTGGTGCCGGAGGTTGCGCCGCGCCATCCGAAGCAGCGGCGCGCCCGGCAGCGGCAGGCGGACCACCAGCCACAGCACACCGCCGAGGACCAGTCCGAGCACGAGCAAGCCCACGAGCCCAGCCGCCACCACGCCGAAGCCCTGCAGTGCTGAGCCCAGCACCACGCTACTCAGTCCGCCGAAGAGGACCAGTAGCAAGCCGTACAGCCCGAGGACTTTGGCGCGCTCCAACCGCTGCATCGGGACGGCGAGGCCGCGCAGGAGCAGCGCCGGGCGCACCTCGCTGGCGCGCACGATGGCCACCAAGCCAAAGATCATCGCCGTCAGCACGCCGACGAGCACGCCGCCTGCCATGATGCCGAGGTCCATGCGATAATCCAGCAAGAACGGGACGGTAGCCATGAGCAACTGCATGAAACCCGAAGCCAGCCCGAGCCCGAGGAGCACACCTGTAATGCCACCGCCCAGGCCAATCAGCAATGCCTCCATCCCGAACAGCTGCAGCAAGTGGCCCTTCTGGTAGCCGAGTGCTTTGAGTGTGGCGATCTCGTCGGTGCGGCGCGCCAGCAGCACCTGCATCGTGTTGGCCACGCCGGTGCCGCCAATCAGCAGGCCGAGGATGCCCGCGCCCGCCAGCATGAAGCCGAAGAGGTCGGCGGCGTCTGAGTTGGGCGCTAGCGGCACGACGCGGGCCGCCCAGCCTGCCGCTTGGAGGACTGTGGCTGCTGAGTCGGGCGTCTCGTGGCGGACGGCGATGCTCGTGAGGTTGGCGAAGCCAAGTTGCTGCGCCGTGGCCAAGCTCATAAAGACACTGCCACCTTGTCGGCTGGGCGTCTGCTCGGCCACGCCGGCCACGGTCAAGTAGAACGGCGGCGATCCCGGCGACCCGGCTAGGGCCAATGAGTCGCCCAAGGTCAGCGCGAGGCGGTCGGCGAGGTCGCGGGTGACGACGGCGCCGTTGGGCGTGGACAGCACATCGCCAAAGACCGCGTCATCGCGCATACGCACAGTGCCCAGCAGCGGGAAGCGCTCGGGATCGACGGCGAGGACGCTGGAGAGGAAGATGACCTCGCCGGAGCGTGTAGTCCGGAGCAGTTGTGCAGGAACGCGGGTGAATCCCGTCCACGAGTCGATGCCAAGATTGCTCAGAGCCGCTGTATCCTCATCCGTGATGGCGCGGTCAGAGCGCGAGAGGACAAGGTCGCCACCTTGCTGCATGCGAGGCGACAGGAGGAACGCCTCGTCGATGATGGCGGAGAGTTGCTGCAGGGCGACGAGCGACATCACACCAAACGTGACGCACACCATCGCCAAGAGCGTGCGCTGCCCATCGCGAAGGAGCGACCGGAAGGCGTAGCGGATCGAAAAGCCGACGTTCATGCGTTCGCCTCCGCTGGGCGCTCGGTTGTCTCGTCCTGAACCAACCGTCCGTCCACGAGGTGGAGGACCCGGTCAGCCCGGGCGGCCACGGCGGGGTCGTGCGTCACCACGATCAGCGTCACGCCCAGGTCGCGGTGCAGCTCGGCAAAGAGGTCGAGGATCTGCTCGCTTGTGGCCGAGTCGAGGTTGCCTGTGGGCTCATCGGCGACGAGCACGGGCGGCTCGGTCACCATCGCCCGGGCGATGGCGACGCGCTGCTGCTGCCCGCCGGAGAGCTGGTGCGGACGGTGGTCTAGGCGATCGCTCAGCCCCACGCGGTCCAGCATTGCCTTGGCGCGCTTAGCCGCTTGGCGGCGGTTCGGCCCCACATACATCGGCACCTCCACGTTCTCCTGCGCCGTTAGCGTCCCGATCAGGTTAAACGACTGGAAGACGATGCCAATCTTCTCGTTGCGCAGCCGAGCGAGTTCGGCCTCGGGAAGTGTCGAGATCTCGACGCCATCCACCGATACGTGTCCCGAAGAGGGCGCATCAAGGCCGGATAAAATGCCGAGCAACGTCGACTTGCCCGAGCCCGACGGCCCCGTGATGGCGACCCACTCGCCGCGCTTGATGGTGAAGGAGAGCCCGCGCAGGATCTGGATGGGCGTATCGCCGAGGGGCAAGGCCCGCGTGAGGTCGCGGACGGTGAGCGCAGGAAGCATAGCGCGCCGAAAGTGAGAGATTAGGTAGAGGTAGGACGCCGCCCGAACGCCATCGGTCGCATTGGCATCCACTGGGCCGCGCCATTATCTTGGGCCGCCCTGCCGGACGCCGCCGACGCCGGACTCTCGCCATCGTATCCTCTTGCCTGACACGACCTTGACGCTCTCGCAGCGGAGTAGTGGCGTGCTGCTCCACATCACCTCGCTCCCCAGCCCCTACGGCATCGGCGACCTGGGGCC
>JBCCMF010000141.1:0-11008 GCA_039026435.1 Bacteroidota bacterium
GCCGCCCGTAATCGAGCGGCCGAGCGTGTGGGGGTAGCTGTGGCGCGGTGCGATGAACCCGCCTGTGGCGCAGCCGACGCTCGGCTCGAAGCAGGCGGGGCCCTCGCGATGGTCCCAGCCGTCATTGCCGCCGCGTTCGATGACGTTGACCTCTTCGTATGCGTTCTGCCCCACATCCGCTAGCCACAACCGCTCAGTCGCGGGGTCGAAGCTGAACCGCCACGGGTTGCGGAGGCCGTACGCCCAGATCTCTTCGCGGGCGCCGCCTGTGTCGCCCACAAACGGATTGTCGGCAGGGATGACGTAGGGGGCCGCCCCGTCTACATCGATGCGCAGCAGCGCGCCGAGGAGCGTGGTCGGGTCTTCGCCCGCCTCGATGGGGTCGCCGCCCGAGCCGCCATCGCCCAAGGCGATGTAGAGGAAGCCGTCGGGGCCAAAGGCGAGCTGGCCCGCGTTGTGGTTGCTGAACGGCTGCTCGATCTCTAGGATGACCTGCTCGCTACCCGGCTGCGCCCGCGAGGCATCGCCCGCGTCCACCGTGTAGCGCGCCACAACCGAACGGCGTGGGTTGTACGCCGTGTAGTAGACGAAGAAGTGGCCGTTACTCGCGTAGTCGGGGTGGAACGCTAGGCCAAGCAGCCCTTCCTCCCCGCCGCGATCGCCCACGCGGTCGCTGATATCCAGAAACGCTTGTGGCTCCGCGGCTTCGTCAGCGGGCGTCACGGCGACTATAAAGCCCGGCTGCTCCACCACGAACAGGCGCCCGCTGCCATCGCCAGCGTGCTGCAGATCGACGGGGTTTTGGAAGGTGTGCGCTGGGAAGGCACGCGTCAGGACAGGCTGCGCCACCACGGGCGTTGCCATCCAGGCGATGAGAAGAACGGCAGCGATGAGAGCGCGCATCGGGACACACGGTTGGCTTGTGAGACAATGATGTGAACAAGCGGGCAGGCTCATCACGGTGTCTCTACCGTGCACGCGTGCATGCCGTTCCACGGGCAACCGTGCTGGCTGTGCGGCGTAAGGGAGCGCGCATCGCACACAGGTCCTCACGTTCATGCCTGACCCGTCGTACTTCCACTGGAACATGGATCCCGTCATCGTGCAGCTCGGCCCGTTCGCGCTGCGGTGGTACGGGCTGCTCTTCGCCACGGGCTTCGTGCTGGGCTTCTACTTCATGCGCTACGTCTTCCAGCGCGAGCGCAAGCCCGAGGCCGACCTCGACAAGCTGCTGCTCTATATGCTCGCAGGAACGGTGATTGGCGCACGGCTGGGGCACTGCTTTTTCTACAACCCGGGCTACTTCCTGGCGAATCCGCTGGAGATCCTGGCCATCCACAAAGGCGGGCTAGCGAGTCACGGCGGCGCCATCGGCATCATCATCGCGCTGTACTTCTATTCGAAGAGCCGCCCGAAGCAGCCGTTCTTGTGGGTGATCGACCGGATCGCCGTGGCCACGGCGCTTGCGGGCTGCCTGATTCGCCTGGCCAACTTCTTCAACTCCGAAATCCTGGGCGTCCCCACCGATGTGGCCTGGGCGGTCGTCTTCGAGCGCATCGACGACCTGCCGCGCCACCCGTCCATGCTGTACGAGTCCGCCAGCTATTTGCTCATCTGGGTGCTGCTCTTCTCGCTGTATCGCAAGCTGGGCAGCCGCACCCCGCACGGGCTACTGCTGGGGCTCTTCTTCATCCTGGTCTTCACGGCGCGCTTCTTCATCGAGTTCGTCAAGGAGAGCCACGCGGATTTTGTCCAGTACATCCCCTTCGAGCTGCACGTGGGCCAGGTCCTCAGCATCCCGCTGGTGCTGGCTGGCGTCTACCTCGTAGCCCGCGCCCTCCCGAAACTTCGCGAGGCCGAGACGGTCTAGGCCACCCGGTTTTTCTCCCCCAACCCACCGCTGTCATGCCGCAATACAAAGTCGAGTCGTTCATCTATTACTCGAAGGCGCTCGCGAACAAGAACCATATCGTCGACGGTTCGACAAAGGACATGCAGGCCGCGCTGGACAAGTACGCTCGCGACGGCTGGAAGCTGGTCTCTACCGACGTGGCCAGCTTCGGGATGGCCATGTACGCCTACCTCTACTTCGAGAAGCCGTAGATCGTCCAACACCCTCTCCCAGGAAACGGCATGCCAACCTCCCGGTGACGCATTGCGCAACCGCCCCCTCGCAGGGGGCTGCCCGAAGGGCTGGGGGTGTATCTCAGTTCAGCACGTACACCCTCCGACCCGCCTGAAGGCGGCCCACCTCCCTCGAGGGAGGCGTTGGATTTGCCCGAACGAGATGCAGCGCTATTTTGGAGATCGGGTATTACGACACCGAAAAAGCGCCAGCCTCGTCGATGCGGGGCTGGCGCTTCCGTGTGTGGATGGTGATGGTTTCGCGGCGCGCTTACCCAGCGGCGGCGAGGTGCGCTTTCACCGTGCTGCCGATGAAGGCGGGGTTCTTGACGACGACCGCACCAGCCGCCTCTAGCGCTGCAAACTTGTCCTCGGCCGTGCCTTTGCCGCCCGAGATGATGGCACCCGCGTGGCCCATGCGGCGTCCCGGAGGTGCCGTAGCGCCTGCGATGAAGCCAAAGACGGGCTTCGTCATGTGGTTCTTGATGTAATCGGCAGCCTCTTCCTCTGCTGTGCCCCCAATCTCGCCGATCATGACGACCGCTTCCGTCTCACCGTCGGCCTCGAAGAGCTTGAGCGCGTCGATGAAGCGCGTGCCGATGATCGGGTCGCCGCCAATACCGATGGCGGTCGTCTGCCCAAGGCCCTCGCGCGTGAGTTGATCGACGGCTTCGTACGTCAGCGTGCCGGAGCGCGAGACCAGACCGATGGGCCCTTCGCTGAAGATCATAGCCGGCATGATGCCCACCTTGGCTTGGCCAGGCGTGATGACCCCGGGGCAGTTTGGCCCGACGAGTCGCGCGCCGGTCTTCTGCACGTACTGGTAGGCCGGAATCATGTCGCGCACGGGGATGCCTTCCGTGATGCAGATGATCACTTCGACGCCCGCATCGGCCGCCTCCATGATCGCATCGGCGGCGAACGGCGGCGGCACGAAGATCACCGACACGTTGGCGCCCTCGTGCGCTACGGCTTCGGCCACGGTGTTGAAGACGGGGCGGTCCAGATGGGTCTGCCCCCCTTTCTTGGGCGTGACGCCCGCCACCACGTTGGTGCCGTAATCGAGCATTTGGGTGGCGTGGAACGTGCCTTCCTTACCAGTGAAGCCCTGCACGACCAGCCGGGTGTTCTTATCAACGAGAACGCTCATAATGCGAGTTGAAGAGTCGAGTGTATAGTCAACGATGCGACCGAAGTTAAGGGGCCACCCTGAAATCGCAACACAGCGCACCGGAATCCCCAACATTTCACGCAGCCTACCTCAGTCAATCACGCCCCGGTGCCGCATCCAGTTGATCGCCAGATCGGGCCACGTGTGCAACGTCGGATGGTCGGGCGCGAGGCCGAGGCCGTGCCGTCCTGGCTCGTAGATATGCATCTCGGCGGGCACACCCGCTTGCCGCAACGCCTGGTAGAAGAGCACGCTGTTTTCTGGCGGGACGCCGGAGTCTTCGTTCGTGTGGAAGAGAAACGTGGGCGGCGTGTCTGGCGTGACCTGCAACTCGCTGGACATCCGGCGCACCACGGCGGGATCGGGGTCGTCGCCGAGGAGATGCCACTTCGAGCCCTGGTGGGTGTGCTCGGTGGTCATCGAGATCACCGGATAGAGCAGCAGCATAAAGTCAGGGCGCGCTGACTGTGTTGCGATGGCGTCGTCGGGGCCGAGCGGCTCGTCGAACAGCGTTCCGGTTGTCGAGGCGAGGTGCCCGCCTGCCGAGAAGCCGAGGATGCCCACACGGTCCGGGTCGATGCCCCACGCGTCGGCGCGGGCGCGGACCGTCTGGATGGCGCGCTGCGCATCCGTCAGCGGCACGGGGTGGCGGTAGGCCTCGCCGCGTCGGTAGGTGGCCATGATGCCTGCGATGCCGTGGCTGTTGAGCCACCGCGCCACGTCGTGCCCCTCGTGATCCGTCGCCAACATCTTATAGCCGCCGCCCGGCAGAATGACGACGGCCGCTCCGGTGCGCTCCGCCTCGGGTGGCAGGTAGACGGTCAGCTCCGGCGCGTCGGCAGCGGTGGCGAGGCCGCCAGGCGGGTCGGCGTCCCACAGCGGAAGCACCATCGGCTCAGTCGCTGCACCCGGCTCAGGTTCGGGTAGCGTTCTTTCGGCTGATGGCTGGCACCCGAGTATGATGGCGGCGATCATGCATCCGGCAAGGCGTGTCATTGCGTTTCGCGTACTTCGGGGTTCACGGTAAACGGCAGCGGATCGCCACGCAGCCCCGCGAGGAGGTTGTCCACCGTCATCTCGGACATCTTCTGGCGCGTCCACTGGCTGGCCGAGCCGATGTGGGGTGTGACGATGATGCGGGGCTCGTGCATGATCGGGTGGGATGGGTCGATGGGCTCGGGGTCTGTCACATCCAGCCCGGCCCCGGCCAAGTGCCTGCTCCGCACGGCATCGAGCAGCGCGTCTTGATCGACGACCGCGCCGCGTGCGGTGTTCACGACGATGCTACCCGGCTTCATCTTGGCGAACGCATCGGCATTCAGCAGGTGGTGTGTGTCTGGGGTGAGCGGGCAGTGCAGGCTCACGATGTCGCTCTCGGCCAGGAGCGTGTCCATCGGCACATACGTGGCATCGACACCGGGTTTCTCGCGCGGCCCCGTGTAGAGCACCTTCATGTCGAAGCCCATCGCCCTTCGCGCGGCGGCCTGCCCAATCCGGCCCATGCCGATGATACCCAGCGTGGCGCCTTTCAGGTCCATGCCCAGCAGCCCGAGCGGATACCACGTCTTCCACTGTCCATCGGTGATGAACTGCATACTTTCCACCACCCGGCGTGCCACTCCCAGGATCAGCGCCCACGTCAGGTCGGCGGTAGCGTCCGACAAGACGCCCGGCGTGTGCCCCACCCCGATGCCTCGCGCTGTCGCGGCCGCCACGTCGATGTTGTCGTAGCCCACGGCCATCTGGCTGATCACTTTGAGCCTCGGGCTGCTCTCGATCAGCGTAGCGTCTACGGTATCGGTCAGCATGCAGAGCAGACCGTCGCAATCTGCTACACGTTCGGCGAGCGTAGGGTAGTCTGGCGGTAAATCATGAGCCCAAAGATCGACCTCGGCATGCTCTCGCAGCCGATCCAGGGCGGCATCGGCGATTTTCCGGGTGACAAAGATCCGGTTCGGCATCATATTCGCTAGGCATTATGTTTGTGTTGCGACAGAATCTCTTGACACGGGCCGCCGTAAGCGTTTTAACACAACCTACCCAAACGCGCCGCGTGCATCCGTCGTAGTACCAGCAACTTTGAGTATACCATTCGTCGGCGCCTGTCTCCAGCCACCGGCGAAAATAAGCGAAGGCCGAGAGCGTGAGCCCTCAGCCTTCAGCTTGTAACCCTCGAGTGATGTGATGTGTGGCAATACCCACTCCTTGAGGAAGCCCAGCATCTGGGGGGGTGCTGGGCTTTTTTTATGCCCATAAAGGATAAGGACTGCGCAGCGCGATTGCCAAATCTTATCCTCATGGGTAACAGCCAGATACAAGAAACCCCAGCCATCGCTGGCCGGGGTTGGAGCGGGTGATGAGATTCGAACTCACGACCCTCACGTTGGCAACGTGATGCTCTACCACTGAGCTACACCCGCTTGAGAGTAACCGCCCACTTTCGTCAGGCGGGTCGCAAGTATACGACATGCCGTTCGCGTTTGTCAAACCGGAGGGTTGGCTTAACACAACTTCAATGGAAGCCCAGCGGGGGCTGGACCTTGGATTCAAGCTCGCGTTCCGCGACCTCGGCGAGCGGGTAGCGCCAGGTCTCTGTGAACGGTGTGCCGCCCACGGCGCGCCAGAACGCACGACCTGCCTGGTTGGCGACCAGCGTGCGCCACTGGAGGTGCGTGCACTGCTTCGATGCCGCCCACGCCTGCACACGATCCAGCAGTCCGCGTCCGTGCCCGTTGCGGCGGTCCTTGGGCTCCACATAAAAGTGGTTGATAAACGCGATGGCCTCGTCGATGTACATGGGCGGAGGCCGCCACAGCTCGGCGTCGGCGAAACCTACGACCTGTGCGTCAGCCTCCACGACCCACACGCCGTGTGAGGTGGCGGCCAGCCAGTGCGGCGCGTCGTTGCGCCAGCGCGTCAGGGCATCGTCGGCGAGTTGAAAGCGGGCGTCGGCGGCGTGCATCTCGGCGGTAAGCGCCAGCCACAACTGCTCGATGGCAGTCAGATCGTCCGGGGTCGCCTCGCGGATCATGCTACCGCTACAGCCGCCTCGGGGCGGGTGCGCAATCGGCCTTGGTCAACCAGCAGCTCGGCGTTGAGGACAGCGCCACCTGCGGCCCCTCGGATGGTGTTGTGCGACAACACGACGAACTTGACGTCGCGCACCTCGTCGTCGCGGCCGCGGCCCACCGATCCGGTCATGCCGCCGCCCAGCTCGCTGTGGCGGCGCGGCTGCGGGAAGCGCTGGTCGTCGAACAGATGCAGAAACGGCTGTGGCTTCGTCGGCAGGTCGAGCCTAGCAATCGGGCTCTCGAAGTTGAGGAGCGCCTCGCGGACGTCGGCAGCGGTGGCGGGCTGCGTGAAGCGCACGGCCACGCACTCCAGATGGCCTTCTAGCACAGGCACGCGGTTGCACTGCGCGCTGATGGCGATGCGGGCGGGTTCGATGCCTGCCTCGCCGAGGGCGCCCAGCAGCTTGAGCGGCTCGGTGGCAATCTTGTCCTCTTCCCCACCGATGTACGGTACCACGTTCCCGAGCGCATCTAGCGACGACACGCCGGGGTAGCCTGCGCCCGAGAGCGCCTGCATGGTAGTGACTTGTACGGCATCCAACCCAAAGGCGTCGTGGAGTGGCTTGAGCGCGCACACCAGCCCGACCGTAGAGCAGTTGGGGTTGGTGACGATGTACCCGCCAGCGCGGCCCCACGTCTGGCGTTCGATCAGCGCCGTATGCTCCGGGTTGACCTCGGGGATCAGCAGCGGCACATCGGCCTGCATGCGGTAGTTGCGGGCGTTGGAGATGACCGGATAGCCCGCTTCGGCGAAGGCACGCTCCAAGTCGCCTGCTACGCGGGCGTCGAGGCCGGAGAACACGAAGTCGCAGTCCAGCCCAGGTTCGGCCAGCACCACGATCTGGTCGGCGACGGCGGCGGGGATGGGCTTGGCGCCGATCCAGTTGGTAGCCTCCTTGTACCGCTTGCCCGCCGAGCGCGACGAGGCCGCGAGGGCGGTGATCTCAAACCAAGGGTGTCCATCGAGCAACTCGACGAACTTCTGCCCCACGGCTCCGGTGGCGCCAAGGATACCGACGCGTAATTTTTCTGACATGGACGGTGCTATCGTTGCGTAATTGAGGGAGAAGAGGTGTGCTGAGGCCTCAAGCTACGGCCATTTCTGCGTTGAGGCATCGGCAGCGCGGCTAGCTGGCCAGCGGGAGCGCTTTTACGCCGCTAGGTAAGATCTGCGTACCGGGCTTTGCGGGCTCGCGCGTGCTGCGGACGTGGACGGGGATGCCTGCCGTCACCAGCGGGTCGAGCGCCTTGCGGTGCATGCCGATGCGCCCGGCGTGATTCCAGGCTGCCGCCTCCCGAAGCACAATAGTGGCGATGCGTTTGGCGTCTGGGTGGAGGCGCGGGTCGGCGGTGTAGATGCCGTTGGTGTCCGTCCATCGCTCTAGCACTTCGGCATCCAGCGCTGCCGCCAGGAGAGCCGCCGAGTAGTCGCTGCCGCCCCGGCCCAGCGTCGTCGGGTGACCGTCTGCCGTGGCGCCGAGGAAGCCCGTCACCACAGGCACGAGACCGCCGGGCAGGGCATCGTACCACGCCGTCACCTGACGGTAGGTAGTGCCGACATCCACGGTGGCATTCTGGTACGTGGCGTCGGTGCAGATGAGCCGCGTGGCATCGACGGGCTGCGCTGTCACGCCGGCCTTGCCGAGCAGCCGCGCCATCAGCGGCACGGACAGCCGCTCGCCCATCGCTAGCACCTCGTCGTGCATCTGGGGCGACAGCGTGGCATCGCCGTGAATAGCGAGGCGGTCGCGGACGACATGCAGTTGCGCCTCCAACTCGTCGAGGTACGACCGGAGCAACGCGCCATGTAGCAGCAGCACCGCAAAGTTGCGATGCCGCTCGTGCATCCACTTGAGGTACTGCACGCGCTCGGTCCATGTGCGGCTCTCGATGAGCGCCACCAGCGTGTCGGTCACGCCCGAGAGCGCCGACGCCACCACCACCACACGATGCGTGCCGACAGCGGCCTGGACCAGGTTGACCAGGTGCTGGACGCGGTCGATGGTGCCCACCGAGGTCCCGCCAAACTTCATCACTTTAATCGGTAGCGGGGTCATGCGATCACGGGTGGGGATGAGACGGTTGAATGGGGTTGATGCCATGTCAATAAGGCGTCGTTTATAGCCGCTTGTTCGATGAGGAAGCCGTCGTGGCCGTACGGGCTTTCTACCACATGGAGGTAGCTGTTTGGCAGATGCGTAGCCAACTCGCGCTGCTCGTGCAACGGGTACAGCACGTCCGTGTCGATGCCGACGATGAACGTGGGCTGTGTGATGCTGGCGAGCACATCGTAGTAGTCGCCGCGCCCGCGGGCTACGTCGTGCGTGTCCATCTGCCGCGTCAGCGCTACGTAGCAGTTGGCGTCGAAGCGATCGACGAGCTTCTGCCCTTGGTATTGCAAATAGCTCTCGACGGCGAAGAGATCGCCGCGACCGTCTTGCTCGGCACGGCCAAAGCGCTGCTCGAACTCCAGCGCCGATCGGTACGCGATCATCGCCATCATGCGCGCGGCGGCCAGCCCCGCGCGCGGCGGGTCGGCGGGGTCGTACACCCCGTCGTTCCACTTCGGGTCGGCGAAGATGGCGTGGCGTTGCGCCTCGCTCCACCCGATGCACCACGGCGAGTGCCGTCCGCCCACGGCCAGCACGCCCAGCGTGTTCACGTATTCGCCGTAGAACGCCCACTCCAGCGCCTGCATCCCCCCCATCGAGCCGCCGATGACGAGGTCGAGCTGCTGCACGCCCAGGTGGTCGAGCACCTGCTTGTGCGCCGCCACGGTGTCGCGGATCGTGAGCGCCGGAAAGAGCGGTCCGTACGGTTGTCCCGTTTCTGCCACCGTGGTGATCGGCGATGCCGAGCCGTACGGCGAGCCGAGCACGTTGCACGCCACGATGAGGTGCGTCGTGGGGTCCAGGATGCGCCCCGGCCCGAACAGCCCCGGCCACCAGGTGTCGATGTCCGGGTCGCCGGTGAGGGCGTGGCACACGAGCATCGCGTTGGTGCCCGCTGCGTTGAGCGTCCCCCATGTGCGGTACGCCACGGGCGCCTGCCGGAGCGTGCCGCCGCGTTCGAGCGTGAGGGTGGGTATGGTGTAGAGGTCTGCCATCCGTGGGGCGCGGGAGCACCGGAGGTCGTCCGTCCGATGCTCCCGCCTTAGCGAAAGCTCACAGGCTAGAGTACACGCTGCCGATCAGGCCAAGACCGGCTCGCCGATGGCGGCGAGGGCCTGCGCGAAGTCGGCCTTGAGGTCTTCGATGTGCTCGATGCCCACCGAGACGCGGATCAGGTCCGGCGTGACGCCCGACGCCAGCTGCTCCTCGGCCGCCAGCTGCTGATGCGTCGTCGAGGACGGGTGGATGACCAGCGTCTTCGCGTCGCCCACGTTGGCCAGGTGGCTGGCGAGCTTGACGTTGTTGACGAGCGCCTGCCCAGCGTTGGGGCCGCCCTCCACGCCGAAGGCCAGCACCGCGCCGAACCCGTGGTTCAGCAGCTTCTTGGCCCGCTCGTGGTACGGATGACTCTCCAGCCCGGGGTAGCTGACCCACTTGACCTGCTCCTGGTGCTGGAGCCACTTGGCCAGTTCGAGGGCGTTGTCCACCGAGCGCTGGACGCGTAGCGAGAGCGTTTCGAGGCCCTGGAGCAAGAGGAATGAGCCGAACGGGTTCTGCGCCGGACCGAAGTCGCGCAGCCCTTCCACGCGTGCGCGGATAATGAACGAGACGTTGGCGCCCACCACGCCGTCGGGACCGAAGACCTCCCAGAAGTTGAGGCCGTGGTAGCCGGGAGAGGGCGTGGTGAAGGACGGGAAGCGCCCGTTGTCCCACGGGAACGTGCCGCCGTCCACGATGACGCCGCCGATGGTCGTGCCGTGCCCGCCGATCCACTTGGTCGCGCTGGCCGTCACGATGTTGGCGCCGTGCTCCAGCGGGCGGAAGAGGTAGCCGCCCGCGCCGAAGGTGTTGTCCACCACCAGCGGCACGCCGTGCGACTCGGCGATCTTGGCGATGCGCTCGAAGTCGGGGATGTTGAAGCGCGGGTTGCCGATGGTTTCGAGGTAGATCGCCTTCGTCTTGTCGTCGATCAGGGACTCGATGGAGTCGGGGTCGTCGCCATCGGCGAAGCGCACGTTGATGCCCAAGCGCGGGAAGCTGACCTTGAATTGGTTGTACGTGCCGCCGTAGAGGAAGCTCGTGGAGACGATGTTGTCGCCCGCCTCGGCCAGCGTCGTCAGCGCCAGGAACTGCGCGGCCTGCCCCGATGCGGTGGCGAGCGCCGCCACGCCGCCTTCGAGGGCCGCGATGCGCTCCTCGAACACCGCCGTGGTCGGGTTCATGATGCGGGTGTAGATGTTGCCGAATTCCTTCAGCGCAAACAGGTTGGCCCCGTGCTCGGTGTCGTTGAAGACGAACGACGTGGTGGCGTAGATGGGGACGGCCCGCGAGTTGGTGGCCGAGTCTGGCGTGTGCCCTGCGTGCAGCTGCAGGGT
Organism: Bacteroidota bacterium; assembly: GCA_039026435.1. Classification (GTDB taxonomy): domain Bacteria; phylum Bacteroidota; class Rhodothermia; order Rhodothermales; family JBCCMF01; genus JBCCMF01. The sequence goes on from JBCCMF010000141.1 coordinate 10,853, forward strand.
TTCAAAACGGTAGTCACTCATGATGGTACGGTTGTAGGTTGGATTATGGTAAGAGCTACCGGGTGCCGACGTGAACGTCGGGGCACCCTCAACAAACAACCATCCAGGGCTTCAAGGCTCGCCGGCGTGAGCCTGTCAGCCGATTCATCCTGACAC